>JAXDIL010000034.1:0-39199 GCA_034664005.1 Thermoleophilaceae bacterium | reverse complement strand
GACCAGCGCGGGTGGACACCGTAGGCGAGGATGAACACGACCAGGATCGCGAAGGCGGCGAAGAAGTCGACGAGCGTCCCGAGAACGGCTGCGATCGGCGCGGTCAGGCGTGGGAAATAGACCTTCGAGAGCAGGTTCGCGTTCGAGACGAGGCTGTTGGCCGACTGCGCGACCGAGTTCGAGAAGACCATCCAGGGCACGAGCGCGGCGAGGTAGTAGACGGGGCCCGGCACTCCCGCCTGGTCGGCGTACTTCCCGAAGAAGAGCGTCATCAGCAGCATCAGGAAGAGCGGCTGGAGGACGGCCCAGGCGATCCCGAGCGCGGTCTGCTTGTAGCGCACGAGGACGTTCCGCCACGTGAAGAACAGGACGAGCTCGCGGTAGCGCCACAATTCGCCCAGACGGAGGCCGACCCAGCCGCGCGAGGGCTCGAGCACCTCGGTCACGAGAGCGTCGCGCGGTCGCGGTGCGGCGCTCGTCTCCACGGCGAGACACCCTAGCTCAGGACTTAGTGGCTCTCGCTCTTTGTCACTAACTCGGTTCCAGGCCGTTCGCCGCCGGCTCTGCCCCGAACAAAGCGCTTCCCGGACTTTGTGGCTCTGAGCCACTAAGTCAGTTGTGTCACGGAATCGAGACAGTGTCGGCACACCGCGTAGCCTTCTGCGCCATGGCCGGATCGGAGATCCTCGACTGGAGCGAGGCGGCGGAGGGTGACGTGTCCGAGGCGTCGCGGCGGGCGATGAGCTCGGTCGCGGAACGCGTCGTCGAGACGGTCGAGTCCGGGCAACCGCTCTCGTACCTGCACGGCGCCGTCGACGAGCTCCTCGACCGCGCCGAGCTCGTCATGGGCACGGAGCGCTGGGGCACCGGGATCGAGATCGGGGCCGGGTCCGCATACGTCTCCGCGGCCCTCAGCAAGCGTTCGGGCGTCGAGCGGATCTACGTGCTCGAGCCCTCGCGCGAGTTCGTCGAGACGGTGATGCCGGCGGTCTTCGCGGCGGCCGGCGCCGACGAGTCGAAGCTGGTCCGCGTGGTCGGCAGCTTCAACAGGATCGATCTCTCCGACGAGTCGCTCGACTTCGTCGCGGCCTTCGCAGCGCTCCATCACTCCGACGACCTGCACGCGACGCTCGGCGAGCTCGCGCGCGTCCTGCGTCCCGGCGGCTTTCTCGTTGCGGTCGAGCGTTACCAGCCGGACAACCTCTCGAACGCGGAGCTGAACGTGCTCCTCGACGTGCCGCTCGACGACGAGCTGCGGACGAGCTACGGCGTCGAGCACGGCGTCCTGCGCCGGCGCGACGTGGGCGAGCACGAGCATCGCCTGGCTGAGTGGAAGGCGGCGTTGCTCGGAGCGGGCTTCGAGATCTACCCGTTCATGGGCGTCGACTTCTCGGGCCGGCGCGCGTACGCGGCCCTCGGCGCGGTATGGCGCACCGTGCTGGCGCGGCTCGGTCCGCGCCTGCTTCGCGCGCGGCGGTGGCAGATCCTGGGGAGCCAGATTCCCTTCGACACACGCTGGCTCCTGCGCGCCGACGACAACGCGACGAACCTCTTCCTCGTCGCCCGGAAATCGCCCTCCGCCTCGGTAGACTCGCGCTGATGCGATCGCTCGTGCGCAGCCTCCGCGGCTCCGGTGAGGAGCGGGAGCTCAAGGACTGGCGAGAGCGCAACGCGGCGCGCCGCTTCGACGCTCCGCCCCTCGACGATCCGAAGCAGCAGCGCTTCGTCGACGAGCTGCGCGCCAACGGGATCGCGACCGGGACCTGGGACGAGCTGTTCGGGGGGGAGCAGCAGCTGTACGACGAGCTCGCGGCCGCCGCGCGCGGCGTCTACGAGCGTTTCGGCGGCCCGGCCGGGATCAAGGACAACGGCGACGGCAAGGACTACATCGCCTCGATGCTGCCGCGGACGCTCGACGCAGACGATCCGTTCGCGCGTGTCGCGCTGCACCCGAAGGTGCTCGCCGTCGCGAACCGCTATCTCGAGCTCAAGAGCCTCCTGCGCTCGCTCGAGCTCTGGCTGACGATCCCAACGCCCGGCGACGCGACCGAGACACAGCTGTGGCATCGCGACGGCGACGACCTCGTGAACGTCAAGTTCTACGTCTTCTTCACGGACGTCACGGAGGAGGCGGGGCCCTTCACCTATGCGGAGCGCACACATCCGTACGGGCCGAACCGCACGATGCCGGAGCGCGACGAGAAGGGCCGGGCCACCGACGAGCAGATGCGTGCGGTCGCTCCCGAGACCGACTGGCGCTACGGCACGGGCCCGCGGGCGACCGTGATGTTCGCGGACACCTCCGGGTATCACAAGCAGTCGAAGCCGCGGAGCCAGGAGCGGCTGATGATGATGGCGCAGTACACCTCTGGGACGCCGAACTACCCCGTCGCCGTCGAGCTGACCGGCCTCGACCTCGACGCGCTCTCCGACGAGCAGCGCGCCGCCATCACTCCCTGACGAGACTCCCGGCGAGTCCTTCGACGGCTGCGGCCCACGCGGCCGCAGTCAGCCCTTCGGCGAGCTCGAGCGTGCGGAGGCGCGCCCGCGAGCGCCATTCGGGGTCCGCCGCGACGCGCTCGAGGGCCTGGCGCAGGGCCGTGACGTCGTCGCTTGGCACCCGGAAGCCGTTGATGCCCTCCTCGATCAGGTCGTAGGCGGCGCCGGGCGCCTCGGTCGAGACGAGCGGCAGGCCGACCGTCGCGGCCTCCTGCATCGCGATTCCCCACGTCTCGGAGCGCGAAGGCATGACGAACGCGTCGGCTGCCGCGTAGTACCCGGGGAGCTCCTCGCGCGTGACCCGCCCGGCGAAGGTGACGTTGTCCGGTGCGAGATCGCGAACGCGCATCTCGTCCGGGCCGTCGCCCACGACGACGAGCTCCGCGTCGACGCCGTGCATCGCCTGCACCAGCACGTCGACGCCCTTTTCCGGGGACAGGCGGGAGACGCTGACGAAGCGACAGCGGCTGGACCCCCGCTCGCGGTCGACCCGCGAGAAGAGCGACTCGTCGACGGCATTCGGCGCGACCGCGATCCGCGCTGCCGGGACGCCCAGCGAGAGCACGTACTCGCGGGCCGCGCGTCCCGGGACGAGGAACGCAGCCGCACGCCGCACCGCCGCGCGCTTCGCCAGCTCGAGCGGCCCGCGACCGCGGCGCTCGTCGCGTGCGGTGCTCTCGACCCAGACGACGACGGGCTGCGGGAGCGTGAGCGCGCTCCAGAACGCGGGCTGGTTCCAGCCGCCGACGACCGCGACGTCGGGCGCGAACCGGCGCAGCGCGCGACGCGTGCCGGCGTTCAGGACGACCCAGCGCCCGCGGACTCGCACGTCGCGCCCGGCGAGGACCTCCGAGTCGAACCGGAACTCCGATTCGTACACCGGGTAGTTCCGCCGCGGGTCGTTGCGGCTGAGGAAGTAGACGCGCAGCTCGACGCCGTCGCGCGCGGCGAGCTCGTTGAACAGCGGGATCCGGTACGGAGCCGGGATCTCGGTGACGAGCGCGATCTTCACGGCAGCAGCGAGCCGCCGAGCCGCTTCACGAAGCGCGGATGCGCGAGCAGCATCGGCTCCTCGAGACCCGCGCGCAGGGCGGCACGGCGCGCGTCGGCGCGACGGCCGAGACCCCACAGCGCGTCCACCCTGCGCTCGAGCAGCAGTCGGCGCGCGCGACCGGTCGCGCCGGGGAGGTGCTTCTCCGTCACGCCGAGCGAGCCCTCGTAGAGCCGCGCCGAGGGGGTGTTCTGCCCATGCAGGCGGTAGATCGCGAGCGCCTTGCCGCCGCACGCCACGATCGTGCCGGCGCGGGCGAGCCGCAGGTAGAGGTCAAGATCCTCGTACGCGTCGAAGCGCGCGTCGTAGCCGCCGGCGGCCAGGAACCGCTTGCGCCGGACCATCGTGGCGGAGGTATAGATCGGCGCCGGCGCGGCCAGAATCTCCTCGTACGTCGCACCGTTTCGGGCCACCCGGTAGAAGCGCCGGGTGAGGAGGCGGTTCCACGTGTCGAGTGGCCGGCCGTCGTCGTCGACCACACGCACGCGACCGAACGACAGCGACGCCCGCGGCTCCTCCTCGAGCGACCGTCGCTGCCGCTCGAGGCGCCCGGGCAGCGCGACGTCGTCGTCGTCCAGAAACGCGACGAACCGCGACTCCGCCGCCTCGACGCCGGTGTTCCGCGCCACGGAGCGGTTGGCCTCCGGCAGCTGGACGAGCCGCGCGCCGCCGAGGTCGGCCTCGTCGAGCGTCGCCGCGCCGTTCTCGACCACGATCACCTCGGCCGGATCCTGCGCCAGCACGCTGTCGAGCGCCTCGCGCAGGTACGGCGAGTCGCCGCGAGTCGGGATCACGACCGAGACGCTGCTACCGACCGGCGACCTCGTCGTACACCTCCAGCACGCGGTCGGTCATCCGCTCGAGCGTGAAGCGCTCGGCAACCCTTGCGCGACCGGCAGCTCCGAGGCGGCCGGCGCGCGCGCGATCGGCGAGAAGCTCGCGCAGCGCGGCGGCCAGGGCCTCCGGATCCCGCGGTGGCACGAGCACGCCGGTCACGCCGTCCACCACCAGCTCGGGCGTACCGCCGACGGAAGTCGCGACGACGGGCTTCCCCGCGGCCATCGCCTCGAGGACGGTGACGGGCATCCCCTCGGTCCACGACGGCAGGACGAAGACGTCGAGCGCGCCGAGCACGGTCTCGGCCGGGCGGTAGCCCGCGAAGGCGACGCGATCCGACACGCCGGCGCGGCCCGCCTCGCGCTCGAGCGACTCACGGAAGGCGCCGCCCGCCTCGAGATCCTCGCCCGCCAGGACGACGTGCAGCTCCGGCACGCGCGCCGCGGCCTGGATCAGCTCGCGCTGTCCCTTGACGTCGCAGAGCCGGGCGATCTCGCCGGCGAGCGGCGCGTCGGCGGGAACGCCGAGCTCCGCCCGCAGGCCGTTCGAGGCGTCGGGGAAGGGAAGCTGGATCCCGTTCGGGACGACCTCGATCCGCCCCGCGGGATAGCCCTGCTCTTCGAACGCGCGCCGCGTGTCCTCCGAGACGGCGAGCAGCGACGCGCTCAGTCGCGCGGTCGAGTTGTCGAGCGACCGCAGGGCTGCCGCGGGCAGCTTCTGCGGCCGGAAGTGGTTCTCGATGTGCAGGTGGTCGACGACGGCGACGCCTGCGCTACGGCCCGCGAGCCGGCCGAGCACGCGTGCGGCAAGGTGCGTGTGCGTGTGCAGGATCTCGCTGCCGCGGAGGAGGCGCGCCAGCCGCGCGGCGCCGCCGAGCCGGTAGGTGCGCGACACGTCGAGCAGCCTTGTGTCGAAGCCCTCCCCGTCGGCCCGGTCGAGGAACGGCCCGGGCGTGGGCGACACGAACGAGACGGCGTGACCGTGTTCGCGCGCGGCTCGGGCGATCTGCAGCGTCACGAGCTGGCCGCCCGCGACGTCGCCGCTGGTGACGAGCTGGACGATCTTCACGCCCGCGGCCTCCGGCACACCGCGACGAGCTCGGTCGAGCGCTCGATGCCGTCACGCTCGATCGCGATGCCCTCGAGCGTGACCTCCGCCATCGGCGCCGTTCCGACGAGACGGGAGGCGCGGCGCAGGACCGGCAGCCGCTTGCGCAGGTCCAGGACGTCCATGCGCTGCAGCAGTGCGTGCCGCGCGGTCTGGAGACGCCGCTGCCCATAGAGCTCGACCTCCTCGAACCGCGTGCGGAGCACCGCTTCGAAGTCGCCGCGCGAAAGCTCCACGCGATGGAACGGGTTCTCCGGTGCGCGTGTGGTCTCGTCGACGCGCGGTGTCGAGACGATGAACGTGCCCTCCGGGCGCAGGACGCGGGCGATCTGCCCGAGATACCCCTCGACGTCCTCGACGTGCTCGATCGTCTCGAACGAGGTGGCGACGTCGAAGGAGGAATCCGGCAGGTCGAGTGCCAGGAGGTCGGCGATGACGTACTCGAGGTTGAGCTTCGCGTATCGCGACCTCGCGTAGACGATCGCTTCCTCGCTGACGTCGACGCCCAGGACCCGCACCGCGACCTCCGCGAGATACGCGCTTCCGTAGCCGACGCCGCAGCCGGCGTCGAGCACGGCCGCGCCGCCGCAGTAGGCACGCGCGAACTCGTAGCGCTTCAGGTGCAGCGCGACGATTCCGGGCGACGTTTCGTCCGGGACGATCCGCTCAGGGTGGGACACCCGCGTATCCTTGCAGCCGCCGTGCGCGAGGCCCTGCGTCGAGCTCCTCTGGAGCGGATCGTCCACGTCGCCGTCGCCGCGACGATCGTCGCGGTCGCGTTCGGGTCGAACTGGTCGCCCTCGGTGCGGCATGTCGCCCAACCGCTCTGGCGCGCGGCCCTCGTCGCGCTCGCCGCGCTTGCGGTCGCGTACGCGTGGTCGCGGCGCGGCCGCCTCGAGGTCGAGCGGCTCCGGGTCGTTCCGTTCGCACTCGCCGCCGGAGTCGTCCTCGTCGCGTCGGCGTCGGCCGGCTGGTCGGTGGACGCGAAGCTGACCGCAGCCCGGGCGCTCTCGTTCGGGCTACTGCTGACGGTCGCCGCGGCCCTGGGCTACGCAACGGCCGGAGATCCGCCCGCGGCGAGGAGGCTCGCCCTGGCCGTGCTCGCGGGAGCGTGCGCCGTCGGCCTGCTGGGCCTCGCGGTCTGGGTGCTCTATCCCGGAGACGCGTTCCAGGAGGCGACGCCGAACGCCCCTGCCCGCTTCCGCGGCGTCGGGCAGAACGCCAACACCGTGTCGATGCTCTTCGCGGCCGCGCTTCCGCTCGTGGCCTGGATCGCGATCGAGTCGCGCGGCCGCCTGCGCGTCGCCGCGCTGGCCGCCGGCGCCCTGCTGTACGGATCGATCGTCGGATCGGGCTCGCGAGGCGCCTTCGCCACGGCCTTCCTCGGCGTCCTCTTCGTCACGGTGCTGCTCGCGCGGACGCGGCGCGCCCGCCTTGCGCTCGCCGCCGGCGTCGCGGCCCTCCTCGTCGCGGGGCTCGGCTTGAGCCGGCTTCCCGACACGCTGCCTCCGGAGCGGGCCGGCCAGTCGCCCTCGGCATCCTCGATCCTCACAGGCTCGCCGAACGACGCGGAGGCCTCGTTCCGGCTCGAGGACGAGCTCGGGAACCCCGGCCACGCGGTCTACGTCCGGCCGCACGCCCGCGGTCTGGTCGGCGCGAGCGGCCGCGAGCAGGCCTGGCGTGGGGCGCTCGAGCAAGGCGCCGACCGGCCGCTGCTCGGCTACGGCTTCGGCACCGAGGACAGGGTCTTCGTCGACCGGTTCTACTCGTTCTTCGGCGGCGTCCCCGAGAACTCGTACATCGGCGCGTTCCTGCAGATCGGGCTGATCGGCGACCTCCTGCTGGTCGCGCTGCTCGTCGCGCTCGCCGTGCCGTTGCTGCTGAGCCTGCGCAAGCGTGCGACCGGCGCCGTCGTCGCCTGCACCGCCGTGCTCCTCGTCGGCGTCGTGCTCGCTTCGGTGCAGTCCTACCTCTACGCGGCCGGGAACAATGCGACGCTGACCGTCTGGCTCTGCGGCTTCCTCGGCCTCGGCGCGCTCGCGACTGCGGAGGACGCATGAGCGCGCGGCGGCCACGGCTGCTCGTTCTCAACCAGTACTACTGGCCGGGAATCGAAGCGACCGCGCATCTGCTCTCCGAGCTCTGCGGCGAGCTGACGAAGGACTTCGACGTTACGGTCGTAACCGGCCTGCTGCGCGCGCGGGCGGAGGAGGCGGGAGTCACCGAGCACGACGGCGTGCGCATCGTCCGCGTCCGCTCGACCGCGTTCGACCGGCGGCGGATCGCGCTGCGCGGGCTGAACTACGCGACCTACCTCGTCTCCTCGCTCGTGGAGGGGCTGCGCGCCGACCCGCCCGACGTGATCCTCTGCATGACCGACCCGCCGATCATCGGCGACGTCGCACTGCTCGTCGCGCGCCGTTTCGGGGCGCCGATGGTCGTCGTCAGCCAGGACGTCTTCCCGGAGATCGCGGTGGAGCTGAAGCGGCTCGAGAACCCGGTCGTCGTCGCCGCCCTGCGCGCCGCGATCCGCGCGTACCTCGAGCGCGCCGACCGCGTCGTGGCGATCGGCGAGACCATGCAGCGGCGCCTGGAGCGGAAGGGCGCCGATCCGAGCCGCCTGCGCCTGATCCCGAACTGGGTCGACACGACGGCCCTCCACCCGCAGCCGCGCGACAACGAGTGGGCGCGGCGGAACGGCCTCGCCGAGGGGTTCGTCGTCATGCACTCCGGCAACGTGGGGCACGCGCAGAACCTCGACTCGCTCGTCCGGGCGGCGACGTTCCTGCGCGACGTGGACGACCTGACGATCGCGATCGTCGGAGACGGGGCCCGTCGCCTCGAGCTGGGCAACCTCGCGGAGCTACTCGAGACCGACCAGGTGGCGTTCCTGCCGTACCAGCCACGCGGCCTCCTCCCGCAGTCGCTGTCGGCCGCGAACGTCCACGTCGTCGGGCTCGCCCGGGGCCTCTCCGGGTACGTCGTGCCGAGCCGCCTCTACGGGATCCTCGCGGTCGGCCGGCCGGTGATCGTCGCGGCCGACGCCGACAGCGAGACCGCGCAGGTCGTGCAGGAGGTCGGCGCGGGAGTGGTCGTGCCCCCGGGCCGCCCGGAGCTCCTCGCACGGGCGATTCGTCGGGCCTACGACGGGGAGCTGGACCTCGACGAGATGGGCGCGCGCGGCCGCGAGTACGTGTTGCGGGAGGCCGACCGATCGGTCGCGGTCGGCCGCTACCGGGCGCTCCTGCTCGAGCTCGCGGGGGCGGCGTGACGAGGCGGACCGTGCTCGTTGTGGCCGCGGTCCTCGCCGGGCTGCTCGTGCTCGTCGGCGTCGGTCGCTGGGAGGGGCGTCGGCACGAACGCGACGAGGTGCGGCGGATCGCGGCGGTGCGGGCGGCGATCGGCCCGCTCGGCTCGCCGATGCCCGAGCGCTTCCGGGTCTTCGCGACGTTCGCCTGCCTCATCTATCCGCGCGCCGGAAATCCCTACGCGCTCGAGATCTGCGTGGACAAGGACGGCCGCGTGATCGAGTCGTACGACCGGCGCGGCGGCGAGACGAGGATCGCGAGCGTGCGCGAGCGGCCGGCCGCATCGACGGTACGCGTCGATCCCGGCGAGGTGGAGCGGATCCTGCGCCGTCTCGGAGCGTTCTCATAGCGCCGACCGCCGAGCGGATCGACCTGCTCTACCAGCGCGCGATCCAGGCGCTCCTCGTCGTCACGATCCTGCAGGTCGCGCTCGCCTCGAGCTGGGACGTGTCGTTTCTCCTGCTCGCCCGCCCGTGGCGCTGGGCGCTGCTCGGGTTGCTCGCAGTGGTCTCGGCGGCGTGGGCTGCCTGGCGCCGCTCGCGGCCGCGGCTCGAATCCCCGGCGCTGGCGCTGGCACTGGGCCTGCTCGCGGCGGCCTTCGCCTCGGCGGCGTGGTCGGTCGACCCGTGGCTGACGCTCGGTCGCGGCGTCGCGTTCGCGGCCGTGCTCGTGAGCGGGATCGCGCTGGCCCTCGCGTGCGCCGGGAGGCCCCGAGTGGTCGCGCGGTTGCTCCACGCTCTCCTCGCCGGTGCGCTGGTCGTCGCGGCTCTGAGCGCACTCCTCTACGTCAGCTTCCCGGACCGAGCCGTCCAGCACGCCGACACGCAGTCTCCCGCGCGATACATGGGGTTAGGCGGCAACCCGAACACCCTGTCGATGCTCTGTGCGATCGCGTTGCCCCTCGCGCTCTGGGCGCTGCGCGCCGCGCGCACCCCCGCAGGTCGCGCCGGGGCGGCCGCTGCGGGGATCCTCCTCGACGGCTCGATCGCCGCGTCCGGTTCGCGTGGCGCGATGATCGCCGCGACCGTGGGCCTCGCCTGCGTCGCGCTGGCTCTGCCCTGGGAGCGGCGTCGCCGGCTCGCGCTGGTCGGGGGCGTGCTCGCCCTCTTCGCCGTCAACGTCGCGGTGTCGCAGATTCCGCAGCCCGAGCGCGCCCGTCCGCGCCCTCCGCAGCCGCAGCGAGTCGCCCCGGAGTCGCGGAATGCCGAGTCGACGCTTGCGCTCGCGGACGAGCTCGGCGGCTCGCCGCGGCCGTACCGCCGCAAGCTGTTCGGGACGAGCGGTCGCGCCGAGGCCTGGCGGGGCGCCGTCGGCCAGGCCGCGGACCGGCCGCTCGCCGGCTACGGCTTCGGCACCGAGGAACGGGTCTTCGTCGACCGCTACCGCAACTTCTTGAGCGCGCTCCCGGAGAACTCCTATCTCGGAGTGCTGCTGCAGCTCGGCGTCGCCGGGCTCGCGTTGGTCGTCGCCCTGCTGACCGCGGTGCTCGTCACGGCCGCGCGCGCGATTCGCATGACGCGCGACCCGTGTGCCGCCGCCTGCGTCGCGGTGTTGCTCGCAGGCGTCACGCTCGCCCTGACGCAGTCCTATCTGACCTCGGCCGGCAACATCGCCTGCCTCACGCTGTGGACCGCCGCGTTCCTCGGGACGTCGCTCGCTCCCAGAGCGCGACCGCGCCGAGCGCAGACAGCATGAGCACGAGTCCGCGCAGCGGGATGCCGTAGCGGGCCTCCACGTGGTGGACCGCGTTCAGGACCGTGAACGCCGCGAGAAAGATCGCGAGCCCGCGCGCCGGCCCCCTACGCGCGAGACCGACCGCCGCGCCGGCGAGCGCGAGTAGCAACGTGATCCAGTCGGCGAGCCGCAGCACGAGCAGCGCGGCGCGGTTGGCCGGCTGGAACCAGTCGGTGTGCACCGCCCAGAGCACGTAACCCCGGAACGCGGTCTCCCAGGCGACCTCGCCCGGCTCCGCGGAGATCCGGCGGCGCAGCAAGCGGACGGCGATGCGGCGCTGCTCGGCGTCGGCGCGCGCGAGGTAGTGCGGGTGCGCATTCGGGTCGCGGGCGAGCTCCGCGGCGGACGGCGCGAAGCGGTGCACCGATTCGAAGTCGCGCAGGTACGCCGGATCGTGCGCCAGCTCGCCGGCGCTCGTCCCGCGCCCCTCGCCGTGCGCGGCGAGCAGCAGGTTCCAGCCCTCGCCGAAGCTCGAGAGCACGGGTCGGCCGGTCGCAGCGTCCGTCCACGCGAGCCAGGGGACGAGCAGCGCAGCGGCAGTGGCTGCCGTGGCCGCCGCGCCGACGAACTGCCGGCGCGTGAGCGGTGCGAGGACGAGGAGCGGCAGCGCGAGCGCGAACGCCGGGCGCGTCAG
This sequence comes from Thermoleophilaceae bacterium, assembly GCA_034664005.1. Classification (GTDB taxonomy): domain Bacteria; phylum Actinomycetota; class Thermoleophilia; order Solirubrobacterales; family Thermoleophilaceae; genus JACVRW01. Next base: position 28,029 of record JAXDIL010000034.1, on the reverse strand, counting down.
CACGAGGAGCGCGGCCAGTCCTCCGGCTGTCGCCCACCAGCGCGGCGACGACCCCTGCCAGGCCCGCACGAAGGCGTAGAACGTCGCGACCACGAGGAACGCCGCGAGGGTCTCGGTCATCACGAGGGTGACGTAGCGCTTCGTCCACGGGTCGACCGCGTATGCGGCGGCTGCGAGCAGGGCGACGCGCGGGCCGAACAGCCTTCTCGCGAGGAAGGCGAGGAGCACGACCGACGCCGCGGCGAGGAATGCCTGTACGGCGTAGAGGAAGAACCGCGCGGGGCGTTCCTCGCCGCCGCCGGTGATGGCGAGCAGCGCGGGGTAGGCGGGTGTCCGCATGGTCTGGCGCTCATGGGCATTCCGGACGCTCGCCGGCAGGCGGAGTCCGGTGATGTCCACGTCGGCGAGCGGCGTCGGCTGTGCCCCGCCCTGCAGCAGGAGGTCGGGCGAGACGTTGTTGCCGAGCGGGGTCGAGTAGCCGCCGTGGGCGAGCGCCCGCGCGGCTGCGGTGTAGCCCGGGCTGTCGGAGGTCTGGAGCTCGATCACGAAGCCGAGCGCGAGCCCCTGCACCGCCGCCAGCACGGCGAGCGCCGCGACAACCGCGCCGAAGCGCGCCTCAGCCGCTGCGACGAGCCGCGACAAGGTATTGCGCGCCGAGCGGGACCGGCGCGAGGCGCCGCTCGAGCCTTCGCAGCCGCTCGCCGCGCCAGGGGAAGAACAGGACGTAGCGCGAGGCGAGCACGGTGAGACCCGCGCCACGGAGCTGGCGCGCCAGCGATCGCGCGCCGACGAGCACGACGCCCTCGTCGAACGAGCAGTTGCGGACGGCAAGCCGGGTCAGCGGGTTCAGCGGGTTGTGCTCGAAGACGGCCACGAGGCCGCCGGGACGCGTGACGCGCGCCATCTCCGCCAGGAGGCGCGGCCGGTCCGGCGGCTCGACGTGGTGGACGACGCAGATCGCGAAGGTGAGATCGAAACGGTCGTCCGGGAAGGGGAGCGTCCCGCCGTCGTAGGCCCTGTAGTCCGCGGCCGGGTTCGCCGCCCGGGCGCGCTCGATCTCCGGCTCGGAGACGTCCACGCCCTCGACCGCGCCGAGCGCGGGGATCAGGTGGCCGTCCGTCAGCCCGACGCCGCAGCCGACGTCGAGCGCGCGCACCCTGCTGAGGTCGCCGAGCTGCTCTCGCGCGAGCTCGAGCAGCGCGCAGGCCTTGACCTCGACGTAGAACTCGTGCTCCTGTCCCGCGAAGGCGATCGACTGCTCGACCTCGTCCTCGTAGCGATCCGCGTAGGGATCGAAGTGCGCGCTCAACCGTCTCGCTCGGAGCTCGCACCGACGAGCGGTGGGCCCGAAACGCTCTCGGCGTCGAAGCCGATGCTGTCGCGGGCGATGTAGAGCGGGCGCCGCCGAACTTCCTCGTAGATGCGGGCGACGTACAGCCCCATCATCCCGATCACGATCAGCTGGACACCGCCGAGGAACGACATGCCGACGACGATCGACGCCCAACCCGGCACGACCTCGGCGATCCCGAGCAGCTTCGCGACGATCGCGGCGATCCCGAGCAGGAACGAGGCGCCCGACACGAAGAACCCGAGGCCGAGCGCCGCGCGAAGCGGAACGTTCGAGAAGCTGACGACGCCGTCAGCCGCGAGCTTCATCGAGCGCCGCCACGGGTACTTCGTCGTGCCCGCGTAGCGCTCGTCGCGCTTGAACGCGACGCCCGTCTGGCGGAAGCCGATCCAGGAGAACATCCCGCGGACGTACCGGTTGTTCTCCCGCAGCGCTCGAAACTGGTCGGCGGCCCGGCGGTCGACGAGGCGGAAGTCGCCGACGTCGGCCGGGATGTCCACGTCCGTCATGCGGCGCAGCGTCCGATAGAAGACCCGCGCCGTCACCCGCTTCAGCCAGGGGTCGCCGGCCCGCTCCTCGCGGACCGCGTAGACGACCTCGTAGCCCTCTTTCCAGCGCTCGATCAGGTCGAGGGCGACCTCGGGCGGGTCCTGCAGGTCGCCGTCCATCACGATCACGGCGTCGCCGCTCGCGTGGTCGATCCCGGCCGTGATCGCGAGCTGGTGCCCGAAGTTGCGCGCGAACCGAATCACCTTGAAGCGCGGATCCGACTCGTTGAGCGCGCTGAGGAGCTCGAAGCTGGCGTCGGTCGACCCGTCGTCCACCAGCACGGCCTCGACGGGCCCGCCGAGGCGGTCGAACACGGCGGTGAGCCGCGAGGAGAGCTCCCACAGGGTCGCCTCCTCGTTGTAGATCGGGACGACGAACGAGTAGCGCGGCGTCTCCACGGCCGGGATCGTAGCCCGGCACTAGGATCGGGAACGATGCGGAGAGCCATTTTCTGGGGTTCGGCGGCCGCGCTTGCCTGGACCCACGTGGGGTATCCGCTCGCCGCAGCGGCGCTTGCGCGGGTGCGCGCTCGTCCCGTGCGCAAGGGCGACGTCGAGCCGAGCGTGAGCGTGATCGTCGCCGCCTGGAACGAGGAGGAGGTGATCGAGCGGCGGCTCGAGAACCTGCTCGAGCTCGACTATCCGGCCGACAAGGTCGAGATCGTCGTCTCGTCGGACGCGTCGAGCGACCGCACCGACGACCTCGTGGAGGCGGTCGCGGTGCGCGAGCCGCGGGTGCGGCTCCTCCGGGCTCCGCGCGGCGGGAAGGTCGCGGCGCAGAACTACGCCGTCCCGCAGACGTCGGGCGAGATCCTCGCCTTCTCCGACGCGAACGCGACGTGGGCTCCCGACGCGCTGAGGAAGCTTGTACGCAACTTCGCCGACCCGGACGTCGCGTACGTGTGCGGCGAGCTGCGGCTGCAGGCGCCGGACGGCACGAACCGCGAGGGCGCCTACTGGCGCTACGAGCTGCTGGTGCGGGCCGCCGAGTCGCGGCTCGGCTCGGTGACGGGCGGGAACGGCTCGATCTACGCGGTGCGCCGCGGCGACTACGTCGCGGTGGATCCGCGCTTCGGCCACGACCTGGCCTTCCCGTATCTCATGGTGCAGCGCGGCCGGCGCGCCGTCTTCGAGCCCGACGCGCACGCGTTCGAGAAGCCCTCGCCGGACGTCGAGGACGAGTACCGGCGCAAAGTCCGGATGTTCGAGCACTGCTGGCTGATCGTCCTGCGGGGTCGGATGTTCAGCGGGCTCGACGCGGTCTACCTCGCCGAGGTGCTCTCGCATCGGCTGCTTCGCTATGGCAGCGGGCTCCTGCACGTCGCCCTGCTAGCGACGAGCGCCGCGCTGGCGCGGGAGGGCCGCGTGTACGCCGCCGCGCTCGCCGCGCAGCTCGCGTTCCTCGCGCTCGCCGCCGCGCGTCCCGGGCTGCCGCGCTACTACACGCTCGTCACGTGGGCCACCGTCGAGGCGCTCGGGAACTACCTCCGGAATGGCGTGCCGGCCGTATGGGAGAAGACGCGCTGAACCGCGCCGCCGACGTCGTCGGAGCTGGCCTCGGCCTCGCGCTCGCAACTCCCTTCTTGGCGGCCGCGGCGGTCGCGATCAAGCTCGAGGACGGCGGGCCGGTCCTGTACCGCCAGCGCCGCGTCGGCGTGGGCGGCAGCGACTTCGACCTGCTGAAGCTGCGGACGATGGTGGTCGGCGCCGAGCACCAGGGCGCCGGGCTCGCCGTCAACCAGGGCGACGCGCGGATCACCCGGGTCGGCCGCGTCCTCCGCCGGCTCTCCCTCGACGAGCTCCCGCAGCTCTGGAACGTCGTCCGTGGGGACATGTCCCTGATCGGCCCGCGCCCGACCCTGCGCTACCAGGTCGAGGGGTACTCCGAGCGCCAGCGGCGCCGCCTCGACGTCAAGCCGGGTATCACCGGCTGGGCGCAGGTGAACGGCCGCGCGGCACTGCCCTGGGCCGACCGCATCGAGCTCGACGTCTGGTACGTCGAGAACCGCTCTGCCTGGGTCGACCTGAAGATCCTGGCCCGCACGCCGCTCGCGCTGTTCGGCGCCACGTACAAGGGCGAGACCGGCGGCTGGAACAACGCCTAGCTTCCTGGGAAGGGTCGGCCCTACCGCCTCCCCTGCGGCGATCGTACGAAGAAACTCGTGCCGTGTCAGTGACTTCTCGTAACGAATGCGTAACGGTTGCGGATTAGGCTCTGAGCCGTGCCGACCGTCCTTTTCACGTGCGCCGGGCAGCGCGTCGACATCGTCACGGCGTTCTGTCGCGCCGGCGCGACGACGATCGCGACCGACGCGAATCCGCTCGCGCCGGCGCTCTACCACGCCGACCGCTACGCGCTGGTGCCGCGCATTGCAACACCCGGGTACCTCCCGGCATTGCGCGACCTCGTCCGCGCGCACGGCGTCGACCTGATCGTCCCGCTCACGGATCTCGACCCGCCCGTGCTCGCCCGGGCCCGCGAGGAGCTCGGCGCGCTCGTCCTCCTGCCCGACGCAGAGCTCGTCGACCGCCTTGGTGACAAGTACCTCGCCCACGAGCTCTTCCTCGAGCGCGGGATCGGCTCGCCGCCGACCTGGCTCCCGGCAGACCTGCCGGCCGACGTCGAGCTACCCGTCCTCGTGAAAGCACGGGAAGGCTTCGGCTCCCGCCACATCTACCGGGCCGAGACACGGGAACAGCTCGAGTTCTTTCTCGGCTACACGCCCGTGGACTCGATGGTGCAGGCCGTCTGCCGCGGCGAGGAGTTCTCCGTGGACGTGTTCTCCGACTTCGAAGGGCGGTGTCTCGCGGCGATCCCACGCACGATGATCGAGTCGAAGGGCGGCGAGTCGATCAAGGGCCGGAGCACCAAGGACTGGGACCTGATCGAGCACGCAGCAGGCGTCGCAGAGGCCCTGCGGCTCGTCGGCCCCGCCAACATCCAGTGCTTCCGCGAGCCTGATGGGACGAAGCTCGTGACCGACATCAACCCGCGCTTCGGCGGCGGCTTCCCCCTGCCGCTCGCGGCCGGCGGCCGCTACCCCGAGCTCGCGATTGCGCTGGCGGCCGGCGAGCGCCCCGAGCCGCGCCTCGGCGACTTCCGCGAGGGGGTCGTGATGACACGGTTCTTCTCGCACCTGTCGCTTACGGCGGCGGCCGACGGGACGCTCGAGCCGTACGCCGAGGATCTCCCGGAGCCCGTCGCGACCGAGCCCGGGGAGGCCTGATGCGCTACGCCGTCACCGGCGCGGCCGGGTTCATCGGCTCGCACCTCGCCGAGACGCTCCAGGCGGCCGGGCACGACGTCGTCGGGATCGACGCCTTCACCGACTACTACGACCCGGCGCTGAAAGAGGAGAACGCGCGCGGCCTCGACGTCCGCCGGCTCGACCTCGCCGTCGACGAGCTCGACTTCGCGGGCTTCGACGGCGTCTTCCACCTCGCGGGCCGCCCGGGTGTGCGCAGCTTCGGCGACGTCTTCCCGCACTACCTCCGCGACAACGTCCTCGCGACGCAGCGCGTGCTCGAGGCCGCGGTTCGCGACGGCGCGCGCGTGGTCTTCGCGTCCTCGTCGTCGATCTACGGCGAGGCCGAGCGGTACCCGACGCCCGAGGACACGCCGCCGCGGCCGCTCTCTCCGTACGGGATCACGAAGCTGACGTGCGAGCACCTCGCGCACGCCTACGCGCGCGGCTTCGGCCTCGACGCGGTGGTCGTGCGGTACTTCAACGCGTTCGGACCACGCCAGCGCCCGGACATGGCGTTCACGCGCATCGCGCTCGCGCTCGCCGCGGGCGAGCCGTTCACGCTCTACGGCGACGGAGCGCAGTCCCGCGGGTGGACGTATGTGTCGGACGTCGTCGAGGCGACGATCCTGGCGATGGCTCGCGGCAACGGCACGTACAACGTCGGCGGCGCGCACGAGGTGTCGATGCGGGAGGCGATCGCGCTCTTCGAGAAGATCTCCGGGCGGAGGCTCGACGTGCGGGAGCACCCGGCCGTCCCGGGCGACCAGCGGCGCACGAACGCCGACACGACGCGGATCCGCAGCGAGCTCGGGTGGGAGCCGCGAGTCGGCGTCGACGCAGGGCTCAAGGCCGAATGGGACTGGGCCTGCGCTAGAGTCGCCGCCCGATGAGCGCCGCCGACGTGGAGGGGGAGCAGGAGGTCGATCTCGGCCGGTACGGCAGCGCGCTCGCCGCGCGGTGGTGGCTCCCGCTCGCGGGTCTGGTGCTCGGCGCCGTGCTGGGCTATCTCGTCTCGACCGGCGGCAAGCAGACCTTCAGCGCGCAGGCCGTTCTCTATCCGGGCACGCCGTACTCGCCGAGCGGCGGCAATCTGATCCAGAGCCCGCAGACGAACCCCGCGAGCGTCCGCGCGATCGTCAAGGCCGAGTCGACCCTGCGGCGGGTCTCGGCGGACGTGGGGCTGCCGATCGGCGCACTGCGCTCGGGAACGTCGGCGAACGTCGTCGGCGGGACGGTGCCGAAGGCGGGCCAGGTGCCGCTCTACGCGATCACGGTGAAGGGTGGCCAGCGCGTCAAGATCGCGCGCGCCGCGAACGAGCTCGCGCGGATCGCTGTCGCGGGTCTCTCGGCCGGCTACGTGGACACGAAGATCGCCTCCCTGCGGGCGCAGGCGGAGTCCGACGAGCAGCAGCTCGCTTCGCTCGACAAGCAGGTGGCGCGCATCGAGGCGTCGCTCCCGCGCGTCGGCTCGAGCGACCGCATCGCGGCGGCGGCCCTGGTGCTCGCCGCCCAGCAGCGCCGCGCAGTCGTCCAGCAGGATCTCCTTGCCGTACGCCCGCTGCTTGCCCAGGCGGAGACCGTCGAGCGCGGCCGGATCCTCACGCGGGCGGTCGCGAGCAAGGCGACGGCCCGAAGCCGGCGCAACTCGATCGTCGTCGCGGCCTTGATCGGCCTGATCCTCGGCGCACTCGCCGCGCTGACCTGGGACCGCGTGGCCGCCCGTCCGGGCGCGGCCACTCGACCCTCGGCATAGCGTCGGTGCCGGGAGTTTGTGGCTCTGAGCCACAAACTCTGAAAAGCCGTGTCCCGACTTCCGCGAGTGCAGCAGCCGAGCGGGGTGTACGGGCCGAAGAAGACATGACCCGGGACTTAGTAACAAAGAGCCACTAAGTCCGGCGCCCGACCCCGGCCGAAGCGCTCTGTAGCCTCAGCGCGGGATGCTCGAAGGGAAGACCGTCGCGGTCGTCGTGCCCGCGTACAACGAGGAGCGGCTGATCGCGGAGACCATCGCGGGCATCCCCGGCTTCGTCGACCGGATCTACGTCGTCGACGACAAGTCCCGCGACGACACGGTCGAGCGTGCCCGGGGGGCGGGCGACCCGCGCGTCGAGGTCCTCGTCCACGAGCGCAACCAAGGGGTCGGGGCCGCGATCGTGACCGGCTACAAGCGCGCCCTCGCAGACCGGGTCGACGTCACGGCGGTGATGGCCGGGGACAACCAGATGGATCCGGCGGAGCTCGAGTCGCTCACCCTCCCGGTCGCCCGCGGCGAGCTGGACTACGCGAAGGCCAACCGCCTCTTCACCGGCCAGGCCTGGCAGCAGATCCCGCGCTACCGCTACCTCGGGAACGCCGTGCTGAGCCTGTTCACGAAGATCGCATCCGGCTACTGGCACGTCGCCGACTCGCAGGCGGGCTACACCGCCCTCGGCCTGCCGATGCTCGAGCTGCTCGACCTCGACCGGATCTACAAGAGCTACGGCTTCCCGAACGACATGCTGGTGCACCTGAACGTCTGGAGCGCGCGCGTCCGCGACGTCCCGTCTCGCCCCATCTACGGCGTCGGGGAGAAGAGCGGGATCAAGGTGCGGAAGGTCGTCCCCCGGATCTCGTGGCTGCTCGTAAAGGGCTTCTTCTGGCGGATGCGCGAGAAGTACGTGATCCGCGACTTCCACCCGCTCGTCTTCTTCTACATGCTCGGCTTCGTGATGACGTTCCTCGGCCTTGCGCTCGGGACGTTCGAGACCGTGCTGCGCTTCATGGGCCACGGGATCCCCCCGGCGACGATCGTCCTGGTGGCCCTGCTCCTCATCTCAGGGTCGCAGTTCGTGCTCTTCGGGATGTGGTTCGACATGGAGTCGAACAAGGATCTGCGCTGATCTGTACCTCGTCGCAAGTGATTCAGCCGGGACGGGATGAGATCAATCCCGTGCCGCGTACTCGCGCCGGAGGATTCTGCGGGCCAACCGAAGAAGTGCTCTCGGCTGATGGGTATGCCGAATCGTCTCAGCGCTGATTGTCTTGTCGCCGAGGTAGTAGACAACGCCCGCTCGGCGTTGTCGCTCGCCGGCGCGGAGCTCCGCGCGTTCGTCGGAGGCGAGGATCTCTGCGAGGAGACGCCCGTCCGGGAGGTCTGCGATCTCGGCGATCTCCTCGTGAATGACCTGAATGAGCGCCTGCTCGGCGGTTAGCCGCTCGCCGGCTTCGCCCATGAGCGACCGTACACATGCCATCCGCAAGAGCATCGTTCCCGCGTGGGCGTTCACATTCGGAATCGTCATCCCGTAGGCGGCCAACTTCGCCAGGCGTTCTTTGTACTTCTCGATCTGCTCCGAAGAGGGAAACTCGCCCGCGCCCATCGCGTGAGGCTATAAGCATCGACCGGACCCGTCCAGGGCTAACCAGGGCATCCCTGCGCTTACCACGCCTGGCCCGAGGGTTGCATCCGGCCGTTTGGCGCGTTCCAGTGCAGACTAGGTCCACAATCGGACAAACATCCGTGTTTCCAGGGACTTTATTTTGGTCACGCGGCCCCGAGGGATGGCAAACTCCACGTTAGGGGTCGACTCGAGCGAGGAGGGCCCGATGAGATGGCGCCGTCAACTGTTGTGGCTCGCGGCACTGGGCGCAGTGGCTGCTTCGATCTTCACGTCGTCGGCATCGGCGACCACGATGGGGCGCTACGCGGTGGCTGCGAGGTGGATCAACACACCGTATGGAGCAACCTTGAGCGTCACGCCGAGCGGACTCGCGCAGGCAATGGGAACGCCCGCCGCAACCGGCATGTGGAACGACGCGTTCGCGATGGCCGGGTGGCGGCCCTACAGCTCACAGGTGTACGCGAGCATGTACGAGCAACTTCAATGCCATCTTTGGTACGTCTTCAAGACGCCGTACAACCTCGACACCTGGCGGGCGCAGGTCCCGTGGTGGTACGAGCTCTACCGGAGGTGCAACCCCTAATCTCCGTCGCAGACACGCGAGGATGAGCCGATTCTCTGATCCGGATCACAATCACGCGGCCCGGCGGTAGAGTCGGCGCGATGCCGACCGAGCGGGAGCGGAACGCCGAGATCATCGACGAGTTCCGGGCCAACGAGGGGCGCGTGGGCGGCTACTTCGAGGGCAAGACGCTCCTGCTCCTGACGACGACCGGCGCGAAGAGCGGCCGCCGGCACACCAACCCGGCGATCTATCTCGTGGACGGCGACCGGTACGTCGTCTTCGCGTCGAACGGCGGGGCCCCCAACAACCCGGGCTGGTACCACAACGTCCAGGCCCACCCGGAGGTCGACGTCGAGGTCGGCACGGAGTCCTTCCCGGCGACTGCGGCCGTGCTGGAGGGGCCCGAGCGCGACGACCTGTTCCGCCGCCAGGCCGACCGCGACCCGACGTTCGACGAGTACCAGGCCGGGATCGACCGCGTGATTCCCGTGGTCGCGCTGACGCCGAGGTGAGCGTGCGCGGCGCGCTCGTCGCGCTCGCGGCCGTTCGTGTCGTCGTTCCGCTCGCCGCTCTCGCGGCTTCGGGCTCGAAGCTGCCGTTGCTCCCCCGCTACGACTACGTCGCCACGACCGGCGACGGCTCGGGCTTCTACGCGGCGACGCGGGAGTTCCTCGCTTCGTGGGGACGGCTCGGCGCGCCGCTCGTCGCGCTGCTCGGCGTCGCGACGGTCGTCGTTGCCGCGCTGCTGGTGCGGGAATGGCGCCGTCGACGGGCTCGCCGCGCCTACGTCCTGGCCGGCGCAGCGCTGGCCTTCGCGCTACTGATCTGCGCGGCTGTGAGCCAGATGAACGAGAGCGGCGCGGCGGTCTTCGGCTGGCCCCTGCTCTGGAGCCTCCCGATGCTGCCCTACCGCGCCCTCGGCGGGCCGCTCGACGCCGGCGTCGCCTTCGGCTTCGGGCTCGTGCTGTCGCTCGTCGCGAACGTGGTCACGGTCGGCGCGACCTACTTCGTCGGCGTGTATGCGACCGGACGCCGCGCGGTCGGCCTGGCCGCGGCGGCCCTCTTCGCGCTCTGGCCCCTCCTGACCGGCGTGATCGCCGGCTCCAGCGCCTGGCAGAACGGGACGTGGACCGTGGACGCCGGCCTCGTGATGTACACCGAGCCGCTCTCGACGGCGCTCCTCACCACGGCGCTCGCCCTCCTGCTCTCCCCGCGCGGCACGCCCATGCGCATGGCCGTGGCGGGCGTCGCACTCAGCTTCGCGACGGCCGTCAAGCTCACCGACGGGCTGCTCGTCGCGCTCGGCCTCGTCGTCGTCGCGCTTCGGCGACGCGCGGTCGCGCCGTATCTCGCCGGCGCCGTCTCGTTTCTGCCGCTCGTCGCCGTCTACTGGCCGCTCGGCTACGCGTCGCTCTTCGACAACCCGAACTCCTGGCCGCGCGACCCGTTCTCGGGCTCGTACGTCCTCTCGAGCTGGACCGACTCGCTGCTCTTCACACCTCGGCTGCTGCTGATCCTGCTGCCCCTCGCCGCGCTGGGCGCGCTGCTGCTGCGCGACCGCAGGGAGTCCGGGATCCTCGTCGCGTGGGCGCTCCTGCCGGCGGCCTTCTACAGCTTCTACCGCGTCACGTGGGAGCACCCGCGGTTCATCTTCGCGAGCCTGCCGCCCGTGTTCGTGCTCTGGGCCGTCGGCACGCTCGGCGCCGTCGACCGCGTGCGCGCCGGGATCCACAGCGCCCACCCGCCCGCCACCGAGCGGACGTAGCCCGCGCGGCGCAGCTGCCGCTCGCGTGCGGTCTCCTCGTACCTGCCGCGCACGAACGCCCACGCGACGCGCGGCGAGCGCGCCACTGCGTCCTGGTACGGCTCCCAGCGGATCTGGCCGGTCGAGGCGGCGACGATGCGCTCGTCCGTCTCGAAGTCGAGGCGGTACGCGATTGCGTAGTGCGCACAGACGCGGTTCACGCCGGCGCGGTCGAGTGCGCGGACGAGCGGGCCGAGGTCCGCGGGCGTGCGCTCCCGCCCGACCGGCGGCACCGGCGGATCGACGTGCGACATCGCGACGAGCCCGATCGCCGAGAGCACCGCCAGCACTCCGATTCCGGCCGCTGCGCGCGCCGGTGTGGCGAGCACTTGCGCGAGGAGCAGGGCGCACACGGGGGCGAGCAGCACGAGGTAGCGCGGCTCCTCGTTGAGGGACGAGAACGGCGAGATCGCCTCTCCGAGCGGGTACACGAGCGCTACGACGGCGAGCAGCAGCCGGTCGTCGCGGACCCGGATCGCCTGCCAGACGACTCCCGCAACCGCGGCGAGCTCGGCGAGCCGCCCTAGCACCAGGCCGGGGATCCACTCGAACGTGAACGGCACCCGCAGCCCGAGCGCCTGCGGCAGCGCGGCGTAGAAGAACGTGCGCAGGTGGTCGAAATAGCTGCCGTTGTCCCCGAACGGGGGCGTGAACGACGTCCAGCCGTGGCGCGCGTTCCAGACGAACCACGGCGCGGCGCCGAGCGCCAGACCCGGCGCGACGAGCCAGGCGCGACGGATCAGCACCGGGTGCCGCCACAGCAGCCAAGCGACGGCGGGCAGCGCGACGAACGCGACCTGCGGCGACGTCCACCAGCCGACCCCGAGGAGGAGCCCGAGCAGCGCGAGATCGAGCCGCGAGTCGCGTTCGCGTAGCCGCAGGGCGAGCAGCAGGACGAGCAGGGTCAGCACGGTCGCCACGCCGTAGAAGCCGTGCGCCCGCGTCGACTTCCAGATCAGGTACGCGGGCCAGAGCGCGTACGCAGCGGCTGCGACCAGCGCGGCCGGCTCGCCGACGGTTCGCCGCCCGACCCGCCAGACCAGGAACGTGGCGACCGCGAACAGCGCCAGGGGCACTGCCCGCACGGCCACCGTGTTCGCTCCCCCGACGGCCACCACGGGGGCGGTGAGGAACGTCTCGAGCGTTCCCCCGTAGCTCTGCCCCCAGTAGAACGTGGCGAAGTGCCCTTCGGCGAACCGCTTCGCCATCAGGCCCCACACGCCCTCGTCGGCGTCGAGCGCGCCGAGCGGCGAGGCGAGCACCCAGACGCGGAGCACGACTCCTGCGGCCAGCGCCGCGGCCACGATCGCCGGCAGCGCCCGCCGGCTCACGCGCGTCGGAGCCGGGTGAGCAGGAAGGCGAACAGCGCGACCAACACGAGATTGCGGACGAGCACGAGCCAGACCTCCGGCCCCAGTGCGACCACCTGGCCGTAATGACGCGGGAACCAGAGCTGCGTCAGCACGAGCGCGGCGGCGAGCAGGGCCCACGCGACGCGCGTCCGCACCAGGGCGATCAGCGGGACGAGCCACAGGAGGTACTGGGGCGAGAGAACCTTTCCGAACGCGACGAGCCCGCAGACCGCGGCGGCGACCGCGAGCACGATCCGCTCCGGGCCGTCCTCGCCACGTGCGAAGGCGACGTAGACGGCTCCTAGGGCGGCCAGCGTGATCAGTCCGGCCAGCGCAGCAAGCGCTTTCGGCAGCGCTCCCCCGAGGTTCTGCGAGTTGGCGATGGAGTTGACGTGCGCCTCGTAGAGGCCCAGCCGGTGTGCCGCGAGCAGCACCGACGAGCCGAGGCTCTCGATCTGCAGGGGGCGCCGCGCCGTGATCGACAGGTCATAGGCCATCCCCCGGGGAGCGAGGGCGAAGAAGGGGAGCAGGACGAGCGCGGCGACGGCGGCAAACGTCCCGAGCACCGCCGTGCGACGTCGCGAGCGCAGCAGCACGAGCGGGAGGAGCACCACCGCGTAGAGCTTCGCGGCGGTCGCCAGGGCGAGAGCTCCCGCGGCGCCGAGCTCGCGGCGCCCGAGCAGCAGGACGAGGGCCGCCGAGGTCAGGAACGCCGGCCAGAGGTCGTAGTTGACGATCACCACCGGGCCGAGGAGCGCGGGGGCGAGACCGACGAACGCGCAAGCGCCGAAGAGCCGGCGCGGGTCGGCGCGGAGCCTGCCGAGCGCGACCGCGGTGAGCCAGATCGTGCCGATCCCGAGCAGGAGTGCCAGCACCTTGAAGCGGGTCGCGTACCCGGAATCCGAGCCCACGGCTGCCGCGGAGAACGGGGCCAGCGCCCCCGGCGGATACTCCAGATAGAAGTCCCGGTAGGGCAGCTCGCCGCGCAGGAAGGCGTCGCCCTCGGTGCGGTACTGCGGGGTGTCGCCCACCTGGCCGCGGTCGAACAGGCCGGCGTTCGGCAGCGAGCAGGAGGCCACGAACACGACGCTGCCGGCCACGGCGGCGAGCGCGACGCGGCTCATCGCGCCCGCTCGTAGACCTCGATCGTGCGCCGCGCCATCCGCTCGACCGAGAACTCCGCCCGCGCCCGCGCCCGGCCCGCTCGACCGAGCTCCTCCGCGCGCTGCAGCGCTTCGAGAACGCCTGCCGCGAGCGCGCGCGGATCGTCTGGCGAGACGAGCACGCCCGTGGCGCCGTCGACGACCAGCTCCGGCACGGAGCTGACGCGGCCGGCGACGACGGGAAGCCCCGCGAGCATCCCCTCCAGGATCGCAAGTCCGAAGCCCTCCCAGCGCGCGGTGTGCACCAGGACGTCGGCACGCCGGTACCACGCGGCGACGTCGCCGACCCGGCCGGGCAGATGGACGGCGGCCCCGACGCCGAGCTCGCGTGCGAGCGCCGTGAGCCGCTCGCGCTCCGGCCCCTCGCCGAGCACGACGAGCACGGTACCGGGCCGGCGCTCGAGCACCGCGGGGAGGGCGCGGATGGCGACGTCGACGCCCTTCTGCTCGACGAGCCGAGAGACCGACAGCAGCACGGTCGCGTCCTCGGACACCGTCGGCGTCCCGCCCGCCGCCCACGCGTGAGGCACCTCGTCCAGCCCGTAGTGCACGACGTCGATCTTCCTCTCGGGCAGCCCGGCTCGGTCGACCAGGAAGCGCTTGAGCGACTGCGTGATCGCCACGATGCGCTTTGCCCGCAGTGCGAGCAGGCGCTCGACGTGACGAAACGCCCCGGTGCGAAACGGGTCGTCGTTGTGCTTCGTCGAGACGAGGGGCGCCGTCGTCGCAAAGGCCCCGTAGACGTCGGCGTGGACGAGATGCGTGTGGACCACGTCCGGCCGTAGCCGCCGCAGCGCCCTGGCGAGCTGCCAGGGCAGTCCAGCCTCCACGTCTCCCCGCGCGCGCAGGCGCACCACCGGGATCTCGCCGAGGGCCTCGTAGAACGGCTCTGCGTCCCAGGCAGGATCGTCCAGTCCGACGAACGCGGGCTCGATGCCTACAGCCTGCAGCGCCGGCAGGAGCGCGAGGAGGTGCCGCTCGGACCCCCCGATCCCGCGCATCCGGTGGACGTGGACCACCCTCACGCCGATGCAGCGACGGGTTGCTCCGCCGCGGCTCGTCCGTCCAGGTGCGCTTCGTGCCAGAGCTCGAGCATCAGGAGGCACCAGAGGCGATGCGCGTGGTCGTGCCGTCCGTCGGCGTGCTCTCGGAGCAGCCGCTCGACGGCCCCGGGCCGGAAATAGCCCCGCTGCCGCGCGCGGGCGGAGAGCAGGATCTCGCGCGCCGGCTCGCGGAGCTCGCCCCGGAACCAGCGCGCGATCGGCACCCCGAAGCCGGTCTTCCTGCGCGCGAGGATCTCCTCCGGCAGCTCGCTCGCGTACGCCAGCCGCAGCGCGACCTTGCCGGTGCGGCCTCGGATCTTCAGCGAGCGGGGGAGCGCCAGGCCCAGCTCGATCACCTCGTGGTCGAGGAACGGCGAGCGGAGCTCCATCGAGTGCGACATCGAGGCGAGGTCGCTCTTCCGGAGCAGGTCATGTGGGAGGTACGTCGCGAGGTCCGCGAGCTGCAGCGCGCGCACGTCGCTCGTCGGGAGCGGCGGGAGGAGAGCGGCGGCGCCCGGCAGCGGCGCGAGCTCGCTGAGCGCGTCGTCCGTCCACAGCGCGGCTCGCGCCGCGGCCGGAAAGACCTCCATGATGCGGCCGTACCGTTCGCGCGCCGGCGAGGCCGCCGCGTCGAGGAACCGCCGCGCGCGCACGAGCGGCGAGCGCACGTGGGGCGTCGCTCGTGCGAGCCCGAGCACGCTCGACGCGGCGCGCGCCACGGGCTGCGGGATCCGCTGGGCGAGCTCGAGCGCCGCGTAGCGCTCGTAGCCCGCGAACGCCTCGTCGCCCCCGTCGCCGGTGAGCGCGACCGTCACGTGCTGACGGCCCGCGCCGCAGACGGCGTAGAGCGGCAGCGCGGCCTCGTCCCCGAGCGGCTCGTCGAAGGCCTGCGCGAGCTCCGGAAGCAGCTCCGCCGGCTGCGCGTCGAGCTCGATCTCCTCGTGCCGCGTCCCGTAGCGTTCGGCGACCGCGCGCGCGTGCTCGCGCTCGTCGTAGCGCTCCTCGCCGAAGCCGATGGTGAACGTCCGCACCGGGCTGCTCGCCGCCTTTGCCATCTCCGCCACGACGATGCTCGAGTCGATCCCGCCCGAGAGGAGCGCGCCGAGCGGCACGTCGCTCGCGAGCCGGCGGCGCACCGCCGCGCCCACCGCGGCGCGGACCTGCGCGAGCCAGTCCTCGTCGGAGCCGGCCTCGCCGCGGGGCTGCGGCTCCCAGTAGCGAACGGCGCGCTCCGAGCCGCCTTCGACGACGAGCGCGTGGCCGGGAGCGAGCTCGTGCACGCCGCGCACGGCAGTGCGCGTGCCGGGGATGTACTGCAGCGCCAGGAACTGGTCGAGCGACTCGAGATCCACGGCGCGACGCAGCCCGGGCAGGAGCAACAGTGCGCGGAGCTCCGAGGCGAACGCGAACGTCCCGTCCTCGAGCCGCGTCCAGAGCAGCGGCTTCTTCCCGAGCCGGTCGCGTGCGAGGACGAGCCGCTCGCGAGGCGCGTCCCAGAGCCCGATCGCGAACATCCCGTGCAGGCGCCGCGCGAACTCGGCGCCCGACTCCTCGTAGACGTGCGGAATCACCGCCGTGTCTCCGGTCCCGGGGATCGTGTGACCGGCGAGCTCGCCCCGCAGCTCGGGGAAGTTGTAGATCTCGCCGTTGTGCACCGCGAGCACCTCCCCCGACTCGCTCGCCGCGGGCTGGCGCCCGCGCTCCGGGTCGAGCACGACGAGCCGCTGATGGCCGAGCGCGCACCGTCCCGATACGACCGTCGAGCCCTCGTCGGGGCCCCGGTGGCGGATGCTCGCCCGCATCGCGTCCACCAGCGCCACGTCGGGCGCCCCCGCGCTCGCCACCAGGCCCGCAATTCCGCACATCCAGGCGCAACTCTGCCGTAAATGGTTCGTAAGCATCCCGTTCGCGCGCCGGGGGCGGCTCTATGCTTTCGCCATGCCGACTTCGGTTGTCACGGGCGGTGCCGGATTCCTCGGTTCCCACCTCTGCGACTACCTGCACGAGCAGGGAGAGCGCGTCATCTGCGTGGACAACCTGGAGACGGGCTCGCTCCAGAACGTCGAGCACATGAGCGGCGACCGGTTCGCCTTCCTGAACCACGACATGACCGAGCATCTGCAGATCGACGAGCCGGTCGACTTCGTCTATCACCTGGCCGCGCTCGCAAGCCCGATCGACTACCTGCGCCAGCCGCTGCACTCGCTGAAGGTCGGCTCGTACGGGACGCATCATGCGCTCGGCCTCGCGAAGTTCAAGCGCGCGCGGTTCCTGCTCGCGTCGACGAGCGAGGTCTACGGCGACCCGCAGGTACACCCGCAGCCCGAGACCTACTGGGGCCACGTCAACCCGATCGGCCCGCGGGGCGTCTACGACGAGGCGAAGCGCTACGCCGAGGCGCTCACGATGGCCTACCTGCGCCAGCAGGGGGTGGACACCGCGATCGTCCGCATCTTCAACACGTTCGGTCCGCGGATGCGCGTGAACGACGGCCGCGCGATCCCGGCCTTTCTCGGCCAGGCGGTCGCCGACCGCCCGGTCACGGTCTTCGGCGACGGCGGTCAGACGCGCAGCTTCTGTTACGTCGACGACCTGATCCGCGGCCTCGTCCTGCTCGCCGAGTCCGAGGTCCACGACCCCGTGAACATCGGCAACCCCAACGAGATGTCGCTGCTCGAGATGGCCAGGCTGATCATCGAGCTGACCGACTCGCGCTCGGAGGTCGTCTTCGAGGCGCTTCCGGTGGACGACCCGCAGGTGCGCCAGCCGGATATCACGCGCGCCCGCGACCTGCTCGGCTGGGAGCCGGAGATCGACGTGCGCGAGGGCATCCAGCGCACGATCGAGCACTACATGGAGCTTCTGGGGCAGACCGCGTCGCGATGAGCTCCTCCGAGGCGAAGAACCTCGAGGCCATCTCGAAGGCGATCGACCAGCACAACGCGTCGTGCGATTGGCCGGCCGTGGCCGTGGAGATGAACCCCTTCGAGGTGGAGCGCCTGGGCTGGGACTCGATTCGCGGGCTCCCGATCCGCCCGAACGGGTCGCTCGGCACCGGCGCGTTCCGCATCGTCTGTGCTCGCGAGGACGGTCTGCCGGGCAAGGAGGAGACCGTCGAGGCCGTCTCCGATCAGACCGTTCCGGTCGAGTTGACGCCTTCGCGCTGAAGCTGGACGCCTGTCCTAGTTTCTTGCGCGCCTGGACTGTTGTTTTTTCGCAAGTTGCCGATACATCCCTAGGTCCCGCAACGGCGTCGTAGTGCGGGAAAGGGCTCCGTATCGACTTCAAGCGACTTCGTCATCTCGCAGTAGCGGCTGCCGCGCTCGGCGGTCTCGTCACCAGTGCGTCCCTAGCGGACGCCGAATCCGCGAGCCCGGACGGCACAGTTCACCTGCTCGTGGTGCCCGATTCGGCCAAGGGTGAGCTCGCTCTCGCGCGCGCGGACGTGCGCGTGGTCGCGCGCTATCGCGACTTCTCGCTCGTCGAGGCGACGGGCGCCGACGACCAGCTTCTCCGCGGCGCAGGCGCCGGCCGCCGCGACGACATGCGCGAGGTTGCGCTCGCCGGCGGGCAGGTCGATCCCGCCGCGCGGCCCTCGCTCGCCGCGAAGGACGCGCCCGACCGCGGCGAGGCACTCGTGCTCGTCCAGTTCGTCGGGCCCGTGAAGGCCGAATGGCTCGCGAAGCTGCGGTCCACCGGAGCAACCGTGCTGGGCTACGCCGCCCAGAACGGCTACATAGTGCACGCGGCGGGAGACGCCCTCGACCGCGTGACCGAGCTCGTCGGGTCGTATCCGGCGGTGCGCGCCGCAACCGCGCTCCGGCCGAGCGACAAGGTCGAGCGTGGCGCCTCGAGCGGCCGCGTGGCCGTCCAGACCGTTGCAGGAGCCCCAGGTCAGGACGCCCGCGCGGACGCCGAGGATGCCGGCACGGAGCTGGCGCCCGAGCTGTCCGCCGTTCACGTGCGGACTCAGTTCCTCGAGCTCGGCGCGGCGGAGGTGGCGGACCTGGCCGCGGATCCAGCGGTCGTCGCCATCGAGCCCGCCGGGGTGCCCGAGCTGCACGACGAGCGGAGCGCGCAGATCCTCGCCGGCAACCTCACCGGTGGCGCGCCGAGCGGTCCGGACTACCAGGCATGGCTGGCCACGAAGGGGTTCGCGACCCCCTTCAACTTCGCCATCGACGTGACCGACTCCGGACTCGATCGCGGCAGCACCACCACGGTCCACCCGGACCTGGCCGGCCGGGTGAGCTACGCGCACGACTTCACCCCTGACCCGGACGCCACGGACTGCGGCGGCCACGGCACGAACGTGACCTCCATCGCCGCCGGCCTCGGGACCGCGCCCGGACAGGACGCCGAGGGCTACAAGTACGGCCTGGGCGTGGCGCCGCACGCGAACGTGGGCGCGTCGAAGATCTTCCGCTGCAGCGGCACGGCGGCGTCGGTCAGCTACTCGACGCTCACGTCCGACGCCTACGCCGCGGGGGCGCGCATCTCGAACAACTCCTGGGGCATCTCGAACTTCGGCGGCTACCACGCGGCCTCACAGGCCTACGACGCGCTGGTGCGCGACGCCTCACCCGGCACGGCCGGGAACCAGGAGATGGTCGAGGTCTTCTCAGCCGGCAACGACGGCGATGGCAACGGCAACCCGGCCGATCCGAAGGGCGACGAGGGCTACGGCAGCATCACCTCGCCGGGCACGGCAAAGAACGTGATCACGGTCGGCGCGGCCGAGAGCGTGCGCGCCTCGGGCACCGACGGCTGCGGGGTCACCAACGCGGGCGCCGACAACCCCGGCGACATCATCAACTTCTCGAGCCGCGGTCCCACACAGGACGGCCGCATGAAGCCCGACGTCGTCGCGCCGGGCACGCACATCACGGGCGCCTCGCCGCAGCACCCGGCCTACAGCGGCATCTCGGTCTGCAACCAGGCCTTCGGCGGCAACAGCTTCTACTCGCTCGTCTCCGGCACCTCGCAGGCCGCGCCGCACGTGGCGGGCGCCGCCGCGCTCTTCCGCGACTGGTACGTGCGGACCGTCGTTCCGCAGGCGCCCTCGCCGGCCATGACGAAGGCGGTGCTCGTGAACACGGCCACCGACGTGGCGGGCGGGGACAGCGGCAAGGGGAGCACGATCCCGAGCGCACCGAACAGCGACGAGGGCTGGGGCCGCGTGAGCGTGGGCGCCGCGCTCGACAACACGCAGCGCGCCTACATCGACCAGGCCACGACGCTCAACGTGACCGGGCAGAGCGAGCTGCGCTCCTACGAGATCCCGAACACCGGCAAGCCGGTGCGCATCACGCTCGCCTGGACCGACCCGCCGCCCGCGACGGTCACCGGCAACGCCTTCGTGAACGACCTCGACCTCGAGGTGAGCGCGGGCGGCCGCACCTATCGCGGCAACTGGCTCGCCGACGGCCTCTCGATCCCGGGCGGCCAGGCCGACTTCCGCAACAACGTCGAGAACGTGGTGCTGCCGGCCGGCACCGCCGGGCGGATGTCGGTGAAGGTCGTGGCGAAGACGCTCGGCGGCGACGGCGTGCCCGGCAACGCCACCTCGCTCGACCAGGACTTCGCGCTGGTCCTCTCGAACGCGACCGAGCTTCAGTCGTCGCCCATCCTCGTGCAGGGCGGAGTGACCGTGAACGACACCATGAACGATCAGAACGGCGACCACGCCCTGGAGCCGGGCGAATCGTTCGAACTGCAGCAGGGCGTGATCAACACGGGCACCGAGACGGCCACCGGTGTGAGCGCGACTCTGAGCGGCGCCGGCGGGCTGAACATGGAGCAGCCGAGCTCCGGCTACGCGGATATGCCGGCCGACGCCGAGCGCGAGAACCTGACCCCGTACGCGGCGACGCTCGCCGGCACGACCTCCTGCGGCGTGGACGCGACCGGAATCCTGAACGTGACGAGCGTCGAGGGCGGCACGCAGGCGGTGCCGGTCACGATCCCCACGGGACGGCCCGGGCCCGCGACCACCCACACGAAGACGCAGACTGTCGCCATCCCGGACGACAACGCGGGCGGCGTGCAGTCGACGCTGTTCGTGCCCGTGAGCGGCCGCATCAAGGACCTCGACGTGCGCATCAACAGCATCGACCACAGCTTCGTGGGCGACCTGAAGGTGGAGCTCACGAGCCCCGACAACTCCACGACTGTGAGGCTGATCGAGCACGTGGGCGGCCCGAACAACGGCGGCGACGACCTGGTGGACACCGTCTTCGACGATGGGGCCGAGACAGCGATCGGCTCGGGCGCGAGCGCGGCACCGTACACCGGCAGCTTCAAGCCCCAGGGCGACCAGCTCGCGCGCTTCAACGGCAAGGAGCAGCAGGGCACCTGGAAGCTCCGCGTGAGCGACCGCTACGAGAACGACACGGGCTCGCTGCTCGGCTGGGGCCTCTCGATCAGCACGGCCCAGTGCGACCCGGACGTGAACGCGCCGGACACCGAGATCCAGGCCGCGCCGCCCTCGCGCGCGGGCTCCCGCACAGCGAGCTTCCAGTTCAACTCGCCGCGGGTCGGCTCGATGTTCCAGTGTCGGCTCGACGGTGGCGACTTCAACCCCTGCGCCTCGCCGCAGGAGTTCGGCAACCTGCCCGAGGGCGACCACACCTTCGAGGTGCGGGCGTTCGACTCGCACGGCAACGTCGACGGCAGCCCGGCGGTCTACAGCTGGACCGTCGACCTGACGGCGCCCGGCCCGCAGATCCTGTCGGCGGGCGGCTCCGCTCCGAGCGTGCAGGGCGCGGCCGGGACGGCCGCGGGCGACGACTCGAGCGTGAACGTGGACCTCTTCAAGGGCGCCTCGGCGAGCGGGGCGCCCGCGCAGACTGTGGTCGCTTCGCGTGACGGCGCCGGCTCCTTCGGCGCGCAGTTCGGCCAGGTGGCCGACGGCACCTACACCGCGGTCGCGCGGCAGGGCGACGCGGCGGGCAACGCCGGCACGAGCTCGCCGGTGACCTTCTCCGTGGGCGGCGGCGCGGCCGCCGCCTCGCTCGACTTCGCCGTGATCGCGACCGAGGAGTCGATCGCCGACGCCGCGGCCGGACGGCTCACGGCGCTCAGCTCCTGCGAGGGCGTCTGCTCGCGCACGACCGCGCTGGCCGTCTCGCCGCGTACCGCCGCGAAGCTCGGTCTGGCCCGCGGCGCCAAGCGCGCCGTCCGGCTCGGCGGCGCCACCAGGTCCGGCGGCTCAGGCGCCGTCAAGGTCGGCCTCACCAGCAAGGCACGGCGCGCGCTGAAGCGCAGCAGGGCGAGCACCACGGCCACGTTCGCCGCAACCGCCGGCTCGGCCGCGCTCTCGCGCGCGATCGCGCTGCGGCCCGAGCTGAAGCCGTCCCGCATCGCCAGCCGCGGGCTGAAGCTGGCCGGCGTCTGCTCGTCGCAGTGCACCATGGCCGCCCGTTTGGTCGTGAGCGCCTCGACCGCGCGCCGGCTCGGCATCCGCTCTGGCGGCCGCAGCGTCGCGATCGGAAGCGCCAGGATCAGCGCGGCCGGTTCCGCCGCACAGACCTTCACGGTGCGGATCGCGCGCAAGCTGCGCTCAGCACTCGCTCGCGCCCGCGCCGCCGACCTGACCCTCGAGGTCACGGTGAGCGGAAACGGCAAGGCCCCCCGCCGGGTCACCCGCAGAATCACGCTCGGCTAGCGGGAGGCCGATGCTAGATTCCGAGCGTCGCCGTCGAGGCGACACGTGGTGGGCGTAGCTCAGCAGGTAGAGCTCCTGGTTGTGGTCCAGGCGGTCGCGGGTTCGAGTCCCGTCGCTCACCTCTCGAAGACCCTGCTAACGGCGGGTTTCCTTCTTTCGCGGGTGGCCCGACGTCAGCGCTTGCCGCTCAAAGCACGAGCGCCGCGATCTCACGAGCGCGCCGAGCCGCGTCGATGTCGCGTTCGACCGTTGCCACGATGGACCCCGGCTATCGGGCTTTAAAGATGCAGGCTGTTCCGCTGGGACGGCGGCGCCGCGTGAGCATCACGAGACGTTCGCAAGGGACGCCAACCAAATCGCTCGACCCGCGTGCGATCCGCAATTCCCCCTCGCGTGTAGCGATGAATTGGCCCGTGCTTCCCCGCAGGTCGGGCAGTCGGCGAAATCGCCGCTGGCGGCGGCAACTACCTTGTTCTGAGTATCTCCGCCACGGCGACAGGGGTCGACATTGAGTGCATGAGCGGTGGGGAGCTACGCAGTCGATTGAAGCGAGCGAGCATACGCTGGCCGCAGCTACCCGCCGTCGCCGTGGTAGCTGTCTACATCACGGCCTACGCGAGCTGGCAGGTTTTTCGCTGGGGAGGGCCGGATGCGAAGGAGTTGATCGGCGATCTGCTGGTCACGGTGTTCTACGGCAGCGCCGCACTGGTCGTCTGGACGGTCGCGCGCCGCTGCAGTGGCACGCCTGCCGGACCGGCTTGGCGGCTGCTCGCGATCGGACTGAGCTTCTACTGGATCGGCAGTGTCCTCCAGGCGTATTACGAGGTCATCGCGGCCTCGAAGCCCTATCCGTCGCTGGCAGACCCCTCGTATCTCATGTTCTACCCCTTCGCCTTCGCGGCGCTGCTCCGTTTCCCGCGCGCCGGCGGGTTGCGGGTCCAACGCTTCGAGACGCTGATCGACTGCGCCACCGTGGCGATCGCCGGCGGTGCGGTTGTCTGGTACGTGCTGCTCGGACCGGCGACACTTGCGCACGGCACCCTGCTCCAGACGCTCGTCACGATCGGGTTTCCGGTCGGCGACCTCATCCTTATCGCGGCGCTGGCCCCCGTGCTGCTGCGGCGTCCGCTGCCGGGCAGCGCAACCGCACTGCGTATTGCCGCCGCCGGGTTTACCTTCATCGTCGCGGCTGACCTCGTCTACGGATCCCTCTCGCTGAAGGGCGCGTACAGCGGCGGCGATCCCGTAGACGGCCTCTATCTGGTAGCAGTGGGCCTATTGGGAATAGCGGCGTGCGCCCAGCGCGACGAGAGCGACACCGACGAGCTCGATCATCCATCCGCGGTTCGGCGCGCAACCTGGCTGCCGTGGCTTGGCGTCGCGCTCGTCTTCGGCCTGTTGGCCGTAGCGACTCGTGAGTCGCCGCTCGTGCCGGTCGGAGGGCTGCTGGTGTCCGCTGCGGTCGCCACGTTTCTTGTAGCGCTGCGGCAGCTCGCGGCGCAGCGGGAGTTGCTCTCCACCCATCGCGAGCTCGAGCTGGCGCACGCAGAGCTGGCGGCGCTTGCCCTGACCGACCCAGTGACCCTCGTGCCCAACCACCGCGCTCTGATGAGCTCAATCAACCAAGAGCTGGCGCGCTGCGTGCGCGGGGCAGCACGCTGCGCCCTCGTCTTCATCGACATCGATCACTTCAAGGCGTTCAACGATCGCTTTGGGCACGCTGCCGGGGACGCCGCGCTGAGGGAGTTCAGTGCGGTTGCCGGAAGCGGCCTGCGGAGGGCTGACACCTTCGGGCGGTGGGGTGGAGAGGAGTTCGTCGCAATTCTTCCCGAGGTCGATGCGACGGACGCAATGGTTGTGGCCGAGCGCGTGCGAAAGGCCGTTGCCGGGCACCACTTCAAGGCGGGACAGAGCGGACACCTGACGTGCTCCCTGGGCGTTGCTGCCTCCCCGGGCGACGGCGGCACCCGAGCGGAGCTGATCGAGGCCGCGGACCGTGCCATGTATGCGGCGAAGCGTCTCGGGCGCAACCAGACGTTGTCCGCCGCTGACCCTGTCGTATCCGCTCTCGGGGCTGAAAAGACGTCGGACGTGTCGCGCTCCAGCGAAGCGCTGACCGACGCGGTGTCGGCGCTCGCAATGCTCGTCGACGCTCGAGACGGCAGCACGGATGCACACGCCTCCGTCGTCGCTGATCTCGCTCGCCGGATCTCCGTCGAGTTGGGCTGCGGTGACGATGAGGCTGCCACGATCGGGGCGGGCGCCCGCCTGCACGACATCGGCAAAATCGCCATCCCGGACGCGATCCTCGCGAAGCCCGGCCCTCTCACGGAGACGGAGAGAGCGGTGATGCAGACGCATCCGGTCGTGGGTGCTGAGGTTCTCGCTCGCGTCCCGGCGCTTCGAGCAATTGTTCCTCTCGTACGTTCGCATCACGAGCGCTGGGATGGGACCGGCTACCCGGACGGACTCATCGCCGAGGAGACCCCGCTGGGCGCACGCATCATCTCAGTCGCGGATGCGTTCGACGCAATGGTTAGCGAGCGCCCGTACAGCGAGGCGATGACGCCGGATGCGGCACTCGCCGAGCTCAGCGCAGGTGCCGGCACTCAGTTCGACACGCGAGTCGTTGAGGTGATGGAGCGGATGCTCCGCACACGGAACGCCAGCCGCGAAGCAGCGCTCGTCTAACTTCACGAGAGCGACGGTGTTCGGTTGCCCTGTCCGCCAACGCGCTCGATGCTCCCGCGCGCGGCCTGCGGGCATGGGTCGCTCGCCGAGTCGATCTGGGCGCTGTGACTCGTCGGCCCCTGCCGGTGCCGTCATGGGCCGAAGTCGGCTACCTTGGCGCGATTCCCTTGGCGATCGGTGCACTGCTCTCGCGGATGAGGTGGGTGACGGGAGCGTCTTCGAGCGCACTGTCGCGGTGGTGGCGACGCTGTTGCTGGCCGCCACGGGACTCGCCCTCTAAGACGCGTAAAGGTTGGCACGCGTATTGGTAGGGCACGGACCCTGACGCCCCAGCCGCGGAGACGAGGCTGTGTCCGGCCGCGTCGCAGTTCCTACAGCGCAATCCCTTGTCGGTCGAGGACGAGAGCAGCGATTTCGCGAGCCCCGCGAGCCGCGTCAGCTTCCCCCCCAACCGCTGCCACGATGGAGCCGATCATCAGCTTCTGCCATCCAAACGAGAGCTGGTCAGCTCGGGTTCCATTGGAGGAGCAGTCAATGACACTGACGCCGAAGCCTGCGGAGTCGGATTTGCGGACGCGACCGGTCGACTCGTGGTACCAATCGTGGTACCAATTTGAGCGAAACTGCCCTGATCTAGGCGAGCGTATTCGGCTCTACAGAGCCAAATCGGGGTAGCCCTCCCCCTAGGTCTGGTTGTGGTCCAGGCGGTCGCGGGTTCGAGTCCCGTCGCTCACCCTCACACGTCGCGTTGCGATGGGCTCTATGGAGGTCTTTGGTAGCCTCGCCCGCCTCGGGCCCGGAGGAATCCCGCTGGTTTGGCCTGCTCCTCTGACACCCGACGCCCCGTTTGAGCTCACAGCTTCGTGCGCAGTCCTCCAAGAGGGTGCTCGCGGCGCTTCTGTTGCCGACGCTCACGTTCTCGATGTTCCACACGATGGTTGCGCCCGCGCTGCCGGCGATCGCGCGCGAGTTCCACACGACGCCGACGGCCGCCTCCTGGGTGATGACTGCCTACTTGCTCTCGGCCGCGGTCTGCACACCGCTCGTGGGGAAGTTCGGCGACCTGTTCGGGCGCGGCCGGGTGCTCATCGTGATCCTGTGCGTGTTCAGCATCGGCTCCGGGATCTGCGCGATTGCGAGCTCCGTCGAAATGGTGATCGCGGGGCGGGTGGTGCAGGGGGTGGCCGGCGGCATCTTCCCGCTCGCGTTCGGCGTCGTGACCGAAGAGCTGCCGGTAGGGAAACGGGCGATGGGGATGGGACTCATCTCCGCGATGTTCGGCATCGGCGGTGCCATCGGGCTGCCGCTGGCGGGGGTCATCGTCGACCACGGGCAACTGCCCTGGCTGTTCATGGTGGGCTCGATCTCGCTCGCCGGCGCTGCGGCCGTGTGGTGGGTCATCCCGCGGTCGCCTGCGCGGCGGGGGGTGACCGTCGATTGGGCCGGCGCGGCGCTGCTGTCGGCGGGGATGACGCTGCTGCTGCTGGGGATCTCCAACGCGAACGAGTGGGGGTGGGGATCCGCGACGGTGCTGGGCTTGATCTGCGCCGGGCTCGTCACGCTCGCGGCCTTCGTCGCCTGCGAGCTGCGCGTGCGCGATCCGCTCGTCGACATTCACAAGCTCGCAGAGCGCGCGGTCGTCGCGACCAACGTCGCGAGCTTCTTCGTGGGGATGGGCATGTTCGGCTCGTTCATCCTCATCCCGCAGTTCGCCCAGGGCCCCGCGGAGCTCGGGTCGGGCCTTGGGCTGTCCGTGACCGCGTCGGGGCTCGTCATGGTTCCGAGCGCGGTGCTGATGCTCGTCGCCAGCCCGGTCGCGGGGGTGCTCGGGGCTCGCTTCGGCTTCCGGGCGGTGCTCGCCGTCGGATCGCTGTTCATCGCCGCGTCGTTCGGCGTCCTCGTGGCTGCGCATGGGAGCGCGGGCGAGGTCGTCTTCGCGGGGGCGTTGGTAGGAATTGGAATCTCCCTCGCGTTCACCTCCATGCCGAACCTGCTGGTGCAGCTTGTCGACCCCGCCGATATCGGCATCGCCACCGGCATCAACACGATCATGCGGGCGGTGGCCGGTGCCTTCGTCTCCGCGCTGATTGCGGCGCTATTGGCCGCGGACGTGATTCCGGGCACGACCCTCCATACCGAGCGGGCGTTCACATCCGCCTTCGCGCTGATCGGGCTGTCGGGCCTCCTCGCTGCGGTTGCGGCCCTGATGATCCCGGCGCACGTCCATCGCGCGGCTTGACAGGGCAAGCAGTGGAGATATTATACCGCTCGGTCGGTATATCTGTACCGGCCGATCGGTATGTCCTGGCCGTCTCCAAAGGAGCTGAGGGTGAAATCGTACGTGGCGCGCCTGTCAAGGCTGACCTACATGATGGCGCTGGCGCTGGCGCTGGTTGCGATGGCTCTGGTCGTCACCGCATGTGGCGGCGACGAGGAGACGGACGGGTCCGGCGGTTCCGGCGCCGATACCGTCGAGACGAGCGATAACTCGGGACTCGAGGCCGCCCAGGCGCTCGTGGACGAGTACTCCGGCCCGTCCGAGTACGCGCCTGAAGGCGAGCCCATCGACGTTGCCGCGGTCAAGAACGAGGTCGGGCCTATCCACCTCATCGCCCCGACGCTCGGGATCCCGTTCGTGCAGGTGGTTGCGGACGCGTTCAAGAATGCCGGCGAGGTGGCCGGTGTCGAAGGCGTGGTCTTCGACGGCCAGAACGACATCTCGGAGATGCAGCGCGGCATCGAGCAGGCCATCCAGCAGAAGGCTGGCGCGATCGTGATCTTCTCGATCCAGCCCGAGTCCATCGCGGGACCGCTCAAGAAGGCGCAGGAGGCGGGCATCCCGGTCGTGAGCGCGAACAACTCCGAGCCGGACGCCCCGCCGGTGGAGAACACGGACGCGAACGCGACGTACAGCTACTCGGAGTCCGGACGCGTGATGGCCGCCTACGCGGCGGTGACGGATGAGTGCGACGTGAACGCGCACATGATCACCGTGGCCGAGTACCGCACCACGAAGGACGTGGCTGAGGGCTTCAAGAGCGGCCTCGCGGAGTTCTGCCCCGACGCCAAGTACGACGAGTCGGAGGTCCGTGTCGCGCAGCTCAACAGCGAGGTGCCGACGCTCACGAAGACGCTCATCAACGGCAACCCCGACCTGAACTGGTTCGCACCGTCGATCGACGTGATCGGCAACTTCATCGCTCCCGCGATCAAGCAGC
>JAXDIL010000008.1:0-11289 GCA_034664005.1 Thermoleophilaceae bacterium | reverse complement strand
CCGGCGGACGACTTCTTCCATGGCTTCCTCGTCACCGCGATCGAGCCGCACGAGCTGCTCACCGAGATCTCGCTGCCACTCGCCGGCGAGGACGAGGGCTTCGCGTTCGAGGAGTTCGCCCGCCGCCCGGGCGACTTCGGCCTCGTGTCCGTCGCCCTGGCGCGTGACCCGGCAGGCGACGGCGTCGCCTCCGCCCGCGTCGTGCTCGGCGGCATGGGCCACGCGCCCGTCCTGCTCGAGGGGCTCGACGCGCTCGGCGGCATCTCGCCCGACGAGGCGGCCGAGGCCGCCGGCGCCGCGGCGGCCGCGCTCGAGGCGGTCGCGGACATCCACGCGTCCACGGCCTACCGCAGCCATCTCGCACGCGAGTTGACGAAGCGCGCCGTCCGGCGCGCGGCCGCGGGAGGGGCATAGCCATGCCACGGACGCAGCGTACGCTCAACGTGAACGGCACCGAGCGCACCGTCGAGGTCGAGGACCGCAAGCTTCTGCTCGACGTGCTCCGCGAGGAGCTCGGCCTCACGGGCGCGCACGCCGGCTGCGAGCACGGCGTTTGCGGTGCCTGCACCGTGCTGGTGGACGGCCTGCCGGTCCGCTCCTGCCTGATGTTCGCGGGCCAGGCCGAGGGGCACGAGATCGAGACCGTGGAGTCGCTCGCCGACGGGAACGAGCTGCATCCGCTCCAGGAGAGCTTCGTCGAGAAGCTGGGCCTCCAGTGCGGCTTCTGCACGCCCGGGATGCTGCTCACCGCCAAGGAGTTCCTCGAGCGCAATCCGGAGCCGACGCGCGAGGAGGCCCGCGAGGCGATCTCGGGGAACCTCTGCCGCTGCACGGGCTACACGGGCATCGTCGACTCCGTGATGGCCGCCGCGGAGCGCATGCGGGGCGGCTTGTGAGCACGCGCGCCGGCGGCTACGTCGGGAAGGGCATCCCGCCGCAGGACGCCGCCCGCTTCACGCGCGGCAACGGCCGCTACCTCGCCGACCTGCCCGTGGCCAACGCGGCCCACGTGGCGTTCGTGCGCAGCAGCGAGGCGCACGCCCGCCTCACCAGGGTCGACGTGGAGGCCGCGCGCCGCCACCCCGAGGCGATCGCCGTGCTCACCGGCGAGGACATCGCGCCCTTCCTCGTGAACCGCTACTGGGGCGGCTGGGCCGGCACCTCCGGCGCCGACTACTCGCCGCTCGCGATCGACAAGGTTCGCTGGGTGGGCGAGCCGGTGGCGGCGGTGCTCGCGCCGAGCCGCTACCTCGCCGAGGACATCGCCGAGCTCGTCGAGGTCGACTACGACCCGCTGCCGGCCGTGATCGACTCGGAGCAGTCGCTGGCGGATCCGAGCGTGCGGCTCTACGAAGACTGGGAGTCGAACGTCTACTTCCACGAGGAGTTCGAGGGCGGCGAGCCCGACAGGGTCTTCGAGGAGGCCGCCGGCACGATCAAGCGCCGCTTCACCACCCAGCGCCAGACGGGCGTGCCGCTCGAGCCGCGCGGGATCGTGGCGAGCTGGGACCCGGGCCGCTCGGCGCTGTCCATGCAGGCGAGCTTCCAGGACGTCTTCCTCGCGCGCGCCGTGATCGCGCGTGTCTTCGACCTTCCTCACCACCGGGTGCGCGTGACGGCGCCCGACGCCGGCGGCGGCTTCGGGATCAAGCTGCCCGTCTATCCCGAGGAACTGACCTGCTGCGCGGTCGCGATGGCCCTCGAGGGCCGCTGGAACGTCAAGTGGCTCCAGGACCGCCAGGAGGACCTGATCGGCTCGGTGCAGGCACGCGACCTCGTCGCCGACATCGAGATCGCCCACAGCGAGGAGGGCCGCGTCCTTGCCATGAGGGCCAAGCTGATCTCGGACGGCGGCGCCTACGGCATCCCCGCTCGCGGCAACACAACCGAGGGCGCGCTCGGCGCGAAGGAGATGCCGGGCCCGTACGACATCCCGCACTACTCGTACGTGCTCGACGTCGTGATGACGAACAAGCCGCCGATCCATCCCTACCGCGGCGTGGCGCTCCCGATGACGACCTGCTTCATGGAGGAGCTCATGGAGGACGTCGCCAGGGTCACCGGCCGCGACCGCTTCGAGGTCCGCCGGCTGAACCTGGTCGACGAGTTCCCGCATCAGAGCGTTACCGGCTGGGTGCATGAGCCCGGCAGCTACGTCGAAGCGCTCGACCGCGCGATGGAGCGGATCGGCTACGCGGACTTCGCCGAGCTCAAGCAGAGCATGCGCGAGCAGGGCCGCTACTTCGGCATCGGCATGTCAAGCGGCTGCGAGATCGTGGCGCCCGGCGCCACCTGGTACGGCGAGCGCGGCGTGCCGATCTCGAGCCAGGAGGGCTGCCAGATCCGCATCGACCCGAGCGGCAAGGTGCACGCGCAGTTCGGCACCACCCGCCAGGGCCAGGGCATCGACACCGTCCTCGCGCAGGTGATCGCGGACGAGCTCGGCGTGCTGATCTCGGACGTGACGGTCGAGATGGGCGACACCGAGACCGCGCCGCACGGCGGCGGGGCGTGGGGGAGCCGCCAGGCGACGCTCGGGAGCGCCGCCGCGACCGTGGCGGGCGGCAGGCTGCGCGAGAAGATGCTCGAGATCGCGGGCCACATGCTCGAGGCGAGCCCCGAGGACCTCGAGCTGGCGGACGGCAGCGCGCAGGTGCGCGGCGCCCCGGGCTCGGCCGTGACCGTCGAGGAGATCGCGAAGAACGCGTACTACACCTCCGCGCGCCTCCCGGAGGGCATGGAGCCGGCGCTCGAGGAGACCGCTCACTTCGAGCCCGCGCCCGCGACCCACTCGAACGCCGCGCACGCGACGATCGTCGAGGTGGACCCGGTGACCGGCCACATCGCGTTCCACCGCTACGTGATCGTGCAGGACGCCGGTCGCATCCTGAACCCGCTGATCGCGGGCGGGCAGCTCTCCGGCGCCGGCGCGCAGGGGATCGGCGGCCTGATCCACGAGCACGTCATCTATGACGAGGCCGGCCAGCCGCTCGCCACCACCTTCATGGACTACCTGCTGCCCTCGGCACTGGACGTGCCCGAGTTCGAGATCGAGTACATCGAGACGCGCGCGCCGGACAACCCGCTCGGCGTCAAGGGCCTCGGCGAGTCGGGCACGTGCTTCTCGCCGGCCGCGATCGCGACCGCCGTCTCAGACGCGCTCGGCGTCGAGGTCAACCGCTTCGCGCTCGGCCCGAACGATGTCTACAAGCTGCTCGCAGAGGCCGGCATCGCCTAGCTTCGCGAGGATGAGGCTGGCCTGAGGCCCGGCTAGGCGACGGCGCGCGCGCCGTCGTCGCCGCTCTCGGCGGCCTTGGCGCGCACGAACCCGGCGACGTCGCGGCCCCAGGCGCAGAGGTGGCTGCGGACGGCCGCCTCGAGCGCATCCGGGTCGCGCTTCTCGACCGCGTCGTAGATCTCGTGGTGGAGCTCCTGCGGCGACTCCTGCGCCTGCAGGAAGTGCACCGAGATCTGCAGGTAGGGGGCGCACTGGAGCGTGAGGCGCTCGATCAGCTCGTCCAGCCGGTGAGCGCCGGCGGGGCTCTCGATCTGCTTGTGGAACTGCTTGTTCAGCTCGATCCAGGCAGGCACGTCGTGCGTGGCGTCCATCTTGTCGAGCAGCTGCTTGATCTGCGCCACGTCCTGATCGGTGTAGTTCGGCACGGCGAGCTTCGACGCGAGGCCCTGGAGGACGCCGCGCATCTCGTACACCTCGATGATCTCGTCGTCGCTGAGCTGCACGACGACGGCGCCGCGGTGGGAGAGCAGCTCCACGAAGCCCTCGGCCGAGAGGCGGCGCAGGGCCTCGCGGACGGGCATGCGGCTGACGCCCAGCTCCTCGGCGAGCGCCTGCTGGTCGATCTTGGTGCCGGCCTCGAGTTCGCCAGACACGATGCGCTCGCGGAGTTCGTCAACGACGAACGCGTCGAGCGTCCGGTGCTTGATCGGCATCTACTCAGTCTAGGCCGATTGGCGGATAGATGTACGTGATCATGGATCAAGTAGGCTAGCGCACGTGGACTCGCTTCGCCTCCAGGCCCGGGGGGAAATCGGCGGCGTAACGCTGCGCAATCGCTTCATCCGCTCCGCCGTATCCGAAACCATGGCGGACGAGCGCGGGGTGCCGCTCCCCATCTACGGCGACTTCTACACGCGCCTCGCGGCCGGCGGCTGCGGCCTGCTCTTCACCGGCCACACCTTCGTCGAGGAGCGCGCCCGCTACTCGCCCGGCATGGCGGGGATGACGAGCGCCGCCCACGCCGAGGCCTTCCGCCCGGTGGTCGAATCCGTGCACAGCGAGGGCGCGCGCTTCTTCGCGCAGCTGAACCACGCCGGAAGCCAGTCGCGCGTCGGCGCGCTCGAGCCGATCGCGCCGTCGGTCGTGGACAACGCGCAGACCGGGCGCACTCCCGTGGAGGCCACCCGCCACGACATCGAGATCGTGATCGAGGCCTACCGCCGGGCCGCGGGCCACGCGCGCGCAGCGGGCTTCGACGGCGTGCACATCCACGCCGGGCACGGCTACCTGCTCTCGTCGTTCCTGTCGCCCTACACGAATCGCCGCACGGACGAGTGGGGCGGCTCGCTCGAGAATCGCCAGCGGCTGCTGCGCAGCGTCGTGCACGCCGTGCG
Source organism: Thermoleophilaceae bacterium (assembly GCA_034664005.1). Classification (GTDB taxonomy): domain Bacteria; phylum Actinomycetota; class Thermoleophilia; order Solirubrobacterales; family Thermoleophilaceae; genus JACVRW01. Next base: position 6,657 of record JAXDIL010000008.1, on the reverse strand, counting down.
CGACGGCGCGCACGGCCTCCCGGTGACGGTGAAGCTCGGCATGCGCGACTTCGTGCCCGGCGGGCTCACGCTCGACGAGGCGATCGACACGGCGCAGGCGATCGTGCGCGACGGTGTCGCCGCGATCGAGGTGTCCGCGGGCATCACGTCGCCGAGCATCGAGACCGTGCAGCAGTACACGGGGGTCACGCGCCGCCGGGCCGCCGAGGACAAGCTCGTCCACAGGCTCTTCGCCCGCACGCCCCCGCAGGGCTACTTCGTGGCCGAGGCGCGCGCGCTGCGCCCGCGCGTCTCCTGCCCGGTGATCCTCTGTGGCGGGCTGCGCACGATCGAGTACATGGAGGCGGTCCTGCGCGACGACGTGGCGGACTTCGTCTCGATCGGCCGCCCGCTGATCCGCGAGCCCGATCTCCCGAAGACGGTCGAGGAGGGGCGCCGCGGGCTCGTGGACTGCGTCTCCTGCAACATCTGCCTGATGCACGAGGGCACGCACCCGCTGCGCTGCTGGCGCGAGAGCAACCGGCTACTTGCGGAGCACGCGTTCCACAGGCTGTCCGGGCGGCTCCTCTACAAGTAGCTCGTCGCGCCGGCGCTCGAGGCTGAGCGCCATGACCGAGGCGACGATCAGCGCACCGCCCGCGATCTGCCCGGCCGCGAGCGGCTCGGCGATCAGCGCCCAGGCCAGGAGCGCGGCGACGAACGGCTCGAGCGTGGCGAGGAACGACGTGAGCGACGCGCCGATCAGCTTTACGGACGTGTAGAAGATCCACACCGGCACCACCGTGCCGAACACCGCGTAGGTGAAGCCGGCGGACCATGCCTCCGGGCTCGGGGGCGGCAGCGGCAGCACGCCGGCCAGCCAGAGGAGCGCGCAGCAGGCGCCGGGCGCGATCCAGCCGATCCCGGCGATCTGCTCGACCGCGAGCCCGCGCCTCATCATGGCCTGGGTGCTGAGGATGAGGACCGAGTTGCCAAGGCCCGCGCCCAGCCCCAGCAGCACACCTGCCAGGCTGACGTTCCCGGGCGTGCCCACGGCCAGCGCGACGCCGCAGATCCCCAGCACCACAAGCGCCAGTCGCCTGCCGGTGAGCGGCTCCCGGTAGAGCGCCACGCCGCCGAGCGCGACGAGCAGCGGGTAGGTGTAGAAGAGCAGCACGGTCAGCGCCACCGACGACACCTGGAACCCGTATAGGAGACAGGCCGTGAAGCCCACGTGCAGGAAGCCGCTGAGCGTCGCCGCCAGCGCCATCCGCCCCGACGGGAGGCGCGTCCGAAGCGCCATCGCCACGGCCGCGAAGAGCAGGGCTCCGAATACGTAGCGCATGGCGATCAGCGACGGAGTCGTCCCGCCGGTCGAGCGGAACCAGTGCGACTGCACGCCGTTGGCGCCGAACATGAACGCGCAGGCGATCGCGAGCTGGCGCCCGAGTGTCGCGGAGCGGTCGCTGCGCGTGGGGGGCACGCGGCCGGCTACCGGCCGCGCGTTCCGAGCGCCACGCGTGCCTCGTCCGGCGTGGCGGGGCGGCGTTCGAGCTCGTGGCAGATGCGCACCGTGCGCTCCACGAGCTGTGCGTTCGACACGACCGGCTCGCCGCGGCGGAAGATCACGTTGTCCTCCATGCCTACGCGCGGGTTCAGGCCCATCGCGATCGCCATCGTCGTGATCGGCAGCTGCGTGGCGCCCATGGAGCTGACGGTCACGTTGAGGTCCTCGCGCGCGATCGGGAGGTCCGGCAGCCGGTCGACCATGTCGAGCAGGTTGCGCGGCGTCCCGCGCGAGCCGCCCTGGGTCGGCGTGTGGAGCACGAAGTTCACGGCGTACGGCGGCTCCAGGATCCCGAGCGTCAGCAGGTGCACGACCTCCTCGAGCATCACCGCGCTGTACACCTCGAACTCGGGCTTGATGTTGCGCGCGGCCATCTCGCGCGCGAAGCGCTCGATGTCGTCGCGGTGGTTCGGGAAGAAGACCTGCTCGCCACGGATGAAGAAGTTCATCAGGCCCATGTTCAGCGAGCACATCTCCGGCGCGATGAAGGTGCTCCGCAGGCGCTCCTCGACGGGCAGCTTCGGGCTGCCGCCGGTCGTGAGCTGGACGATGGCATCCGTCTCGGCACAGAGCCGCTCGTGGAGCTCGCCGAAGATCGCCTCGCTCATCGTGTTCGACCCGTCCGGGTTCCGCGCGTGCACGTGCAGCACCGCCGCGCCGGCCCTCCAGGCCGCCACGCCCTGCTCGACGATCTCGTCGGGCTGCTCCGGGAGGAGCTCGTTCGCCTCCTTGCCGTGGATGCCGCCGGTGAGGGCGCACGTGATGATCGTCGGAGCGCTCGTCGGGAAGCGGTGCATCCTCAGTCCTCGTCGAGGATCGCGACCGCGCGCACCGGCGAGCCGGTGCCGCCGCGGATCCTGAGCGGGAAGCCGACGAACGTGAACGGCCGGTCCAGCAGGCGTTCGAGCTGGCGCAGGTTCTCGTAGTGCGTGATCCCCTCCGCGCGGCACATCATGTGGCAGGGGTAGGTGCGGCTCGCGGGGTTGTCCGGGCTGGGCGAGTCGACGCCGAAGACCTTCACGCCGTGCTCCACGAGCCAGCGGCTCGCCGACTCGTCGAGGCCCGCGTACTCCGAGAGGTAGTCGTCGGTGCCGCCCACGCGCGCGAACGTCCCGGTGTGGAGGAGCAGGACCGCGCCCGGATCGAGCCTGCCCGGGCCGGCCGCGAGGGCGACGTCGAGGTCGGCCGCCGTGATGTCAGTGCGCGGCGGCGCGCCCGACACGTCGATGCACACGCCCGGCCCGTAGAAGGTGTCGAGCGGCATGGCGTCGATCGCGGGCGCATCGGGCGAAGGATCGAGGTGGGAGAGCGCGTCGACATGCGTGGGCCCGTGGTCCGACAGCGTGATGCCGCGCGAGGCGTACGAGAATCCACCGTCGAACTTGGCCGCCGTGTCCTCGTGCGTGTGGTGCTCCCAGACGCGCGTCTCGAGATGCCCGGGGTAGACGCGCATACCCTCGAAGATCTCCTGGGAGAGGTCGATCAGCTGCGGCACGGCGCTAGCCCGTCGCGGCGAAAACGCCCGCCTCGACGTCGCGCAGGAGGCGGCGGTAGAGCACGCCGGCGGCGTCGGGGACCTTGATGTGCATCTCCTCGGCGAGGTCGAGCGGCAGCTGCTCGGGGCGCTGGCTCTCGACGATCACCCTGTCCTCCTTGGCGGCCGTGTCCACGATGTAGACGTAGCCGTCGTCCTGCTCGGGCTCGCGGTCGACGTTCCGCAGGATCGGGCAGAACAGGTCGCTCTCGGTGTCCGACTTCGGACACACGAACAGCGGCACGTGCGTCTCGCCGCGCGAGGTCGTCTTCACGAGCTGGCAGACGAACGGCATGTAGGCCGTGTAGGTCAGGCGTAGCTTCTCGCCCTCGTCCGTGTCCGGCGCCGCCGGCTCCTCCTGGTCGAGGTAGAAGGTCAGGCCGCGCTCGGTGCGCTCGAGCGTGTGGTGATAGGGATCGATCAGCGTGTCCTCGCGCTTCCCGAGCAGGCCGTCGTGGACGAACGGGAAGTGCGCCGCGTCGAGGTAGTTCTCGACGATGCGGCCGGCCGAGGCGTTCCAGCTGTAGTGGAGCGGCTCGAGCGCGCGCCAGTCCGGGTCGGCGAACTCGGGCCAGGGCATGATCGGCGCGACGGGCTCAGCCAGCGCCACCCACACGAGCCCGTACGCGTCCTGGCTCTGGTAGGCGATCGCGTTGACCTTCTTCGGGATGCCCTGGTCCTCGGGGATCGAGGGGATCCGGCGGCAGCGGCCGGTGATGTCGTACTGGAAGCCGTGGTAGGGGCAGGTGATGCGGTCGTTCTCGACCCAGCCCATCGACAGCGGGGCGCCACGGTGGACGCAGAGGTCCTTGAAGACGCCGAGCCCCTCGGAGGTGCGGAACGCCACCAGTGCCTCGCCGAGCAGCATGAAGCGGGCGGGCTTGTCGGTGACGGCGCTCGAGGGCGCGATCGGGTGCCAGTAAGGGGCGTAGGGCGAGGCCGGCCCGCTGGTGAGATGGCCTGCCGAGGGCACCGACTTGATGCCGTGGGCCTCGTCCTCGGGGATGGCGATGGCGTCGGTCGACACGCTGCCGATGGTACCGGATACTTGATCAAGTACGCAACGAGCCGCCGCGCTCTGGGCGGCGCGTTTGGCATAGTCGCCGTGTGTTCGATCACGTGACCATCCGGGTCTCGGACCGGGCGGCCTCCGAGCGCTTCTACACCTCCGTGCTCGGGGCGATCGGGATCGACGAGAGCTACTCGGACGACCAGTTCACCGAGTGGAACGACTTCTCGCTGACCCAGGCCACCGCGTGGAACCCGGTCACGCGCGGGCTCCACATCGGCTTCGGCGCCTCCTCGCGCGAGCGCGTGGACGAGTTCTGGCAGGCGGGCATCGACGCCGGCTACCAGAGCGACGGCGAGCCGGGCATGCGCAGCGAGTACGGCGACGACTACTACGGCGGCTTCCTGCTCGACCCCGACGGGAACAGCGCGGAGGCCGTTCACTTCGAGGACGTGCGGCGCGGGATCGACCACCTCTGGGTCCGCGTGGCCGACGTTCAGGCCTCGAAGCGCTTCTACGAGACGATCGCGCCGCACGTGCGCATGGGCGAGCGGACCGACACGCCCGAGCGCGTCATGTTCGCCGGCGGCGAGAGCGGCTCCTTCTCGGTGCTGTCAGGCGACCACGTGACCGAGCATCTGCACATGGCCTTCACGGCGGCCGACGACAGGGCCGTCGACGACTTCCACCAGGCCGCGATCGAAGGCGGCTACCGCGACAACGGCACGCCAGGCGAGCGCCCCGCCTACCACCGTGGCTACTACAGCGCCTACGTGCTCGACCCAGACGGCCACAACATCGAGCTGGTGAACCACAACCGCTAGTCGTGGATGGCCAGGACGTTGTTGTCCGGGTCGCGGAACCAGGCGAAGTGGAGGTCCCCGACCGTGGCGACGCCGTCGGTGGTCTTGAGCTCGGGCAGGTCGAACTCGTCGAACTCGACGCCGCGCCCGCGCAGCTCGCTCACGGTGGCCGCCACGTCGCCGACGACGAAGTGGGCCGCGCTCTCCGCCCGCCGCAGCGGCAGCTGCTCCTCGATCACCACCAGCCGCGTGCCACCGCCGAGCTCGTACACCACGTCGATGTCAGGACGGTGTGAGGCGCTCGGCGTCAGCCCGACGACGTTCTCGTAGAAATCGCGCGCCAGGCTGAGCCTGGCCACCGGGACGGCCGCCTCGACACGCGCATCGGCAAGCACGGGGCTTGCCATAGGCCAGAACTGAGCTATGTCCAGCGCTGTGGAAGCGGAGCGGCTCCATGCGCGCAACGCGACGGTGGCGCTCGGCGTGCTGCTCGTGGCGAGCGTGCTCGTGCTCGTCCTGAGGTGGGCCCTCCTCACGAGCAACGTGTGGGCGTGGATCTACGTGGGGATGGATCTGCTCGCGATCGGCCTGGTGGGATTCGTCTTCTGGCGGCTGTCGCGGATGGAGGGCGACGTCCGCGAACCCGACGCCGGCCGCGAGCGCGGCCGCGCGCAGCGGACCGGCACCGCGGTGCGCACCGGCCCCTACCCGGCCGTCCGCGGCGTCTACACGATCGCGGGACTCGGCGTAATCGGAGCGCTGCTCGAGTTCGGCGACCAGCTGCTCGGCTGAGGGCCCGCCGCAGCGAAGTCGGGCGGGGCTATCTCCAGGTAGTGGCCGAAGCTCCACTCCACGAAGCGCTTCGCCTGCATGGCGCCGATCGAGCTGTGGAGGAGGCGTGGCGGCACGCGCGGGACCAGCCGCTGGGCGGCGAGCATCGCCTCGAACTTCCAGCGGTGGGACTCGGAGAAGTCGCCGTAGCTCGCCAGCGCGGCGGCGATCGACTGCCTGCCACTGACCACGGCGCGCAGCTCGCGGCCGCAGGCTATCCCGAAGTAGAGCGCCGTGCGGATGCCCTCCGCCGTGAGCGGGAGGCAGTGGCCGGCGGAGTCGCCCACGAAGAAGATGCCGTCGTCGGTGGCGGCGCGCAGGCGGTGGGGGATCCAGTTGCCCTGGTAGCGCTCGGGCTCGCGCGAGAGCTCCTCGGCCAGCATCACGGTCGTGTCCTTCACGTGGAAGCGCGGGTCGAAGGAGCCCACGCCGATCCGCGTCTCCGCGCCGGCCGGGAAGCTCCAGCCGTAGCCGGCCGGCACATACTTGCGGTCGATCCAGAGCTCCATGTCCTCGGCGGCGCCCCAGGGATGAACCTCGAGCCCGCGCGAGAGCGGCGCGTCGGGCGGCTGATAGCCGCTGCCGAGCACGCGGCGCCAGCCGAGCCCGTCCACCACGACCGGCGCCGAGAGGTCGCCGCGGTCCGTGTGGACGACGTTGCCGCTGCGCCCGTTCACCTTGGCCGTCTCGAACGAGGCGTCGCACTGGTCCCAGAGCAGCTCACAGAGCGCCGGATAGTCGAACGTGGAGAAGGTCCAGGGCAGCTCGAGCACCGAGGTCCCGAACGGCGTGTGCACCACCAGCTCGTCAAACGTCTGGCGCATCGACTGCTCGAGGCCGAGCGCGCGGAGCCACTCGGTCGGCGCGGCGCAGGCCGATGTCTGGCGTTCGCCGATCTCGTAGCGGTCGACCACCATCACACGCGCGCGAGACC
>JAXDIL010000204.1:0-19915 GCA_034664005.1 Thermoleophilaceae bacterium | reverse complement strand
CCGACGCGATCGACAAGGTCGGCAAGGACGGCGTCGTGAACGTCGAGGAGGGCCAGACGTTCGGCATGGACCTCGAGTTCACCGAGGGCATGCAGTTCGACAAGGGCTACATCTCGCCGTACATGGTGACCGACCAGGAGCGCATGGAGGCTGTCCTCGAGGACCCCTACATCCTCATCGCCAACCAGAAGATCGGCTCCGTCCGGGACATCCTCCCGGTGCTGGAGCAGGTGATCCAGTCGGGCAAGCCGATCCTGATCATCGCCGAGGACGTGGAGGGCGAGACGCTCGCCACGCTCGTGGTGAACAAGCTCCGCGGCACCTTCACGGGCGTCGCGGTCAAGGCTCCCGGCTTCGGCGACCGCCGCAAGCGCATGCTCGAGGACATCGCGATCCTCACGGGCGGCGAGGTGATCACCGAGGAGATGGGCCTCAAGCTCGAGAACACGCAGCTCTCGCAGCTCGGCCGTGCCCGCCGCGTCGTCGTGACGAAGGACACCACGACGATCGTCGACGGCGCCGGTGACGCCGACGCCATCAAGGGCCGCATCAACCAGATCAAGGCCGAGATCGAGAACACCGACTCGGACTTCGACCGCGAGAAGCTGCAGGAGCGGCTGGCGAAGCTCGCCGGCGGCGTTGCGGTGGTCAAGGTCGGCGCTGCCACCGAGACCGAGATGAAGGAGAAGAAGCACCGCGTGGAGGACGCCCTCCAGGCCACCCGAGCGGCCCTCGAGGAGGGCATCGTTCCGGGCGGCGGCGTGGCGCTGCTGCGGGCCCAGGACGCCATCAAGCTGGATGGCTTCGAGGGCGACGAGCGGACGGGCGCGCAGATCGTGCACCGCGCACTCGAGGAGCCGCTGCGTCAGATCGCCAACAACGCCGGGCTCGAGGGCTCCGTCGTGGTGAACGACGTGCGCAACGCCAAGGGCGTCAACGAGGGCCTGAACGCCGACACCGGCGAGATCGTCGATCTCGTCAAGAACGGCGTCATCGACCCCGCGATGGTGACTCGCTCCGCCCTCCAGAACGCCGCGTCGATCGGGAAGAACATCCTGACGACCGAGGCGATCATCGCCGAGATGCCGGAGCAGAACGGCGGCGGTGGCATGCCGGGCGGCATGGGCGGCATGGACGGAATGATGTAAGGAGGCGCAAGCCTCTAGGACTCGAGCACGGCGGACATCGGGAGCGGGGTCACACCCAGCTTCTCGGTGTCCGCCGTTCCTCGTTCAGCGACCATCGGCTCCTCCATCAGCTCCGCCTCCTCCCAGGTGGCGAAGCGCAGGACCCTGAGCGACGCCCGCACCAGCGGCAGGGGTACGTGGACGAGCCTGCGCCGTCTATGCGCCGCCCGTAGCACCGCGCGCACGATGTCGTTGTAGGAGAGCACCTCCGGGCCGGCCAGCTCGTAGGTCCCGGACGCGCCGTTCGCGAGCGCGGACATCACCGCGGCGGCCACGTCCTCCGCCCAGATCGGCTGGAACGCCGCGCGACCGGACCCGGACACCGGCACGACGGGCAGCCGCGAGAAGCGGTCGAGCAGGGTGAGCCAGGGATCGCCCGGCGAATAGACGATGGAGGGCGCGAAGATCGTGCTGGCGAGGGGAGATTCCTCCACCGCCTCCTCGGCCAGCGCCTTCGCCCGAAAGAAGCGCGTGCGCGAGTGCGCCTTCGCGCCCATCGCCGAGAAGAACAGGAAGCGCTCGACGCCGGCCTGCTCGGCGGCGCGCACCAGCCGCAGCGTGGCGAGCGCGTTCAGCTCTTCGATCGAGGCACGCGGCTGGTCCCTGATCGAGGCCGCCAGGTGCACGACGGTGTCCACACCCCTGAGCGCGTTGCGGAACGAGGGCGGGTCGGCGAGGTCGCCGAGCGCGATCTGCACGCGCACGCGCTGGTCGCCGAGGCGGCGCTGGTCGCGCACGAGCGCACGCACCGGCTGGCCGTCAGCCGTCAGACGGCGCAGCAGGGCGGAGCCCACGTTTCCGGTGGCGCCCGTCAGAAGAATCACGGGCGCGGAGCCTATGTCTTGACAGCGCTGGGGTCGCCAGCAAGCTCGCGCGCGTCCAGGAACGCGAGCTCGGGCAGCTCGCCCGCGGTCGCGACCCTGTTGCGGCCGGCGCGCTTCGCGTCCAGCAGCGCGCCATCGGCGGCGCGGAAGAGCTCGTCGTAGCTGATGTCTCCACCGGATCCGGCGGCCACGCCGGCCGAGATGGTGAGGTCGAGGTCGCCGGGCCGTGCATCGGCGACCGCGTTGCGAGCGCGCTCGGCGATCGCGGCAGCCTCGCTCAGGTCCACTCCGGGCAGCAGGACGAGGAACTCCTCGCCGCCGATCCGGTAGACGAGCTCGAAGCTGCGGAGCGACTTGCGGATCTCGTACGCGACGTCGCGGAGCACTGCGTCGCCGCGCTCGTGTCCGTGCGTGTCGTTCACGCGCTTGAAGCCGTCGAGGTCCAGCACCACGACCGAGACGGCGCCGCCGGTGAGATGGGCCTGCTCCTCGATCTCGATCACGCGCGAGCTCAGCGAGGCGCGGTTGAGGAGACCCGTGAGCGGGTCGAGCACGGCGCGGTCACGGTGCTCGAGCTCGCCCTCCATCAGCGCGCTCGTGATCGCGGTCACGGCGATCAGCAGGGCGAGGGCGGAGATCAGCCGGGTGGGGTCTTCCACCACGCCCTGCGCGCCGACGCCCACGCATACCGCCGCCATGGCGGCCGCCGTCAGGGCCGCGCCGGCCACGACCACCTGGGGGCGGAAGCGAGCCGCGGAGATCGCGACCGGAAGGATCATCCAGTGGAGCGCGGGGCTGTTCTCGCCACCGCTCAGCGCGGTGCCCACGGTCAGCACGCCGAGGATCGTGAGCATCCCAACCGCCGCCACCAGCTCGGGCCGCTCGGACACCGTCAGTCGCCAGTCGAGCAGTCCCAGCGTCACGACGCTCACGGCGAACAGGGCCAGGAGCCACCAGCCCATGAACGGCGCGGACGCCACGAGCGCGATGCCGCACGTGGCGGCCGCCATCACGCGCGCCGAGCGCACGCGGTCGCCCGCCTCGACCGCGCGGGCGCGGTGAAGCTCGGTCGGGCATAGCCAGGCGCTGATCCTGTCCACTTTTCTCTAGTCGGTGGCGCGAGGGGCCCGCTTGAGAGATGAACGGCCCTCAGACGTGTATCCGAGCAGATTCGCCGCCTGCCAGATGCCCAGCAGCACGGCCATCCCCGCTGCCCGCCGCGCGGGACGCAGAGCCATTGTCTGGCGCCACAGGGCGGCGTTCAGGTGGAAGGACGCGTCGTCGCGCAACCGGCCGGTGCCGCGAGCAGCCCTGGCGCGCTGGTAGCGCGCGGCCCCGCGTCCGTACGCCACGTGCTGGCGCACGAACCCCGCGAGGTCGAGTTCGTGTGCATGGTGCACGACGGCACCGGGCGCGTAGCGGAGCGTCCGCCCCGACGCGAGCCAGCGGTCGCAGAGGTCGCGGTCCTCGCTCGCCTCGGGGAAGCGGTCGGCGTCGAAGCCACCGAGCTCCAGGAAGGCGTCCCGGGCCAGCGCGAGGTTGTTCGACGCGAGGAAGCGAGCCGCCTCGGGACGCGCGTTGAAGTGCGCGTAGACGAGATCCTGGATGTGCTGGCTCGCCCGCGCGTACGGGTTCGCGGTCAGGGCGTTCACGGTGCGGCCTCCGGCGGCTGACCCGCTCGCCACCGCCGCCATAAGCTCGCGGAGCCAGTCGCGCTCTGGGAGGCAGTCGTCGTCCGTGAAGGCCAACATGTCGCCCTCGGCCGCCTGGGCCCCCGTGTTGCGCGCGGCGCCCGGTCCCAAGCTGTGCTGGTGGCGCAGCAGGACCGCCTCGCCGACGTGGCCGAGGTCGAACGTGCCGCCGTCGTCCACGACGATCACCTCGAGCCGCTCGCGCGGGTAGTCGAGCCGGCCGAGCGCCTGGAGGCACTCGCCCAGCTGCCGCGGCCGGTCCTTCGTGGGAACGACGACCGAGACGCTCGGCGCGCTCACCAGAGCGTCGAGGCGTCCGCGGCGGACACGTAGCGCACTCGCTCGATCTCGAGCTCGAGCAGGTCGCCGTGCACATGCTCGCGGTCGGCGCGCGCGAAGCCCGCCGCCTGGCCCGCGGCGTCGAAGACGAGGCCCGCGAGGATCAGCGGCAGGGTCATCCTCGGGACCAGCGTCCGCTGCTCGGGCGGTAGGGCACGCGCGAGGCGTGCGAGCCGAAGCGCCGGCAGGATCACGCACCCGGCCGCATAGACGAGCCGGCGCGCGAGCGGCCAGCGCATGGCCCGGCTGGCCGCGCCGGAGCGGCCGCCCTTGAAGGCGTGGTGGAGGAACGGCCGCAGCCTGCTGAAGTTGACGTGCGCGATCACCGCCCGCGGCTCGACGAAGACACCCTCGCCCTCCTCGCACAGGTGCCCGTGGAAGACCCACTCGGCGGCGAGGGCATCCTCCAGCCCGCTGCCCTGGCGCTCCAGGACGGCGCGCTTGTAGGACGAGTTGTGGCCCGCGGCGACGTTTGCCTCGCCCCCCGGGGCGCCGGCCGCGAACGGCCCGTAGCTCAGCACGAAGTCGGCCCAGCTGACGAGGCTGTCCGGGTTTGCGTTCCGCACCTGCGGACCGACCACGGCCCAGCGGCCCTCGTGGCGAGCCAGCAGCGCCTCCGCCCAGCCGGGCTCGGGGAAGGCGTGATCCTCGGCCAGCGCCACGACGGGCGCGCTTGCCTGCCGTACCCCGGCCGTGTTGGCCTCCGCCACCGACCTCGCCTCGGACGCCATCACGCACCGGTGCGCGGCCAGCCTGAGCACGGAGCCGGGCGGATTCCCGGGGGGCTGCCTGCCGTCGAGCAGGACGAGGACGAGCTCGATGCGGTCCGCGACCGTCTGCGCTGCCAGGTAGTCGAGGGTGCGCCGGACCGGCTCCCAGCCCGTGCGGCTGGTGAGGATGACGGACAGCTCGGGGTCGGTCTGGCTCACCCCTCGATCTCTACCGGATCGCCGCTTCCGAGCGCCCGCTGGGCGGCGAGCGCGAGCGCGACCGCCCGCCGGCCGTCCTCGAACGTCGCGGGCACGTGCCCGCCCGCGGCGCGCAGACCCGGGTCGCGCGCCGCTTGCGCCAGCAGCTCCCACTGCGTGCGGAAGCTGAGCAGGTAGTCGCCGCCGGCCCGTGCGGCGCGCGCCTGGCGCGGGAGGTCCCGCGCCGCTCGGCCGGCCTCGCGCAGTCGCACACCCACGCCGCCCCCGGACTGGCCCGCAGGCGCCCAGTGCGGGCCGTCGCCTCGGTAGAGCGTCAACGTGAGGCGCCCGCGCTCGCCCACCAGCTCGATCTCGTTCGCGTCGCTGGTGCCGTCGGCGATCGTCGTGGCGAGGAGGGTCCCGCTCGCAGTCCGTGCGCTGAGCGCCACCGCGTGCTCGTCGCCCGTGGCGGCGATCGCGGCGGGCTCCTCGCCCGTTAGGTGATGCCACAGGTCGAGGTGGTGCACGCCCATCTCCCAGATCACGCCGCCGCCTTCGTCCCCGTTCGCCCGCCAGCCGGGCGGCCGCGCCGCCGCGCTCCAGTGCGTGCGGACCATCAGCAGGCGGCCGAGCCTGCCCTCGGCCAGCGCCTCCCTCGCCGCGAGCACCTGCCGGTGCCGGCGCAGGTTGAACCCGACCGCGCAGAGCTGCCCCGGATGCTCCTCCGCGGCGAGCACGAGCGCGTCGGCCGCGCCGGCATCCAGGCAGAGCGGCTTCTCGACGAAGGCATGGCGGCCGGCCTCGAGCGCTGCCAGCGCCGCGGCAGCGTGATGCCGCGGTGGCGTGCAGACGGCGACCAGGTCGACCCCGTCGTCGCCCACGAGCTCGTCGATCCCGGCGTGCACGCGCGCGATGCCGTGTCGCCGCGCCAGCTCACTCGCGCGGGGCCCGTCCAAATCGGACACAGCGACGACCTGAACCCCCTCAAGCCGCTCCAGCGCAGGGAGATGCAGGGTCGCGGTAGCGCGCCCGCAGCCGAGAAACCCGATCCGGAGCGATGCCGCCACGAAGGGCCAACGGTACAATGCTCGTCCCTCGCGCCCAGGCGCGGATAGTCGCGCCGAAGCATTCAGTTGGACACGAGAAGGAGACCATGGCCTACGTCATCGCCGAACCATGCATCGACACCAAGGACAACTCGTGCGTCGAGGTCTGTCCCGTCGACTGCATCCATCCGACCCCCGACGAGCCTGACTATGACCGGGTTACACAGCTCTACATAGACCCGGAGGAGTGCATCGACTGCGACGCCTGCGTCGAGGCCTGCCCGGTGGACGCCTGCTTCGCGGAGGATCAGCTGCCGGACGAGTGGCAGTCGTTCATCCAGATCAACGCGGACTACTTCAAGCAGTCGGCCTAGCCGGTCGCCATCGGCAGCGCCGTGCCGGTGATCTCCGGCATCGGCGGGCCTGACGGCGCCTGAAGCACCCCAAGCTGCTGCGGGGTCGCCGCGATCAGCCCGCGGGCCGCGTGGTAGAGCGCCTGCGCGGCCGGAGCGTCCGGATCCTCCAGCACGAGTGGACGACCCTCGTCGGCGCAGACACGCAGCTCCTCCTGGAGCGGGATCTTGCCGAGCAGCGGCACGTCCAGCTCGTCGGCGAGCAGCTGGCCGCCGCCCTCGCCGAAGATGGTGAAGCGCTCTCCCGTCGGGGTGGTGAACCCGGACATGTTCTCGATGACGCCCGTGATCTCGAGGTCGAAGCGGGCGGCCGTCTCGGCCGCCCGCGCTGCCACCTTCTGCGCGGCGGGCTGCGGCGTGGTCACGATCACGAACAGCGCCTGCGGCAGGAGCTGGGCGAGCGTCATGGAGACGTCGCCGGTGCCGGGCGGCAGGTCGATCAAGAGGTAGTCGAGCTCGCCCCAGTCCACGTCCTCGAGGAACTGGCGAATCGCCTTGTGGAGCATGGGGCCGCGCCAGGTGATCGCCTGGTCCTGCTCGTTCAGGAAGAACTCGATCGAGATGACCTTCACCCCGGCCGGCCCGTCGAGCGGCAGGATCTTGCGGTCCGCGGAGACCCTCGGGCGGCCGTGCACGCCGAGCATGCGCGGGACGGAGTAGCCCCAGACGTCCGCGTCGAGAACGGCCGCGCGCTTGCCCTCCGCCTGAAGGGCAGCAGCGAGGTTGGTGGTGATGGTCGACTTGCCGACGCCGCCCTTCCCCGAGCCGATGCAGATCACGTTCTTGACGGCTGCGAGCGCTCCCTGAGGGAGCCCGCCGTTGCGGCCGAGGCGCTGCGCGAGCGTCTGCTTCTCGTCGTCGGACAGCACGTCGAAGCTCACGCCCACCTGCGGCACGCCAAGCGCCTGGACCTTCTCGACGACGGCGGTCTGGAAGTGGTTGCGGATCGGGCAGCCGGCCGTAGTGAGCGAGACGATCACGTTGACCGTCTGGTCGTCGGGCTGCTCGATCGAGCGGACCATTCCGAGCGTGACGATGTCCTTGCGGAGCTCGGGGTCGATCACCCCGCGCAGGGCGTCCTCGATCTCTTCGCGAGTCGGCATCACTGTCCAGTTAAGCAAAAGGCCGACGCCGCCCCCGAGGGAGCGGCGCCGGTGAGGGAGGAGAGATGCTGCACCACCGGCCAAACGACGCCGGCAGCCTCTCCCCGGCAGCTCTCCTCGGGCCGCCGGGGGTAAGTCGGTTCGTTAGACGAGCGAAGAGACCCGCTGCTCGAACTGGCGACGCGCCGACTTCACCTGACGCTCAGCCTCGCGACGGTTCTGCTTCACCGTCTTGACGGCCGAGTTGCGTCGCTGACGGAGCTCGCGCTCCACACGCGTCCGGGTGCGCTTGACCTCACGCAGGGTCCGGCTGCGGGCGGTCGCGCCACGGCGCTCGAAGCGCTTGAGGCTGACCTGCAGGCGCTTCCCGACCTTCTCGAGCTCGCGCTCGGCGCTGTCGCGACCCGTCACGAACGGGGTCACGGCCTCGACCACGGCGTCACGCGCGGTGAGCGCGGCACCAACGGGAATGAGCGCGGCGCGCTCGGCCTGAAGCTGAACGGCCTGAAGGGTGTTCAGCTCCGCCTTGGCGCGCGTCTCGGCAGCCTTCTTCGCCGAGCGACTGCGTGCAGCAGCCTTGCGACGGCGGGTGGCAGCAGCCTTCTGAGCGCTGGCCTTCCGCTGGGTGGCGGTGCGTGTGGTCTGGGTCTGGGTCTGGGTAGCCATAAGGGGCATCTCTCCTTCGGATCCTGGCCCCTGTCCGGGGCCCTCTGGGACCTTATTAGATTTAACTTCAGTAGAAGTATACCTGCGAACACCTGTACGTAAACCTCGGCCAGCGATCCGTTACAAGTAACGCGCGGCACAAGCGGGGTGCCGCAGGAAAGGTCTGACTGTCAGACCAAAGTTGCGGCACCCTTTGCGGAACTAGGCGGCTTCGATGGTGCGGCTGGTGCGCTCGAGCCAGGCGCTCGGGTGCTGCAGCTCGTCAGGCGACGGCAGCGCTGCGGGGGACGACCACACGCGGTTGAGCCCCTCGATCCCGGCCTCCAGAGCCACGGCGTCCGCGAAGCGCTTGCCCTGCTCGTACTGGCGCAGCTTCACGTCGAAGCCGAGCAGGCGCTCGATGATGCGCTGCGGCGCGGAGCGGCTCCGGCGACGGCGGTCCATCGCCTCGCGCAGCTCGATATGGCCCGGGATCATCTCGGCGGCAAGAACGTCCATCACGTGCTCCGAATAGCCCTCGACGACCGACATGGCCGCCTGAACCTCATCCATAAGTGCCCGCTGTTCGGGCGACTGCACCAATGCGGCCAGGCCACCCTCCCGAAACGCCTCCACCAACCGAGCGGGATCCGGCAACGACGGCAGCCCGCCGGCCGCCCCCTTCTGGATCCGCAGCTCGAGCGTCTCGACGTAGCGGCGCAGCAGCCCGCTCATGTGCTCACGCAGCCAGGGCACGCCCTGGAACTGGAAGACGTGCGTGAGCTCGTGCGCGCAGATCCAGCGGCCGAAGGAGTCGGCGTCCACCTCGAGCTCGCGCACGGCGCCGGCGAGGTTCGGCCCGACGAACAGCAGCCGAGGGTCCGTGTCGCCGCCGAGCAGCGACACCTCGTACTGGCCGAGCACGCGACCCGACATGTAGCCCATCACGAGCCCCGCCTCGGCCGCCAGGGTGGCCGAGGCGCCGGCGCGGAGCATGCCCGAGACGGCCCCCGCCGATGCCAGCCGCTCGTCGACGCGAGCGGCCACGGGATCGAGGATGTGCGAGAGCGTGTCGAGGTTCACGGACGCCCACTCGGCACGGTCCACGACCTCGGCGGGAGGCGCGGGCTTGGCGAGCGACAGGCGCGTGTAGCCCGCGACGGCGGGCTCCATCTCGAGCGAGAGAGCGGCGGCGTCGAAGGGCGGCCCCTCCTCGGTCCCCTGCCCTGCGGCGAAGCGCGCGATGGTTCGGGCAAGCGCCCAGTCGACCATTCGCGTCCAACGGTACTCAGTCAGAGATCGGGCAACCGCTGCTGGAGCTCCAGCACGGGCGCGAACAGGTCGCCGCTCTCCTCCACCCGGGCGAGCACGTCCTCGGCCTCGAACACGAGCGCATCCGCGTCGCCCTCCTCCACCTCGTCCCAGGACAGCGGCGTGGACACCGTGGGCCGCTCACGCGCGCGCAGCGAATAGACCGACACGGTCGTCTTGTGCTCGTCGTTCTGGCTCCAGTCGATCAGGACCCTGTTCTTCCGGAGCTCCTTCTTCTGCTGGGACACGATCAAGTTCGGATGCTCCGACTCGAGGTGCCGCGCCAGCGCGTTCGAGATCGGCTTGGTCCCGTGGTCGTAGTCCACGTCGTCGACGTTCAGCGGCACGTAGATCTGGAGTCCCTTCGAGCCTGACGTCTTCGGGAAGGAGTCGAGCTCGAGCCGCGCGAGCGCGTCGCGGAGGAGCAGCGCCACCTCGCAGCACTCCACGAGGCCCGTGCCCGGGCCCGGATCGAGGTCGAACGCCATCAGCGTCGGGCGCTCCACCTCCGGCACCTTCGACAGCGACGGGTGCAGCTCCAGGTCCGCGAGGTTCGCGAGCCAGACGAGCGTCGGCAGGTCGTCGCAGATGCAGAACTCGATCGTCTTGGAGCTCAGCTCGACCGGCTCGCTGCGGACCCAGTCGGGCCGGTGCGACGGGCACTGCTTCTCGTAGAAGTGACCGCCCTCGACGCCGTTGGGATAGCGCTTGAGGGTGAGTGGGCGATCGTGCAGATGCGGCAGCAGAACGGGCGCGATACGCGTGTAGTAGTCGATGACCTGGCCCTTCGTGAACCCGGTCTCCGGGTACATCACCTTGTCCAGGTTCGAGAGCGAGAGCCGGTGGCCCTCGACATCGACCTCGACCCGGCGCGAGGGCGGCACCTACTTCTTCGCCGCGGCCTTCTTCTTCTTCGCAGCGCCCGAGCCGTTCGACGAGCGCGCGCGCTTCTTCGGCGGGCTCTTCGACGCCGCGATGGACGCCTCGAGGGCGGCCATGAGATCCGGCACGTCCTTGCGCTCGGGCTCCGGAGCCTCGACGCTGATGGTCTCGCCGGCGGCCTTGCGCTCGATCATGTCGAGCACGCGCTCGCGGTACTGGTCGCTGTAGGCATGCGGGTCGAAGTCGCCCGACAGCGACTCGATCAGCTGCTTCGCCATGTCGAGCTCGCGCTTGGTGGTCTTCACGTCGCCGTCGAGGGCGGCGAGCTCCTCGATCGAGTCCGGCTGCACCACCTCGTCGGGGAACAGCATCGTCTCCATCGTGATCGCGCCGTTGTACGAGCGGAGTGCCACCAGGTTCTCCTTCGAGCGGATCACCACGCGCGCGATGGCGACCTTGTCGGCCTCCTCCATCGCGTCGAGCAGCAGCTTGTACGCCTTCGCCGCGCCCTTGTCGGGGGCGAGGTAGTACGGGTGGTCGTAGTAGATCGGGTCGATCTGCTCCAGGTCGACGAACTGCTCGATGTCGATCGTGCGCGTCTTCTGCGGCTCGAGCGCCTCGAGCTCCTCGGGCGAGATGGTCACGTACCTGTCCGGGCTGATCTCGTAGCCCTTGACGATCTGCTCGTACGGCACCTCGTCACCTGACGCCGGGTTCACCCGCTGCTGGCGGATCCGCTGGCCGGACTCGGCATCGATCTGGTGGAACCTGACGGTCTTGCGCGAAACCGCGCTGTAGAGCTTCACCGGGATGTTGACCAGCCCGAAGCTGATCGCACCGCTCCAGATTGCGCGTGGCATGCCCCAAAGGTACCCGTATGCGGGGGCTTAACCTTCCTCGCGCACGCATTCCTGCGGCGCGATGTCGGGCCGCAGACCCTTGAACGAGGGCGCGCGGAGCGTGCCGCTCTTCGTCCACTCGCGGAACTCCACGTGGGCCACCAGCCGTGGCTCCACGAAGATCGTGCCCTTCGGGGGCTGGCGGCCCACGAACGGGCTCGTGTCGCTGCGCAGCTGCTCGAGCTCGCGCTTCAGAAGCGCCAGTGACTGCTCGCTGAAGCCGGTGCCCACCTTCCCCGCGTAGAGCAGCTTGCCGTCCTCCATCACCCCGACCGCGAGCGAGCCGAGGCTAGAGCTCCGCCCTCCCTCGCCGGGCGTCCAGCCTCCGATCACGACGTCCTGGGTGCGGACGTTCTTCACCTTGATCCAGTGCGAGGCGCGCACGCCGGGCTGGTAGGGGCAGTCGAGCTTCTTCGCGACGATCCCCTCGATACCGAGCTCCCTGGTCGCCTCGAGGAGCGCCCTGCCCTCGCCGCGGTGGTACGAGGGCGCCCGCCAGCCCGGCCCCTCCAGCTCGAGCTGCTCGAGCAGCTCACGCCGCTCGGTGTAGGGGAGGCCCATGGTGGTGTGTCCGTCCAGGTAGAGCAGGTCGAAGATCACATAGGTGGCCGGGATGTCGCGCATCCGGCGCCGGACCGCCGACTCCGAGCCGAGGTGCATCCTCGACTGGAGCCGCTCGAAGCTCGGCCTGCCCTCGTCGTCGAAGGCGACGATCTCGCCGTCGAGCACGAGCCGGCGTGCGCCGAGCTCCCGCGCGAGCTCGCGTACCTCCGGGTAGCGCGGCGTGAAGTCCGAGAGGTTGCGGCCGCGCAGGTCGATGTGCCCGTGGTCGATGGTGGCGACAGTCCGGATGCCGTCCCACTTGACCTCGAAGCCGAACTGCTCCTCGCGCGGCGGCAGCTTGCCGCTGCGCGCCAGCATCGGCCGGAGCTGCTCCGGCAGCGGCTCGTACGTCGGGTCCTCCGGCGGATCCATCCGGTGGATCAGCCAGTCCTTCTCACGCGTGCGGAAGAGCGCGTAGCGGCCGCGCACACGCTCTCCGTGGAAGGTCGCGATCACCTCGTCGTCGCGGAACTTCTCGGCTTCGTAGCTGCCGCTGTCCCAGATGGTCATCGTGCCCGCGCCGTACTCGCCCTTCGGGATCTCGCCGTGGAAGTCGAGGTATTCGAGCGGGTGGTCCTCTGTGCGCACCGCGAGGCGGTTCTCGTCCGGGTGCTGGGGGATGCCGCGCGGCAGCGCCCATGACGCGAGCGTGCCCTCGTGCTCGAGGCGGAGATCCCAGTGCAGGCGCCGTGCCCTGTGCTCCTGCACCACGAAGCGGGCGGCGTCGCCGCGACCGCGCTTGGCGCCCTTGGGCTCGGGCGTCTTGTCGAAGTCGCGCTTGGCCTTGTAGGTGCCGAGGCTGTCGGCCACGCCTCTTAGCTTGCCGCAAGCGGCGTCTCGTCGAGCGACTTCTTGAGGTCGTCGATCGAGTGGTAGACCGCCACGGCGCCCGCGTCGCGCAGCTCGGCCTCCGAGAACCCGCCCGTGAGCACGGCGATCGTCTCGATCCCGGCGCGCTTCGCCGCCTCGCAGTCCCAGGTCGAGTCGCCGATCATCACGGCCTCGCCGCCGCCGGCCTTCTCAATGGCGGCCTGGACCAGGTCGGGCTCGGGCTTGGTCGCCCGGACGTCGGCCGAGGTCGTCCAGTCGTCCGCGAGCTCGCGGGCGTCGAGCAGGTCCAGGTAGTGGTCCACCTCCTCGGCCTTCGCCGAGCTGGCGAGCACGACGGCGTGCCCACGCCTCTTGAGCTCCTCGATCAGCTCGCGCGCTCCCTCGAGCGGCTCGACCTCACCGATCAGCTCTGCGTAGAGCACCTTCTCCGCCGCGCGGATGTCGTCGCCCTTCTCCTCCTCGAGCTGCTCGCCGCCCAGCGACTTGACGAGGTGGTCACCGCCCATCCCCATGTGCCTGTGGATGCGCCAGAGCGGCAGGACGACGTCGTGCTGGCGGAACGCTCGGAACCACGCGATCGAGTGGTGGTAATTCGTGTCGACGAGCGTGCCGTCGATGTCGAGGATCGCCGCGGGCGGCATCCAGCGGTCCGTACCCACCCGTGGTTACACAAAACGGTTCGTACGAACGTCCAGGGCCGCGCCCTCGGCAACTAAAGCTTCGGCGTGAAGTTCCGACGAAGAACTTGCATGGGTTATTGGAAGTCAGCCCTCGGAGTCGCGGCCCTCGTCGCCCTCATGCTCGTGGCCGTGCCGACCGCCTCGGCCGCACGCGGCTGCGCGGCCGCGAAGGCGTCCGTCAGCAAGACGAGCAACCGCGCGCTGGTGCGCGCCACGCTGTGCGTGCTGAACGGCGAGCGCGGCCGCCATCACCTGCGTCCGCTGAAGCTCAGCCGGCAGCTCTCGAAGGCCGCTCGCGGGCACTCGCGCGCGATGGCCCGGCGCAACTTCTTCTCGCACACCTCGCCGAGCGGCGCGAGCTTCGTCGACCGCATCCGCCGAACCGGCTACCTCGCGCAGGCTCGCAGCTGGACGGTCGGTGAGAACATCGCCTACGGCTCCGGCGCCCGCTCGACGCCGCGCGCGATCGCCACCGCCTGGATGAACAGCTCCGGGCACCGCGCGAACATCCTCAGCTCGTCGTTCCGGTCCATCGGGATCGGCATCGCCCTCGGCACGCCGGGTCGCGGCGGCGGGGCCACCTACACGACGGACTTCGGCCGCCGCGGCTAGCGCTGGCCGAGGACGCCGGTCAGGCGACCGCGGCCAGCTCCACGCCCTCCTCGACCAGGCCCGACTCGCGGTTGTCTGCGATCAGGTCGAGCACGGCCTCCTCGACCGCTCGCTGGACGTCGGGCCATGGACCGGTGTCCTCGGCGAGCTCCGGCAGCGCGCCGCCGATCGTGAGGCCGCCGTCGAAGCGGTCGAACACACGCGGATCGATGTAGGACGCGCGGCAGACCGCCGGCGTGTTGCCGAGGTAGCGCGAGACCTCCTTCACCGCGCGGCTCTTCGCGCGCGTGCGTCCGCTCTTCGAGCTGGAGGCCATGCCCGCCACGGCGAGTGCCACGGCCGCGAGCACGGTGCCGCTCCAGGTGCGGAAGTCCTTCGCGCTGAAGTCGCCGCCGGTGGCCTCTTTGAGGTAGGCGTTGATGTCGGACGACTTCACGTCCACCCAGCGGTCGCCCACCTTGTAGGCGAGCAGCTCGCTGCCGCCGCCGCGCCGCTTCTTCAGCGTGTCGGCGATCCGCGCTACCTCCGGGTCGCCGATCGACTGCACGCGCCGCTTGCCCCCCTTCGCCTCGTAGTCGAACGTCACCCGGTCGCCCGAGACGGAAACATGGCGTTTGCGCATGGTCGCGATGCCGTAGGTGTCGTTCTCCTCGGCGTAGTTCTCGGATCCGATCCGGAAGAAGCCGCGGTCGAGCAGCCGCATCGCGACGGCGAGCACCTTCTCGCGCGGCATGCCCCGCTTACGCAGGTCGTTCGCCACCTGCTCGCGCAGCCGCGGCAGCGAACGCGCGAAGTCGATCATCTCCTCGAACTTCTCCGCGTCGCGGCGCTCGCGCCACTTGTCGTGGTAGCGGTACTGCTTGCGCCCCGCCGCATCGGTGCCGGTGGCCTGGATGTGACCCATCGGGTAGGGGCAGATCCAGACCTCCTCCCACGCGGGCGGAATGGCCAGCTCACGGATGCGGGCAAGCACGCTCGGCTCGGTCACCCGGGCGCCGTCGTCGTCCAGATACTCGAACCCCTTGCCACGCCGGCGCCGGCGGATGCCGGGCCCCGAGCAGTCGGCTCTCTTGAGTCGGGCCATGAGGGGTCCCAATGCCCGCTCTCCGCGCGCGTCAATCCCGGCGAACGACGGCATCGAGGGGAGCTTTCGGGCTGACAGTCCTGGATAGGGGTCCATATAGACCACCTAGGCAGGACTGTCGCCTCCTCGGTGCTGTCGTTCAGGCGAAGGTGCGGCTCAGGCGGGCCAGCAGTTCGGCGTCGCGGGCGGCCAGCACGGGCGAGCGCATCTCCAGCGTGAGCTCGTCGTCGTCCGGGAAGCTCACGGCGCCGCCCGCCTCGGTCACGAGCAGCTGCGCGGCGGCGGCGTCCACGGAGCGGATCGGGCGGAGCGAGAGCATCGCGTCGAGCTGGCCCGCCGCCACGAGGCACAGCGTCATGGCCACCGAGCCGAGCGCCCGGATCCGGCGCGCCTCCACCGACGAGATCGCAGAGGCAGCGGCCGCCACGAGCTCGGGGCGGGCCGTCTCCAAGCCGAGCACCTCGAGCGGCCCGGGCCGGAGCGGCGGAAGCGGCTCGCCATCACGAAACGCACCGCCACCCTTCAATGCCCACCAATCGCGGCCCCTGCGCGGCTCGTCGCCGGCGGAGAGGCGCGGATCGAGTTCCGCCACCCAGCCCACCTCCACATCGTCCATGCGAGGGCCGGAAGCGATTGCGATGGAGACGCAGGCGAAGGGCAAGCCGCGCTTGGCATTGAGGGAGCCATCGACCGGGTCCACGACTATGCGCACGTCACTGCCCCCGGCGATCTCGACCTCGCCGCGCTCCTCGGAGACGGCGGTGAGCGGCACCCCCAGCCCGTCGATCTCGGTGAAGATCGCGTCCTCCGCCGCCCTGTCGATCACGTACGCGGTGTCGCCGCCCTCGCCGCGACCGGTCTCGACGCCGCGCTCGGCGGTGCTGGCGTAGGCATGGACGGCGTCCCTCGCGGCAGCAGCCGCGCGGCGACAGAAGCCGAGCCAATCGGTGCTGTCCGTCAGGGGCACGCTGCGGCGTATCCTAGGCCTCGATGCCCGTAGTCCTCGACGGCCTGAACCGCGCGCAGGAGGCGGC
Organism: Thermoleophilaceae bacterium; assembly: GCA_034664005.1. GTDB lineage: Bacteria > Actinomycetota > Thermoleophilia > Solirubrobacterales > Thermoleophilaceae > JACVRW01. The sequence continues at coordinate 3,823 of JAXDIL010000204.1, read as the reverse complement.
CGTCGCTCATGCCGACGGTCCACTCGTCGTTGTGGCAGGCCCGGGCACCGGCAAGACGCACACCGTGGTCCAGCGCTTCGCCTGGCTGGTGGATCGGGGCCTGCCCGCCGAGCAGATCCTCGCACTCACGTTCTCGGCCCCGGCCGCGGCCGATCTCCGCGAGCGGATCGAGGCGGTTCTGGAGGATCCGTACGAGGAGCTCCACGTGGAGACGTTCCGCTCCTTCTCCCTGCGTCTCCTGCAGGACGAGGCTCTCGAGGCGGGCGTTGACCCGTTCCTCTCGCCCGTCACGCCCGCGGACCGGCTGGCGCTCCTGCTCGAACGGATCGACGACCTCTCGCTGCGCGCACACGAGATCCGCGGCAACCCCGCGCCGCTCCTGGCGAGCTTCGTCTCGCGGATCGACCGGCTGAAGCACGAGATGGTCTCGGCCGCCGACTATGGCGCTTACGCCGAGCGCATCATGGGCGACGCCACGACGGACGCCGAGCGCGCCCACGCGGCGCGGGAGCTCGAGTTCGGGCGCCTCTACGGCGACCACGACCGCCTGCTGTCCGAGCGCGGCGCGCTCGACTTCGGGGACCTCGTCCTGCGCGCCTTCCAGCTCCTGCACGAGCGCCCGCACGTGCGTGAGCGCGTGGCCCGTCGCTTCCAGCACGTGCTCGTGGACGAATACCCCGAGAGCAATTTCGCCGAGGGCATGCTGCTGCGGATGCTGATCGAGGAGCACCAGCAGGTGACCGTCGTGGGCTCGGACGCCCGCTTCCTCGAGGAGCTCCCCGAGGCGCGCGTCGTGAAGCTCGAGCGCAACTGCCGCTCGGGCCGCCGCATCCTGGACGCGGCCGCGGCGGTCCTCCCGGGTCGGCTAACGGGGCAGAGCGGCGGCCGCGTGCGCTTCTGGCGCGCGCGCTCCGAGCGCGCGCAGGCTCAGGCGGTGGCGGCCGAGGCCGAGCAGCTGATCGCGGGCGGCGTTCCGCCCGAGCGGATCGCCGTGCTGGTGCGCTCGGTGAAGAGCGAGGGCGCCGTGATCGCCTCCGCGCTCGAGGAGCGCGCCGTGCCGGCCCGCACCTGCGGCGCCGCCGCGTACTTCCAGCGCGCCGAGGTGCGCGACGTGCTCGCCTGGCTGCGCGCGCTCGCCGACCCGAACGACTCCGGCGCTGTCGTCCGGGCGCTCAGCCGCCCGCCCGTGGAGCTGCGCTCGGTCGACGTGGCGCGCCTCACGCAGCTCGCGCGCCGCCGCAAGCTCGACATGCCGTCGGCGGTCGCGGCCGCGCTCGAAGGGCCGCAGCTCTCCGAGGAGGGACGCGACCGCGCGCGCGTGTTCCTGCGTCTCTACCGCTCGGCCTCGAACGCGTTCGAGGACCGCCGCCCGGACGCGTTCGTCCTGCGGCTGATCGAGCGAATCGGCCTGCGGCGCCAGCAGGTCTTCGCGACCCATGCCGACACCGTCGAGCGCCTGCGCAACATCGCCAAGCTGTCCGAGCTCGCCGGCGCGTACATGCGCCGCGAGCCGCACGCGACGGCGCGCGACTTCACGCGCTACCTTGCGGCTGTGGCGGAGTCAGGGCTGCGCGAGGAGGAGGCGGTCGGAACGCCCACAGCGCCCGCCGTGCAGGTGATGACGATGGACGCCGCGCGCGGCCTCGAGTTCGACCACGTCTTCGTGCTGGGACTGTCCGCGGCGCAGATGCCGGGGCCGTACCGGCCCGACACGGACGAGGTGCCGGCCGAGCTGCTGAAGCGCGCAGGGCCGGTGCCCGACGGGCGCGAGGCGCACGAGACGCGCATGCGCGAGCTTCTGTACCTCGCGATGACGCGCCCACGCAAGGAGCTCGTGCTCGCGTGGCCCGAGACCGGCGAGCAGGGCGCGAACCCGCGGCCGTCGCCGCTCTACGAGGCGGCGATGGGGGCCGTCGGCGTGGAGGAGGAGCTCTTCGAGGAGGAGCTGTTCGGGCCGGCCGAGGGGCTCCATTCGACCTTCCGGATCATGCGCGACGAGCTGCTCGACACGGTCGCCCGCATGGGCGGGCGGCTCGGCGAGATGCGGCTCGACACCTACCTCGACGTCGACCAGGCCGTGTCGCGCTACCTCGAGCTGATCAAGGTGGCCGCGCTGATCGAGCGCGCGAAGGAGGGTCAGTCGCTCGACTCCGCGCTGCCGGAGCTCAACGAGGTCCTGCTGCAGTGCGCCACGCCGGAGCAGCGCGAGATCCTCGAGCAGTCGGGTCTCGACAGCTGGCTGAAGGACACCGAACGTGACCCGGCCGAGCGTCCCAGCGCGGCGCAGAACGGCGGCGAGCCGTCGCTCGACCCCTTCATCCCGCGCCGCGGCCGCGGGCTGATGCTGTCGGCCTCCGACATCGACACCTACCGGATCTGCCCGCTCAAGTACAAGTTCGCGCGCGTCTTCCGCATCCCGCAGGAGCCGACGATCCACCAGCGCTTCGGCATCGTGCTCCACCAGGTGCTCGAGCGCTTCCACCGCGACGGCGGGGGCTCGCTCGCCTCGCTGATGGAGCTGTTCGAGGCGTCCTGGCGCCGCTCCGGGTTCGGCGACTCTGACGACGAGCTCCAGTTCCGCGAGCGGGCGGTCGCCGCGTTGGAGAGCTACTGGCAGCGCGACCGCGACTCCGACTCCGAGGCGGTCTGGTTCGAGCGCTCGTTCGCTTTCAAGATCGGCCCGCACCTGCTGCGCGGGCGCGTGGACCGGGTGGACCGGCACCCGGACGGCAGCTTCGAGCTGATCGACTACAAGACCGGGCGCGCCAAGACGGAGCAGGAGCTGCGCGAGGACGTGCAGCTGTCCGTCTACCAGATGGGCGCGCGCGAGTCCTGGGACATCGAGACCTCAGCCCAGAGCTACTACTACGTCCTGACGGGCGACAGGGTGCCGGTCGACCACTCGCCGGAGGAGCTCGAGCGCGTACGCGCCACCGTCTCCGAGATAGCCGGAGGCATCCTCAAGCAGCGCTTCGAGCCGACGCCCTCACCGGACATCTGCAGCTTCTGCGACTACCGGATCATCTGTCCGGCGGCAGAGAAGTAGCTATCGCACCACCGGCCGGTCGTCGACCACGGGGCGGTCGTCGACAACCACGCCGCGGCTGCGATCCACCTGCGTGAGCAGGAACAGTCCGATGACGAGCCCGATCGCCCCGGCGATCATCAGGATGAGGCCGATCGTCTGGATCTCGATGCCCGAGACCGTGACGTCGACCGCATACTTGAGGATCGCGCCAAGCGCGATCAGGAATATCGATCCTCCGATGGTCATGGAGTCATGGTGCCCACGCGGTGGGGCCCGCAAACTAGGACCCTTGTCCAGGTCCCTCGGGCCCGCGCTGGCGCAAAAAACGCTGGAAATCACGCGCAATCGTGTCGGCTGAGGGCAGCTGGCCCTCGTCCGGCGGATTCTCCGCCTGGACTTCGTCCATGGCGGTCTCGAGCCGCTCCACGAAGGCCTTCACCTCCGGGTCGCTCGCCACGGCGGCCGTGACCTGGCGCTCGTAGTCCTCCGCGGCCTCCTCGAGCTCGGCGCCGTCCACCGCCAGGCCCGCGGTGCCCTCGAACGCGCGCACGAGCGCGAGCGCGACCTTCGGGTTGGGCGCGGCCGCCACGTAGTGCGGCACGGACGCCCACAGGCTCACCGCCGGCAACCCCTCGTCGGCGCAGGCGCGCTGCAGCACGCCGACGATGCCGGTCGGCCCCTCGTAGCTCGGCGGCTCGAAGCCGAGCCGTTCCACGAGCACCTCGTCGGACGTGATGCCGGTGATCGACACGGGCCGGCTGTGTGGCACGTCGGCCAGCAGGGCGCCGAGCGTGA
>JAXDIL010000203.1:0-30822 GCA_034664005.1 Thermoleophilaceae bacterium | reverse complement strand
CGCCCCACGAGCATCATGTGCATCGCCCACTCGCGCCTGTCCGAGTCGTCGCCCAGCTCCAGAGCCAGGTGGAAGACCTCGCGGTTCAGGAGGTCGATCACGTCGTCCTGGCGCACCAGGTCCTGCGCCATGTCGACGTCGCGCCGCTCGAACGCCTGGCCGCACTGGATCACCTGCTGGCGGGCCTGGACGCCCATCTGCTGGATGAGGTCGAGCATGGTCGGCTCCGCCGGTGGCTCGTGGCCGTCCAGCGGCACGAGCTTCGCCATGTTCACGCATTGGTCACCCATCCTCTCGACATGCTTGATCACGTGGAGCAGGGCCGCCACGAGCCGGAGGTCGCCGGCCACCGGTGCCTGAAGGGCCAGCAGGGAGAGGATCCCCTGGTGCACCTCGAGGTAGCGGCCGTCGATCCGGTCGTCGTCGGCGATCACCATGGCCGCGAGCTCCACGTCCTGGTTCGCGAGCGTCTCGAGCGCGCGGTCCAGCGCCTCCGCGACCAGCTCGAGTCCGCCCAGCGCCGAGCGCTCCAGGTTCGCGAGCTCCTCCTGGAAGTGGGTGCGGTTCGTCATCCGACCTTCCCGGTCACGTAGGCCTCCGTGCGCGCGTCGGCTGGGTTCGTGAAGACCGTCTCCGTGGCGTCGTACTCCACGAGCTGGCCGACCCGGTCCTCGGCGTCCACCGTGAAGAACGCGGTCCGGTCGGACACGCGCGCGGCCTGCTGCATGTTGTGGGTCACGATGACGATCGAGTACTCCTCGCGGAGCTCGAGCATCAGCTCCTCGATCTTCCCTGTGGAGATCGGGTCGAGCGCCGAGCAGGGCTCGTCCATGAGGATCACGTCGGGCTCGACGGCCAGGGCGCGCGCGATGCAGAGGCGCTGCTGCTGGCCACCCGACATCCCGAACGCGTTCGTCTTGAGCCGGTCCTTCGTCTCGTCCCACACGGCGGCGCGCTGAAGCGCCCCCTCGACGATCTTGTCCATGTCGCCCTTCATGCCCAGCACGCGCGGGCCGAACGCGACGTTGTCGTAGATCGACTTCGGGAACGGGTTCGGCTTCTGGAAGACCATGCCGATCCGCTTGCGCACCTCGACCGCGTCCACCTCGGAGCCGTACAGATCCTGGCCGTGGTAGAGCACGCTCCCGGCCACGCACGCGCTCGGGATCAGGTCGTTCATGCGGTTGAGGCAGCGGATCAGCGTCGACTTGCCGCAGCCCGAGGGTCCGATCAGGGCGGTGATCTCGTTTCGCGCGATGTCGAACGTCACGTCGCGCACCGCGGCCTTGTCGCCGTACGAGACCTTCACGTCCGCGAGGTGGAAGATCGCCTCGCGCTCGGTGGGCGGCCGCTCCCTGGCGGCCGCGCGGGCTACCACTTCTGTTCGAACCGATTGCGTAACCAAATCGCCACTCCGTTCATCGCCAGTAGGAGGCATATGAGCACCAGAATTCCCGCCGCCGCGAGCGGCCTGTAGTCGTTGATGTCGTTGGACGCCCGCGAGATCCACTCGAAGATCTGGATCGGCATCGCGGTGAACTGGGAGTCCAGCCCGGTGGGGTTGAACGCGATGACGGCAGCCGCGCCGACGACGATGAGCGGCGCCGTCTCACCGATCGCGCGTGAGAGGGCCAGGATCACTCCGGTCGCGATCCCCGGGATCGCCGCGGGCAGCACCTGCCGCCAGATCGTCTGCCACTGGGTCGCGCCGAGCGCCATCGAGCCCTCCCGGATCGAGGGCGGCACGGCGCGCAGCGACTCGCGGCCCGCGATGATCACCATCGGCAGCACGAGCAGGCCGAGCGTGAGCCCGCCGGCCAGCACCACGTTCCCGAGGTTGAGCGGGCCACGCACCAGGAAGGCCAGCCCGAGGATGCCGTAGACGATCGACGGCACCGCCGCGAGGTTCTGGATGTTCAGCTCGATCAGGCGGTTCCACCAGCGCGTGTCGTCGGCGTACTCCTCGAGGTAGATGGCGGTCGCCACCCCCACCGGGATGATGAAGAGGGCGCACACGCCCATTAGCCAGACCGTTCCCCACAGCGCGGCCTGGATGCCCGCCTTGTCCGCGCTGATCGAGGTGAAGTTGTTGACGAAGTCGAAGCTCAGCGCGCCGACGCCGTCGAACGCCACGTCCACGAGCAGCACCGCCAGCAGTCCCACCGCGACCACCAGGCAGGCCACCAGCGCGAGCCGGAACGTGAGGTCCTTGGCACGCCGCGCGCCCGAGGCGCGGCCGACGGCCTCCTGGTGCGCGCTCATTCGTACACCTGCCGGTACTTCCGCACGAAGCGGATCGAGATCATGTTCATCAGGAACGTGATCACGAACAGCGTGGTCCCGACGGCGAACAGCGTCTTGTACTCGATCGATCCGGTCGGCACGTCGCCCTTGGCCGTGGACGCGATGAAGGCCGTCAGCGTCTCCATCGACTTGCCCACGTCCACGCCCCACTGGGGCTGGAGCCCACCCGCGATCACGACGACCATCGTCTCGCCCACCGCCCGCGACATCGCGAGCACGACCGAGGCGACGATCCCGGAGAGAGCCGCCGGGAAGACCACCCGCATGGTCACCTGGAGCTTCGAGGCGCCGAGGCCGAACGCGCCCTCGCGAAGCGCCTGCGGCACCGAGCGCATCGCGTCCTCCGAGATGGAGGCGACGATCGGGATGATCAGGAAGCCGATGATGATGCCCGCCGCGAGCGCGTTGAAGATCCCGACGTTCAGGCTCGCGAAGTCGCGGAGGATCTGCGGCGTGAAGAAGGTCAGCGCGAAGTAGCCGAAGACGATCGTCGGGATCCCCGCGAGGAGCTCGACCACCGGCTTGACGGTCTTGCGGACGCGCGGGCGGGCGTACTCGCTGAGGTAGACGGCGGCGCCGAGCCCCAGCGGGACCGCCACGACCAGGGCGATGGCTGTCGTGGCGAACGTGCCCGCGATCAGCGGCAGGACCCCGAAGCTCGCCGACCCGAACAGCGGTGTCCACTTGGTACCGAACATGAACTCGCCGATTCCCACCTCGCCGAAGAAGACGACGGTCTCCTCCAAGAGCGCGTACACGATCCCGAACGTCGTGAGCAGCGAGATCAGGGCGGCCAGCATCAGGAGGCCCTTGATCAGCGTCTCCCCATAACGGCGACGAGCCGCCCGGAGGCTGGGTGCCTCCGGGCGGCCGCTTGCTGCCGCGGCTGTGCTGGCTGCTTCCACTAGCCCCCGACGGCGGACTTGGCCTTGGCCGCCTGGTCCGGGCTCATCGCGACGATCTGCGATGCGTCCGCCAGCTCCTGGTAGTTGTCGCCGATGTACTCGAGGAAGGCCTTCACCTCGGGCCGCTTCAGCGCCTTCGTGCTCGGATACATGAACAGCGGGCGCGAGAGGGGCGTGTACGTGCCGCTCTGGATCGTGTCGGTGGTGGGCTCGACGCAACCGTCGCCGCCGTCGACCTTGACGAGGTTGAGCTTGTCCTGGTTCTGCTCGTAGTAGGAGTGGCCGAAGTAGCCAAGGCCTCCCGGCTCGCCGGCGACTCCCTGGACCAGCACGTTGTCGTCCTCGGACGGCTGGTAGTCCTCGCGCGAGACGCCCTCCTCACCGTTGATCACATCGGTGAAGAAGTCGAACGTGCCCGAGTCCGTGCCCGGCCCGAACAGCGAGAGCTGGGCGTCGGGGAGCTTCGGGTCGATCTCGCTGAGGCTCTTGACCTTCGAGCCCTGGTTCCAGAGCTGCTTCAGCTGGTCGGTGGTCAGGCAGTCGACCTTCAGCTCGGGGTTGGTCACGACCGCGATCCCGTCGTTCGCGACCTGGATCTCCTTGTAGCCGACCCCCGCCTGCTTGCAGACCGGGATCTCCTCGTCGTCCTTGATCGGGCGCGACGCGTCCGAGATGTCGGTCTCGCCGGCGCAGAACTTCTCGAAGCCGCCGCCGGTGCCCGAGGTACCGACCGTGATCTTCACGCCCGGGTTCTCACCCTGGAAGGCCTCCTGCGCCGCCTGCGCGAACGGAGCGACGGTGCTCGAGCCGTCGATCCGGATGTTGCCCGAGAGATCGCCACCGCCGTTGCTGGCGCTCGCGTTGCCGTTGTTGTCATCGCCGCCGCAGGCCGCGGCGCCGAGTGCAAGGACGCCGCAAGCGGCGATGGAAATGATGATTTTCTTCATGAGCAGGACGCTCGCATCGGGCGGGACGGAGTCTGTTATCCGCCTGTGGCCCTCTTGTAAAAAGGATGTGAACGCCTGGCTCTAGTCGGAGGAGAGCCGGTAGCCGAACCCGAAGTGCGTGTGGATGTAGGCGCGGCCGGGCAGCGCCTCGTCGAGCTTCTGGCGCAGCCGCGCGATGTAGACGTCCACGGAGCGGTCGGCCTTCCGGTACTGCTCCTCCCAGACCACCGAATAGAGCTCCTCACGGCTCACGATGCGGCCGTGGCGCTCCGCCAGCGCCGTGAGCAGGTCGAGCTCGCGCACGGTCAGACGGAGCGGTCTGCCGCTCGCCAGCGCGAGGTATTCGGTGGGGCGGATCTCGAGCTCTCCCACAACCATGCGAGCGACTGTGCCATCCAATCCCGCAATCTCCGTTATTCGGGGGTTGCCGGGTTGTGAAGAGGCTGTGAAAACGGCACGCCGTGTCGGCGGACCCCCCTAGACTCTTGAGTAGATGGCGGATCTGCGAATCGCGATCCTCGACTCCGACTCGGGCTTCGTGCGTGTTCTCGTGAAGCGCGCGGGCGATCTGGGCTGGCAGTACAGGTGCCTGGAGTCGCCGCCTCCGGTGGACGAGTTCGTGGCCATGCGCGTGAACGCGCTCGTGGTCGACCTCGCCCTGCTCGGGCCCGGCGCGTGGGAGTTCCTCGAGCGTGTCAGCAGCGCGCTTCCAGGCATGGGAGTCGTCGTCTGCACCGGCCGCTCGAGCGTCTCCCAGCGCGTGCGCGGGCTGCGCTCCGGGGCCGACGACTGGGTCACCAAGCCGTGCCACCCGGAGGAGGTGCTCGCGCGCGTGGAGGCCGTCGTTCGCCGCCGCAAGCGGGCGTCCGAGCGGATCGACACGGGGCCGCTCGTGGCCGGCGAGCTGGAGGTGCGAGCCGACCAGTTCCAGGCGTTCGTGCGCGGACGCAACGTGGATCTCACTCGCCGCGAGTTCGAGCTGCTGGAGCTGCTCGCGAAGGCCGAGGGCAAGGTGCTCCAGCGCGAGGAGATCTATCAGGCCGTCTGGGGCTACGCCATGGCGCACGGCGACCGCTCGGTCGACGTCTTCGTCCGCAAGGTGCGCCTCAAGCTGGAGACGGCCTCGCCGGACTGGAGCTACATCCACACGCACTTCGGGGTGGGCTACCGCTTCCAGCCGGAGCGCCCCGGCGGGCCCGACGAGGCCGCCGCTTTCGAGGCGAGCCTGCGCGACGCACCCTCCCTGCCTGTGCCCGCGACTTAGCTCCTTCGCAGGGCCGCCACTCCCGCGCCCAGGCCGAGCGCTCCGAGAGCCAGAGCGACGATCGTCAGCCAGACAGGCGCGCCCTCGTTCTCGCCCTCGCCGTCGCCATCGGGCTCGGCAGCCTTGGCCGCGGTCAGGGTGACCTGCGGCGCCGGCTCCTCGGCATCGGGCGGCCCGATCCAGCGCACGACCTCTCCGTTCGAGTAGGTCTGGAGCGCCTTGAAGGTCAGCTTCGCACCCGGCTTGTCGGGCATCGCGAGCGAGAGGCCGAAGTCCTGGAACTCCCCGGGCCTAACGATTCCGGTCCGCCCGTCGCCCGTCCAGGCGATCGTGTCGACCTCCTCGGTCATCTTCTCGCCCTCGACCTCGACCGGCTTTGCGAGCTTGCGCTTCGTGATCCTGGCCGTCCAGCCCGGCACCGGCTCGGTGGATGCGAACACAAATCCGTGCGGGAACTTCACCTCGACCTTCGTGGTGCCGGCGTTGTCGCGCTCGTTCGGCACGCGCACGTCAAGACGGGTGAAGCCGCCGGCTGGCGCCTCGCTCGGCTGGAGCGTCACGTGCGCCGATGCGGCGCCCGCGAGGGCCAGCGCGGCGGTGACTGCAACGGCGGCTACTGCTCTTCTCATGGTTCCTCCTTGGTGGTTCACTTGACTGGCACCTCCAGCTCGGCGCGGTAGGCGTCGAACTCGCTCACCCGCGCGTCGATGGTCAGCCGCCACGTTCCCGCGGGAGCTAGCTGCGCACGGCGGACCAGGTAGTGGCCCGGGCCTGCCTTCTCGGCCCGGAGCTGGAGCGGGCCGATCCGCTTGTCGGGCAGGGAGGCGCTCACGCGCAGCTCCTTCACCCGGTCGTACTGAGCGCCGCTCGAGCGGCGGAAGAGGTACATGTGCAGCTCGTTCGCCCCCGGCCGCGCCGGGTCCAGCGTGAGCTCCATGCGTGCGGGGCCGAGCTCGGACTGACCCGAGAACGGGCCGCGGGCCGCCGAGGGGGGCGGGTACGAGACGAGCGCGGCGGTCACCCCCAGCACGGCGAGCATCAACGCGAGCTCGGCGCGCAGCGAGCGGCGCAGGAGGACACCGGTTTCGCCTGGAGCGTCGCGGCGTTGCGCCAGCGCGGCGAGCCGCGGCCGCGCGCGCCGGCGGTTCCAGGCCGCGAGGGCCAGCAGCGCGACCAGCAGAGCGATCTTCGCGAGCAGTGCGCGCCCGAAGGCCGTGTTTGTGAAGTCGGCGAGGCTCTCCAGCTCGGGAATCGCCTGGGCGATGCCGCTCGCCACCAGTGCCGCGACGCTGAACAGCGCGATGGTCGAGAAGCGCGACACGGTCTCCGCAAGCAGCGGCGTCCGGTCGGGGGGTTCCAGGGTCCGCGTGGCGCGCGGGACGACGACCAGCAGCGTCGCAACGCCGCCCACCCAGATCGACATCGCGCTCACGTGTACGAAGTTCGCCGGCACCAGCAGGGCGCGCGGATCGACGGTGGACGCGTGGCCGGCGAGCGCGGGCGTCAGGCACAGGAACGCCGCGAGCGGCAGCAGCGCGATGTCGTGCGTGCTCCGCAGCCGCAGCCCCAGGGTCGACCCGAACAGGGCAAAGGCGCACAGGCGCAGGCCCCACACCGTCCCGAAGCGCGTGCCGAGGACATCGCCGACGACCGTAGGATCGAGCGCGGCCCAGAAGGAGGTGGCCCCGGCGGTCGCGCCCTGCAGGACAAGCCCGAGTGCGGAGCAGGCGACGCCCAGCGTTGCCGCCGCGAGCCCGACCGAGCGGCCGGACCCGTCGAATGCCGCCGTGGCAGTCGGCCCGGCGCTGGCGGGGCGCCATACGGCTAGCGCGAACGCCAGGCCGCCCGCAAGGAGCGCTATCGCGAGATAGGAGAGCGCGCGAACGGCGCCGAACGCCACCTCGGTCACGGGTCCTGCCGCGCCGGCGTCGATCAGGTCGGCGACGCCCGCCGTCGGCGCGCTCCCGCCGACCCCCACCGTGAACGTGAATCCGCCGCTGACCGGGTGCGAGTCTGCGGAGATCACCCTGTAGGTCGCGGTGTAGGTGCCGTTCCCGAGTCCGTGGCGCAGATCCACCGTCACCGACTCGCCGCGGCCTGAGGGGTGCGAAGCGGGGCCGCTGTCCACGCGCCCGCCCTTGGCGTCGTACACCCGTACCGCCCCAAAAGCGATCTCCACGGGCTCGTCGAACCTCAGGGTCACGCGAGCGGGCGCGTGGGCGATGCTGGCCCCGCGACTAGGAGACGATGCCTCAAGCACCGCATGCGCGCTCGCCGCCTGCGGGAGCGCAAGCAGGCCGATCGCGACGGCCGCGGCCACCCGTCGCTTCACCAGGCGTCCTCCTCGCCGCTCGCGGACGCACGCCGCCGTCGCTGCGCAAGGCGGAGCAGAAGCGGGCCGGCGAGCGCGACCACCGCGAGCGCGATCAGTGCGGCTGTGGGGAAGCCTCCCGAGTCCTTGCCGAGCCAGGTGAGCGTCCCTTGGATGGTCCCCGGACGCCCCTGGACCGCGATCGGAAGCTTCCAGTCGAAGATCTTGGTCCGCCGGGACTCGTCCCTGCGCACCGGCTCGGGCGGCGTCTTCGACATCCAGTGGATGCGATGGTCGTGCCAGTCGTAGCGTCCGTTCTGCGCCACGCGTTCCCAACGGGGCGGTGCATCGGGCCGCGCGCTGGCGGGCACGTCCACCGCCGCGAAGCGGTCCTGGTTGAGATAGCCCGCGGGCGAGCGCCGGTTGACCTGGACCGTGCCGTCCGGGAGAAAGCGGAGGTACGGCTCGTTGCGGTAGCCCTCGATCACCACGACGCTGTCGCTGGCGTTGCGGAGTTCGATCCGGTCGTCGTTGCCCAGGACCTGCGCCTCCAGGCCGGCGACGCTGGGCTGGATCGAGCGGACCTCTGAGCTGTAGTTCGGGTTGCCCTTGTGGGCGACGGCAGTGGGGGCGCAGACACATAGCGCTGTCAACGCGAGTGCGGCCGCGCCTCGTAGTGATGGCACGGAACCTCCTCGGCCCGGACTTGGAGCGTCCGCGCCGAGGGCTGCCGGGCGCGGGCGCTAGGTCAGTGCGCCAACGGGCGGACCGCGCTCGGCGAGGCCCTGCGCGATCAGCCGTCCGCCACGCGGGAATGCCTCCGCCACCCGGCGTACGGCTCCGAGCCGCGCGACTGCGATGCGGGCTCGCCGCGGCCTGCTCCGCCGCTCGCGGAGGCGCTCGAGCGCGTCCTCTCCGAGATACCGCCCTGCGAGTAGGGGCAGCCCGAGAGCGCACAGCGGCGCGGCGTAGGCGACCAGTTCGGCGTTGCCCGTTAGCGCGGCACCGAGCAGCGCCGTGGCCGTCACCACCGCGACGAACAGGGTGCGGTTCACGCGCGCAAGCATCGGGCGCGGACCTTATAAGGCGTTGCCATACTTCGCGCCGTCATGGGTCGAAACCAGCGCATCGGACTGCTCGTCGCGGCCCTGGCGGTCGTGATAGTGGCCGTCGTGGTCGCCAGCTCGGGCGGCGGTGACGACGGCCAGCCTGCGGCCACGACCCCAACGGAGCAGGCCACCACGCCCACCGAGCAGGCCACCACCGCAACGGAGCAGGCCACGACCCCCACGGAGACCTCGCCCAAGCCCACGGTCGTCCGGATCGAGATCCGCGGCGGCGAGGTGGTGGGCGGCCCGGCGGACATCAGGGTCAAGAAGGGCGACGAGGTGCGCATCGTCGTGAGCGCCGACGCCCACGACGACATCCACCTCCACGGCTACGACATCGAGAAGCCGGTCGAACCCGGCAAGCCGGCGCGCTTCGACTTCGTCGCCGACATCGAGGGCATTTTCGAGATCGAGAGTCACGTGGCCGAGGACGCCGGCAGGGACCCGGTCGTCGGGAAGCTGACCGTCGAGCCCAGCTGATCTGCCCGTGGTCCTGATCGCGCACGGCATCTCGGTCCGCACCGACCTGCCGGTACCCGAGGTCGTGTTCTGGTGGGCAGCCGCGATCGTGCTCGCGGTCTCGTTCGTGGCACTCGCGGTGCTGTGGCCGAAGCCGCGGCTCGAGGACCCGGGCTGGCGACCGCTGCCGGGCGGAATCGGGCGCGTGCTGGCGAGCCGGCCGGTGGAGATCCTGTGCGGGGCGATCGGCATCTTCCTGTTCGCGCTCACCGTCTACGCGGGCTTCGAGGGCACGCAGTCAACCGCGGCGAACTGGGCGCCGATCTTCGTCTACGTCATCGTCTGGCTGGCGTTCGTGCCGCTCAGCCTCGTGTTCGGCGACGTCTTCCGGGCCTTCAACCCGTGGCGGGCGATCGGGCGCTCCGTCGCATGGGTCGCGCGCACGGCGTCGCGCTCCGAGCTGCCGGAGCCGCTGGCCTACCCGGCCTGGCTCGGGCGCTGGCCCGCGGCGGCGGGCCTGTTCGGGTTCGCGGCGCTGGAGCTCGTGGTGTCGGGCGGCGACCAGCCGCAGACGCTCGCGGTCGCCGTGGTCGTCTACTCGGCGCTCACCTTCATCGGGATGGCCCTCTACGGAGTGGAGCGCTGGAGCGACCGCGGCGAGGCCTTCTCGGTCTACTTCAACCTGTTCTCGCGGCTGTCGCCGGTCGAGACGCGCGACCGTGTGGTCGGCGTCCGCAAGCCGCTCTCCGGGCTGCCGCAGCTCGAGCAGCTGCCCGGGACCGTGGCGATGGTCGTGGTGATGATCGGGACCGTCTCGTTCGACGGGCTCACGAGCAAGCGTGTCTGGAACAGCCGCTCGCCGGACATCGCGCAGTTCTTCCAGGACCGCGGGCTCACGCCGGAGCACGCGCTCGAGCTGACCTTCCTGATCGGGATGCTCGCCGTGGTGCTGCTAGTGGCGCTCTTCTACCGGCTCGGGATCCTGGGCGCGAAGAGCGTCGGCGGCGGGTTCAGCGCCCCACAGCTCGCGCGCGAGTTCGCTCACTCGCTGGTGCCGATCGCGATGGCCTACGTCGGCGCGCACTACTTCACCCTGCTGCTCTACCAGGGCCAGGGCATCGTGTACCTCGCGTCCGACCCGCTCGGCCGCGGCTCAGACATCTTCGGGACCGCCGGCACGCAGATCAACTACGGGCTGATCGGCTCGAACGTCGAGTGGTACGTGAAGGTGGGGATGATCGTGCTGGGCCACGTGGCCGGCCTGGTCCTCGCCCACGACCGCGCGGTGGCGCTCTACCGCGACGCGAAGCAGGCCGTGCGCTCCCAGTACTGGATGCTCGGCGTGATGCTCGGCTTTACCCTGCTGGCGATCTGGCTAGTGTCGGAATCGAACACATGACCGTGCTGATCGCCCACGCCGGCCACTGGCTCACCGCAATCGCCTACTTCCTGCCGGTGGTGGCCTTCCTGGCGTGGCTCGGTATCACGCAGTACCGCGAGCGACGCGGGAAGAACTAGCGTTCGGCTTGACCTTTGCCGTCGTCCGGTGGATCGTGGGCAAATGTCGAGCAAAACTTGGAGAAGACTCGCCCCCGCGCTCGCGCTCGCCGCGCTTGCGCTCATGCCGGTGTCTGCAGAGGCCGCCCCGCCGACCTGCGACACCCCAAAAAGGGTCGGCATCCCCCACAACGCGGCCACGCCGCTCTTCCTGTGCTCCGATCCGGATGGCTCGGTTACCTTCGCGATCACCGACCCGCCGGATCACGGGTCCGTGTCCGGCGGCAGCGTGGGCTGGCAGGTCTACCGGCCGACCGCCGGCTACGGCGGGCCCGATGCGTACAGCTACACGGCGAGTCAGGCCGGCGAGGACGTCGCCGGGACGGTGAGCCTCGAGGTCGCTCCCGGCACGGCGCCGGTCTGCATGTACCGAGCCGAGGCCGTCCCGCAGGCCACGCTCACCCCGCTGTCTCTTCTCTGCGCGGCGGGCGGCGACCCGATCAACTCCTACGCGGTCTCGGACAACAGTGGGACCTCGGCTGACGGCTTCCAGACGCAGCACGGCACCCTTACCAGCCTCGACAACGCGCTCGGCAGGGTGCGGTACCAATCGCAGGCCGGCTATGCCGGAGCGGACTTGTTCACGTACACCGCCACGACCGACTGGGGCACCTCGGGCCCCGCTACCTTCGAGCTCACGGTCCTCAACCCGCAGCAGGGACCGCAGGGGCCACAGGGGCCGCAGGGGCCACAGGGATCCACCGGCCGCGCCGGCTCGGACGGTGCAGTGATCACCCGGGATCGCCTGGTCATCGCCTCTTTCCTCGATGCCCTAACGGTTCGCCGCGGCCGCGCGATCGTGCTCCGCTACCTCAGCACGACCAGCGCGACCATTGCCCTCGACGTGTTCCGAGGCAAGCGCCGTGTCGCCACCGTGCCCGGCCGTGCCCGCGCGGGGCGAAATTCGGCTCGATGGAACGGCAAAATCGCCAATCGCGCCGCGCCAGCCGGGACGTACCGCCTGGTGCTACGCGCCGCGTCAGCGGATCAGCACGCAACAGACCGAGCGACGGTCCGAATCGCAAACAAATAAACCGCGACGGCGTCGCTCGCGCAGGTTTGCAGCACGAATCAGCGCGAGCGACGGGACTCGAACCCGCGACCTCCGGCGTGACAGGCCGGCGCTCTAACCAACTGAGCTACGCCCGCTAGGGACGTCCGAGCATAGCGGCCCGAGGGTCTTCCCCAGCAGCTCGACGGTCTCGAGGTCGTGGACCCAGGGCGTGTTGAAGATCAGCGCGTCGAGCCCGGCGTCGAGGAGCTCGCTGCACTTCTCGGCCACGGTGTCGGGGTCGCCGACGATCCAGGTGGCGAGCCGCTCCGGTGGCTGGTCGGTGGCCTCGCGCACGCGCTCGAAGCTCCTGTCCGCCTCCTCCTGGGTGGCTCGGATGATCACGGTGCCGAGTCGCGTCTTCGTGATCTCGGCGGGGTCGCGGTCGAAGCGCTCGCAGTGACCCTCGAGCACGCCGACCAGGTGCCTGATCCGCTCCGCGTCGCCGAAGAAGTTCGACGCGTCGGCGTACTCGGCCACCATGCGCAGCGTCTTCTTCTCGCCGCTCCCACCGATCATGATCGGGATGTCGCCGCGGATCGGCTTCGGGTTGTTCAGGGCCTCGCGCACGCTGTGGTGCTTGCCCTCGTAGGTGGCGCGCTCCTGCGTGAACATCGCGCGCGCGATGTTCAGCGCGTCCTCGAGCCGCTCGAAGCGCTCGCCGAGCGTCCCGAAGTGGAACCCGTACGCCTCGTGCTCGGCCTCGAACCAGCCGGCGCCCAGCCCGTGGATGGCGCGGCCGCCCGAGATCACGTCGAGCGTCGTCGTGATCTTGGCGTGGAGGGCGGGGTTCCGGTAGGTCACGCCCGCCACGAGCAGGCTCAGGTTCACGCGCTCGGTCCGCGCGGCGAGCGCGGCGAGGATCGTGTTGCCCTCGAGCATCCAGTTCTCGGGCGGCCCGACGCCCGGGATCTGGTGGAGGTGGTCCATGACGAGGACGGTGTCGAAGCCGGACGACTCGGCGGTCGTCGCGATCTGGGTGAGGCGCTCGAAGAGCTCCTCCTCGCCGACGCCCGGGAAGTTGAAGTTGGGGATCTGGAGGCCGAGGCGGATGGGTGCGCGGAGCATTGACCGAGGATACGCCTAGGGCCGACTCACCGAGCGGGCACCCCCGGGCGCGCATGTCGCGTCCCGCCGACGGTCTGATGGCGATCATCCCTGATCACGTCCGCGACCAGCGCGCTCCACCCGACCTCCTCGGTGCGAGTGCGGTGCTCCTCGTCGTTCGGGGGGCCGGCGCTGAGCTCGCGCCTGGTGACGAGGTCGGCGGACGGCATCACGGCCATCATGCTCCGCCGCCAGGTGATCACGTAGGCGTCGACGGGGCTGCCGTGCCGGCTCATGAACTCGCGCGCCGCCTCGGCCGCCCGCCCGCCCGTGATCGTGACGTGCCAGACCGCGTGTGCGCCCCGCTCGCGGATCGCCTCCGCCAGCACGGCGCCGAGCGGATCGTGCACCACCACGACGTCGCCCGGGCGAACGTCTTGGCCGACGAGCGACTCGCCGCTCTCCACACCGTCGGCATAGACCTCCTGCTCCATCTGCCCGAGCTCCCGATCGCCCGCGTCGCGACCGCGGAGCATGCCGTCGAGGCGGGACGCGAGGCGCCGGAGCAGGTCCGGGCCCACCACCGGCATCGCGCTGGCCGAGACGCCTTCCTCGGCGGCCCACACGAAGCGCTCGCGCAGGGCGTGGGCGAGCTCGTTGGCGCGCGGGAGGCCGAATGCGCACCAGACGGTCCGTCCCGCCAGATCATCGGTCGCGCGCCGTCCGGTGAGCTCGAAGGCGCGCGCGTCGCGGGGGCTCGAGGGCTCGCCGAAATGCTCGACGATCAGGTTCGTCACAGCCCCGGAAATAGGCCGTGGCGGCGCGGACCCAAGACAGTTGATCGGCCTCCGGGTCGGCCTAGCTCGACTGGTATGTGCGGCGACCCCCAGCCACGACGGCTGCCCGACGAGACGCCTGACATGCACGGGGCGTTTCCGCGCCTGAGCGACGAGCAGATCCGGAGGCTCACCCCGGAGGGCGAGCGCCGGCCGACCGAGGCCGGCCAGATCCTCTTTCAAGAGGGCGACGAGGAGTACGACTTCCACGTCCTGCTCGACGGCAGGGTCGAGACCCGCACCGGCGAGGAGCGCGAGGAGCGCACCTTCGCGGTGCACGGCCCCGGGCGCTTCCTGGGGGAGCTGAACCTGCTGACCGGCGGACCCTCGTTCCTGACAGCGCTCGCGCTCGAGGAGGGCGAGGTGCTCGTGGTCCCGGCGGCGCGGCTGCGCGAGCTGGTGGCGGAGGACTCCGAGCTCGGCGACGTCGTCCTGCGTGCCTACCTCGGCCGGCGCAACCTCCTGATCGGCCTCGGCGCCGGCATCCGCATCATCGGGTCGCGCTTCTCGGCGGACACGCGCCGCCTGCGCGAGCTGGCCGCGCGCAACCGCGTCCCGCACCGCTGGATCGACCTGGAGGAGGACCCGCAGGCCGAGGCGATGCTGCAGCGGATGGGCATCCGGCCGGAGGAGACGCCCGTCGTCGTCTGGGGCGACCTCGTGCTCCGCAACCCGAGCAACAGCGAGCTGGCGAAGGCGCTCGGGCAACCGCTGCCGGTCACCGAGGACGAGGTCTTCGACCTGCTCGTGATCGGCGCCGGGCCGGCGGGCCTGGCGGCGTCGGTGTACGGCGCGTCCGAGGGCCTCTCGACGCTCATGCTCGAAGGCTTGGCGGCCGGCGGGCAGGCGGGGTCGTCCTCGCGGATCGAGAACTACCTCGGCTTCCCCTCGGGCATCTCCGGCGCCGAGCTGACCGATCGGGCGCTGCTCCAGGCGGAGAAGTTCGGCGCGAACGTGAGCGTCCCCGCGGAGGCGGCAGGCTTCGATGCCGACGGCGACGGCGGCTACGCGGTCGAGTTCGACGACGGCACTCGCATCGCCGCGCGCTCGGTCGTGATCGCGACCGGCGCCCGCTACAAGAAGCTGCCGCTCCCACGCCTCGAGGACTTCGAGGGCACGAGCGTCTTCTACGCGGCAACGCTCGTCGAGGCCCTGGTCTGCCGTGAGGACCCCGTGGTGGTGGTCGGCGGCGGCAACTCCGGCGGGCAGGCGGCGATCTTCCTCGCGGACCACGCCGCGCACGTGACGCTGGTGGTGCTGGAGGACGAGCTCACGGAGAACATGTCGCGCTACCTCGCCGACCGCATCGAGCGCGCGCCCGGCGTCGAGGTGCGCCTGCACACCGAGCTCCGAGATCTCCTCGGTGAGCGCAGGCTCGAGGGCGTCGTTGCGGAGGACACCCGCACGGGGGAGCGGAGCGAGATCGACGCGCTCGCGCTGTTCGTGTTCATCGGCGCTGCGCCACACACCGCGTGGCTGGGTGGCCAGGTCGAGCTGGACGACGGCGGCTACATCCGCACCGGCCGCGACGGCGGGCTGCTGCTCGAAACGAGCCTGCCGGGGGTGTTCGCGGCGGGCGACGTGCGCTCGGGCTCGATCAAGCGCGTGGCCTCAGCGGTGGGCGACGGCGCCATGGCGGTGCGGCTGGTTCACGAGCGCCTGAAGAACAGCCTGTAGGCGTGCACGAAGTACGCGCTCGCCAGCAGCATTCCCACGCCCCACCAGACGATCGCCACCTCGAGCGCGTAGCTGCCGGTCGCCGCGTTGTGCACCGTGAGGCCATGCGGATCGCCCTCGCGCGCCGGGAGGATGTCGGGATAGAGCCCGGCAGCCATCGTCGCGAGCAGGCCGAGGATGAAAGCGGCCGATCCCCCGAAGGCGCGACCGAAGCGCTCGCGCCGTAGCTCCACGGCGAGCGTGGCGAGTCCGCCCAGCGCGAGCAGTGGGAACACGAGCGTCCACGGGCGCTCAAAGAGGTTTCTCAGCATGTCCTCGCGGACCGACCAGGTCGGCGCGATCAGCGCGACGAACAGCAGCGCCTCTACCACCCACAGGCGGCGCGCCGTGAGCGCGGCGCGCGCGCGCACCTCGCCGTGCGCTCGGAACGACAGGAACGTGGCGCCGTGAACGGCCAGCACAACGAGTCCGAACAGGCCGATGAGCAGTGCGTACCAGTTCAGGATGCTGAACAGCGGCAGGTGGAAGTAGCCGTCGGCGTTCAGCGGCACGCCGCGCACCACGTTCCCGATCGCGATGCCGAAGACCGCCGCCAGGCCGAGCGACGAGAGGCTGAAGATCGCGTCGCAGGCGGAGCGCCAGAGCGGGTTCTCGTGTTGGTGGCGCAGCTCCAGGGCAAGGCCGCGGCCGATCAGGAGCCAGAGCACCAGGATCAGTCCGAAGTAGAGCCCGCTGAACGCGCCGGCGTAGACCTTCGGGAAGGCGAGGAAGAGCACGCCGCCGGCTGCGATCAGCCAGACCTCGTTGCCGTTCCAGACCGGCCCGATCGCGCTCGTGACCTGCTCGCGCTCCTCGTCGTTGCGCGACAGCCGCAGGTGCAGGGCGCCCGCGCCGAGGTCGAACCCGTCGAGCACCACGTACACCGCGATCATCGCTGCTAGCGCGACAAACCAGACCGTCTCCATCAGGGGCCCCTGGCCACGATCCGGCTCACCAGCAAGACGAACACAAGGGACATCAGCGCGTACAGCCCCGCGAAGCCGAGCAGCGTGAACAGGCCGGTGCCGGCCGGCACCGACTCGGGCGGAGAGATGCCGTCGCTGGTGCGCATCAGCCCGTACACGATCCACGGCTGCCGGCCGGTCTCTGCCGTCGTCCAGCCGGCGATGTTCGCGATGTAGGTGAACGGAAACGCGAGCATCAGCGCCCAGAGCATCGGCCTCGACTCGTACAGGCGCCCGCGCCAGAGGAGGAACGCGCCGAGCCCCGCGATCAAGAGCAGGATCGTGCCCAGCCCGACCATGATGTGGTACGCGTAGTAGACGAGCGGCACCGAGTCGGGCCACTCGCGCTCCGGGATGTCGTTGAGGCCGGTGATCGTCCCGGTCCAGTTGCCGGTGGTGAGGAACGACAGCGCACCAGGCATGTCGAGCGTCGACTCCAGCTTGCGCTCGCGCGTGTCGGGATTGCCGATGATCGTGAGCGGTGCCTCGCTGCTCGTCTCGAAGCGTCCCTCCATCGCCGCGAATGCCGCGGGCTGATGCTTGTACACGTTCTTCGCCTGCCGGTCACCGGTCGGGAAGATCTGGAGCACGCAGAGCACGAAGCCCGCCACGACGCCGACGCGCAGGCACAGGCGGGCGAAGTCGTGGTGCCTGTCGCTCAGCAGGTAGAACGCTCCGACCGCGGCGAGCACGAAGGCCCCGGTCACCGCCGCGCCGCCCATGTTGTGGAGGTAGTGCCACGGCAGCCACGGGTTCGTGAACAGCCCGCCGAAGGAGTCGAGCTCGGCGTTGCCCTCGGCGTTCACGCGGTGCCCCACCGGGTGCTGCATCCAGGCGTTGGTGGCGATGATGAACCAGCCCGAGATCCACGATCCCGCGAACACCGCCAGCGCGGCCAGCCAGCGTGTCCGCCGGCTCACGCGCGCCGCGCCGAACAGCAGCACGCCGAGGAACACCGACTCGAGGAAGAACGCGAAGACGCCCTCCATGGCGAGCGTCTGGCCGATCACGCCGCCGGCGTAGTTGGAGAACTGCGCCCAGTTGGTCCCGAACTGGAACTCCAGCGGGATGCCGGTCACGACCCCGAACGCGAAGTTGACCGCGAAGATCTTGGTCCAGAAGCCGAGCGCCTGCTCGGCCGTCGGGCGCCGCTCCGGGCGGCCCCGGTAGGCCACCGTCGCGAAGTACGCGATGAACAGCGCGAGCCCCATCGTGAGGATCGGGAAGAGGTAGTGGTAGGTGACGGTCAGCGTGAACTGCAGCCGGTCGACCGTCACCTCGCTGCTCATGCCTTAGCTCCCTAGGTCTTGGCGGGCGCCCCGCAAGGCCTAGAGACGGGAGCGATGGACGAGCTCGATGAGCCGACACGCCCGTTCCT
Organism: Thermoleophilaceae bacterium; assembly: GCA_034664005.1. Lineage (GTDB taxonomy): Bacteria > Actinomycetota > Thermoleophilia > Solirubrobacterales > Thermoleophilaceae > JACVRW01. The sequence goes on along the minus strand of JAXDIL010000203.1, from coordinate 12,973 downwards.
TGCTCAAACCGTCATGGGCCTGTTGCAGAGCGCGATCTACGTCGCCGCCGCTGCGCTCCTGATCGCCGCGGCCGCGTTCACCTGCGTGGGCACGGTCACCGACCTGGTCGAGGGGCGAGGGTCGCGCCCGATCGCTGACGCCGGCGTGTTCGTGCTCGACCGCGTGCTGCTCCTGTTCATCCTCGCCGAGCTGCTCTACACGCTGCGTCTGATCGACAGGGGCGGGCGGATCCTCACGGAGCCGTTCCTGCTCATCGGCGTGATCGCGATCGTCCGGCGCGTGCTCGTGCTGGTGGCCGAGGTCGAGCAGCGCCAGGGCCGCGAAGCGGTCGAGGACTTCGTGATCGAGATGGCCGGGCTGGGCGGCCTGGCGCTCGTCCTGGTCCTCGCGATCTACCTGCTGCGGCGCAGCGCCGCCCCGCGAACGGTCCAGCCCGGGGGTGTGTCGTGACGACGCCCGCCGCGCGGCTCGCCGGCGGTGAGCTCAACTGCGCGATCGTCAACGCGGTGGTCGGGGTGCACAGTCGCCAGCTCGGGCGTGGCCCCACGGGCGCCCTTTCCTTCTACCGCGACAACGTGATCGTGGTGCTCATGCAGGATGCGCTCACGCGGGCCGAGCAGAGCCTGGTGCAGGTGGGCGACGAGAACACGGTCAAGCGCGTGCGCGGGGCCTACCGGGAGATGCTGCGTGAGGAGCTGATCGAGGTGGTCGAGGGTCTCACCGGCAGGGAAGTGCTGGCCCTACTGTGCGACCACAGCGTGAACCCCGACCTCTCGACCGAGGTGTTCGTGCTAGACCGGCCGCTCTAGCACCGCGTCGACCTTCGCCGCGAGGCGGAGCTCCGCGGGCGTCAGATCGTGGTGGTGCAGGTTGCTGATCTCGAGCCGAACGCGGTTGAGCGAAATGCTCATGTCGGGCCGCCGGCCGTAGTCGACGGCGCCGGCCGCGATCCGGTCCATCAGCCGCATCCCATCGTCAAAGTCACGGAACTGCAGCTCGCGCACCAGCGTCTGGCCGCGCCGCTCCCATCCGTCCGGAGTCATCATTGCCCTCATAGGTAGGCCGCATGAGAAGCGGTCCCAGGATCGCGAGGATCAGGACGTACGCGGCCGCCAGCGGGGCGAGCCGGGGCTCGACGCTCGCGCCCACCGTCGCCAGCACGATGGACATCTCGCCGCGCGGGACGAGCGCCGCCGCTGCGCGAGCACGAGCCGCGTCGTCGAGGCCCGCGAGTGCTGCGGCACGCCAGCCGGTGATTGCCTTGGTGGCCGCGGTGACGGCCGCCAGCCCGAGTGCCGGCAGCGCCACGCCGGGCAGCTTTGAGGTGTCGATCTGGAGGGCGAAGAACAGGAAGAACAGCGCGGCGTTCACGTCCCTGATCGGCGCCAGCAGCCGTCCGGTCTGGTGGACCACCTCACCGGATAGGGCGATGCCGACCAGGAAGGCGCCGACGGCGGCCGACACCTGCAGCTCCTCGGCGAGCCCCGCAACCATCAGCACCAGCCCCAGCGCCGATAGCAGGACCACCTCCTCCGAGTGGTGGCCGACGATCCGGCCGAGCGACTCCCCGAAGCGGACCGCGCCGACGAGCGCCGCGAAGGCCGCGAGCCCGGCCACGGTCAGGGAGCCGACGCTGGCCAGGACGCCGCCGCCCACGACGAGCGTGGCCACGAGCGGCAGGAAGACAGCCATCGCCAGGTCCTCGGTCACCAGCACGGACAGGACAGCGGCCGTCTCCGGGCTGCGCGTGCGCCGGAGATCGCCCAGCGCCTTCGCGACGATCCCGGACGACGTGACCCAGGTCACGCCGCCGAGCACGATCGCGGCGGTCGGCTCCCAGCCGAGCGCCAGGCCGAAGAGCATGCCGGGCGGAAAGTTGAGGAGGAAGTCCAGCACGCCCGCACGTTTGAAGCGGCGCAACTGCGCGGACAGCTCCTCGGCGGTGTACTCGAGCCCGATCAGGAACAGCAGCAGCACCACCCCGAGCCCGGCCGCGAACTGCACGAACTCCCCGTTCAGGGCCGGGATGTCGAACGAGCTGAGCACGAGCCCGGCCAGCAGGTAGAGCGGGATCGGCGACACGCCGGCGCGCCCGGCCAGGCGCGCGCCGAGGCCCAGCAGGAAGATGACCGCGCCGAGCTGGAGGTAGACCGAGCCGGTGCCGGTCACTCGGGCTCGACGAGACCGTAGTCGCCGTCGTGGCGCAGGTAGATGACCTTGCCGCGCCCGTCGTCCGCGTCGATGAAGTAGAGGAAGCGGTGGTTCAGCACGTCCATCTCGGTCCGGGCCTTCTCGAAGGGCAGCGGCTCGGAGTACCGGCTCGGCTCCGGGACCACGATGTCGTCCTCGTCCGCGAGCACGCTGCCCCGCGGGAACAGCAGCCCGATGGCGCCGCTGGCCAGCCTGTGCACGACGACGTCCTCGCTCGTGCGTGCGTGGCGGAAGAGGAAGAACAGCACGTCCAGGTCGATCAGCTCGCGCACGGCCTCGACGGTCGAGAGCGGAACCGACGTGTAGGTGCGGCGGCGGACGATCTGGCGCTGCTCCGGCGGCTTGAGGCTCGGCCGCGGCAGGTCCTCCTCGCGCCACGGCTCGTCGCGGAGCGCGACCTCGGAATCCCTGACGCGGTGCACCTGGCGGCGGAGCCGGCGGATCGCCAGCTCCGCCGCCTCCTCGGCGGAGCGGCCAGACGTATGCGCGGCAAGGACACGTCCTTCGTAGAGCATGTGCGCGTCGGCTTGCCAGGGCGTTGGACCGTGCGCCGCCTTCTGCCGAACCCTGAGCGTGGCGCCGGGGAGGTCGGGCGCCTCGAGCGCGACTTCTGTCACGTCGCCGCGCCCACCATCTCGGCCTCGGCGGGCTCGTCGCCCCCGGCGGCTTCGCCGCGGCGGTACACGATCGTCAGCTGGCCCGCCTCCACGTCGATCACGATCGTCGTGCCCTCCTCGGCCTCGCCCGCCACGAGCGCACGCCCGATGCGCGTCTCCACCTCACGCTGGATGAAGCGCCGGAGCGGGCGCGCGCCGTAAACCGGGTCGTAGCCCTCGCGCGCGATGAACAAGCGCGCCGGCTCGCTCAGCTCGAGGCTCAGGCGGCGGTCGGAGAGGCGACGCCTGACGTCCTCGATCAGCAGGTCGACGATGTGCTCGATCTCCTCGAGCGTAAGCGGCTTGAACAGCACGGTCTCGTCGACGCGGTTCAGGAACTCCGGCCGGAAGTGGCCGCGCAGCTCCGCCATGACGCGCTCGCGCGTCTCCTCCGGGATGGTGCCGTCCTCCGCCAGCCCGTCCAGCAGGTACGGCGAGCCGATGTTCGAGGTCATGATGATCACGGTGTTCCGGAAGTTGACCGTGCGACCCTGAGAGTCGGTCAGGCGGCCGTCGTCGAGGATCTGGAGCAGGATGTTGAAGACATCGGGATGCGCTTTCTCGATCTCGTCGAAGAGCACGACCGAATAGGGCTTGCGACGCACCGCCTCGGTCAGCTGCCCGCCCTCGTCGTAGCCCACGTATCCGGGCGGCGCCCCCACCAGACGGCTCACGGTGTGGCGCTCCTGGTACTCGGACATGTCGAGCCGCACCATCGAGTCCTCCGAGTCGAACAGGGACTCCGCCAGCGACCTGGCCAGCTCCGTCTTCCCGACGCCGGTCGGGCCCAGGAAGATGAACGATCCGATCGGACGGCGCGGGTCCTTGATCCCCGAGCGCGCCCGGATGACCGCGTCGGCCACGAGCTGAACGGCCTCGTCCTGGCCGATCACGCGCTCGTGCAGCACCTGGTCCAGGCGCAGCAGCTTCTCGCGCTCGCCCTCGAGCAGGCGTGTCACCGGGATCCCTGTCCAGCGCGCGACGACCTCGGCTATCTCGTCCTCTGTGACCTCCTCGCGCAGCAGCCTGGAGCCGCCCTGCTTCGAGTTGAGGCGCTCCTCCTCGGCCTCGAGCCGGCGCTCCAGCTCGGGCAGCCTCGAATGGCGCAGCTCGGCGGCGCGGTTCAGGTCGTAGGCGCGCTCGGCCTCCTCGATCTCGCGACGCACCTCCTCGATCTCCTGGCGCAGCTCCTGAAGGCGGTGGATCGCCTGCCGCTCGGCCTCCCACTGCGCGGTCATGGAGTCCGCCTCCGCGCGCAGGTCGGCGAGCTCCTTCCGGATCGCGTCCAGCCGCTCCTTGCTCGCACGGTCGTCCTCCTGCTCGAGCGCCGCCTCCTCGATCTCGAGCTGCATCACGCGGCGCGTGATCGCGTCGAGCTCCTGCGGCATGGAGTCGATCTCGGTGCGCACGACGGCGGACGCCTCGTCCACGAGGTCGATGGCCTTGTCCGGCAGGAAGCGCTCGGTGATGTAGCGGTCCGAGAGCGTGGCCGCCGCCACCAGCGCCGCGTCCTGGATCCGCACGCCGTGGTGCACCTCGTAGCGCTCGCGCAGGCCGCGCAGGATCGAGATCGTGTCGTCCACGGACGGCTCGTCGATAGTCACCGGCTGGAAGCGCCGCTCGAGCGCCGCGTCCTTCTCGATGTTCGTGCGGTACTCGTTCAGTGTCGTCGCGCCGATGCAGTGCAGCTCGCCGCGCGCGAGCATCGGCTTCAGCATGTTGCCGGCGTCCATCGCGCCCTCGGCGCCTCCGCCGGCCCCGACGACCGTGTGCAGCTCGTCGATGAACAGCAGGATGCGGCCCTCGGCGCCCTTCACCTCTGTCAGCACGGCCTGGAGGCGCTCCTCGAACTCGCCGCGGTACTTGGCACCGGCCACGAGCGAGCCCATGTCGAGCGAGAAGACCGTCTTGTCCTTCAGCCCCTCGGGCACGTCGCCGCGCACGATGCGCTGCGCGAGACCCTCGACGATGGCGGTCTTGCCCACGCCCGGGTCGCCCACGAGCACCGGGTTGTTCTTCGTCTTGCGCGACAGGATCTGGATCACGCGGCGGATCTCCGAGTCGCGCCCGATCACCGGGTCCATACGGCCGAGACGGGCCTCCTCGACGAGGTCGCGCCCGTACTTCTCGAGCGCCTCGTAGGCGGCCTCGGGCATCGCGCTCGTCACGCGCTGGCTGCCGCGAACCTGGGTGAGCGTGTGCAGGAAGCGGTCGCGGCTGACGCCGTGCTCCTTCAGCACGCGGCCGGCGGCGGTCTGCGTGCCGCTGTCGATCATCGCGAGCACGACGTGCTCGACCGAGACGTACTCGTCCTTCAGCCGCCCGGCCTCCTGCTCGGCCGTGTCGAGGATCTCGTTCAGCTTCCGCGTCACGTGCACCTGGCCGGGCGCGGCGCCCGGGCCGCTCACGCGCGGGCGCTTCTCGAGATGGCTCTCGAGTGCAGCCCTCAGCGCGTCGACGTCCACCTCCGCCCGCTCGAGCAGCCGCGGCGCGAGGCCGTCGGGCTGGTCGAGCAGCGCCAGCAGCAGGTGCTCCACGTCCACCTCGGTGTGGCCGTAGCGCAGCGCCTTGGTCTGGGCGTCGTGGAGGCCCTCCTGTGTCTTCTGCGTCAGCTTGTTGGGATCCATGCCATCACCTCGAACGGTTGTCGTGGGACTCGTAACGGCGCAGCCGCTGCTCCAGGACGCCGATCCGGTCAAGCAGCTCGCACGCGAGCAGCGCGCCCGCGAGATTCAGAGACAGGTCACGGCGCAGGCGCATCACGCGCGCAAGCCGCGCGGCGGCGTCGGGGCCGAAGCGCGGCCCGGCGAGCCCGGCGCCGGGCGAGTCCAGGGCCCCGAGCCGCACCAGGCGCCGGACGAGGTCGGGGTGCAGTCCGGCCTCTCGTGCCAGGGCGTGGAGCTCCACCGGCCGGCGTGTCTCCCTCAACGTGATCATCGCCCGCGCCTCGGGTTGAAAGTGGACACCTCGGCGAGGCGCTCGAAGTGCTCGCGCTCCTCCGGCGACAGCTCCTTCGGGACCTTGATCTCCACGGTCGCGTAGAGGTCGCCGCTGCCGCCGCGCCCGTCGGGCATGCCCTCGCCGCGGAGCCGAAGCTGGCGCCCGCACGACGACCCGGGCGGCACGCGCACGCGCGCCCTGCCGTCGAGCGTCGGCACCTCGATGCCGTCCGCGCCGAGCGCGGCCTCCCAGGGGGTCACCGGGAGGTCCACGTAGAGGTCGTTGCCCTCCACCTCGAAGCGCGGGTCGGGCCGTACGCGCACGCGCAGGAACAGGTCGCCCGAGGGCCCACCGGCGCCGCCGCCGCCCTCGCCGGCCAGCGCATCCGGCTGGCCGTCGCGCACGCCGGGCGGGATGTTCACCTCGTAATCGCGACCGTCCGCGAGCGAGACCCTGCGCTTGCCCCCGCGCGCGGCCTCCTGGAGCGACAGCTCGAGCTCCGCCACCTGGTCCTGGCCACGCGACGCGAAGCCGTTGAATCCGCGCGTGCGGCCGCCGCCACCGCGGCCGAACATCCCCTCGAAGAAGTCGCTGAAGTCGCCGCCGCCGAACCCGCCGCCCCCTCCGCCGAAGTCGAAGCGCACGTCCTCGAAGCCGCCGTAGTCGCCTCCTCCGAACCCGCCCGCGCCGGACACGTCCTGGCCCGCCTTCCAGTTCTGGCCGAAGCGGTCGTAGGCCGCGCGCTTCTCGGGATCGCGGAGGACCTCGTACGCCTCCGACACCTCCTTGAAGCGGTCCTCGGCCTCGGGATCCTTGTTCACGTCCGGATGGTTCTCGCGCGCCAGCCGGCGGTAGGCGCGCCGGATGTCATCCTCGCTCGCGTCGCGGCCGACCCCCAGCGTCTCGTAGTAGTCACGGAAGCCGACCGCCATCTCACGCCGCCTGGCGCGAGACGATCACCTGAGCAGGGCGCAGCACCCTCTCGCCGGCCGCCCACCCGGAACGGGCGATCTCGACGACCGTCTGGTCGGGGACCTCGTCCGTGTCGACGACGCCCACGGCCTCGTGCCGCTCCGGGTCGAAGCGCTCGCCCGCCTCGCCCACGCGCTGGATGCCCTGGCGCTCGAGGATCGACTCCATCTGCTCGAGCACCCGTCTCAGGCCGAGCGCCAGCGGATGCTCGGGCTCGATGCTGTCCAGGCGCAGGGCGCGCTCGACGCTGTCGATCGCGTCCAGCCACTGGCGGGCCTGAGCCTCGGTGCTCTCCAGCACGCGCCGGTCGACCTCGCGTGCCGCGCGCTTGCGGTAGTTGTCGAGGTCCGCAAGCGCGCGCTTGTAGCGGTCGTCGAGGTCGGCGTTGCGCTGCTCGAGGTCCGCGTTGCGCTGCTCGAGGTCCTCCGTCGCGGTCGCGGTCGCCGGCCCCTGGCCCTGGTCCTCAGTCTCGGGTGAATTCGGCATCGACGACCTCCTCGTCGTCCGCGGCCGCGTCGCCGCTGCCATTCCCGCCGCCATCGCCGCCGGCAGGTGCGCCCGCGGCCGCTGCCGCGCTCGGCAGCGCCTGGACGATCTGCTGGAGGTCCGAGATCAGCGGCCGCACGCGGTCGAGGCCCGCCTGCTCCTCGATCGCCTGGCGGGCATCCGCCACCAGCTGCTCGGCACGCGCCTTCTCGTTCACGGGCAGGCGATCCTGGAGCTCGTTCACCAGCTGCTCCGCGCGGTAGGCGAGCGCATCGAGTTCGTTGCGAGCGTCGATCTCCTCCCGCCTTCGCCGGTCCTCGCCGGCATTCTCCTCGGCGTCGCGCACCATCTGCTCGATGTCCCCCTGGTCGAGGTTGGTGCTCTCCGAGATCGTCACCTGCTGCTCGGCGTTCGTCTCCTTGTCGCGCGCGGAGACGTTCAGGATCCCGTTCGCGTCGAGGTCGAACGTCACCTCCACCTGCGGCTCGCCGCGCGGGGCCGGGCGGATGCCCTCGAGCCGGAAGTTGGCGAGCGTGCGGTTGTCCGCCGCCATCTCCCGTTCGCCCTGGAGCACGTTCACGTCCACGGCCGTCTGGTTGTCCTCGGCCGTGGAGAAGACCTCGGTCCGCCGGGCGGGGATCGTGGTGTTGCGCTCGATGACCTTGGTGGTCACGCCGCCGAGCGTCTCGAGCCCGAGCGACAGCGGGGTCACGTCGAGCAGCACGACATCCTCGACCTCGCCCTTGAGGACGCCGGCCTGGAGGGCGGCGCCGAGCGCCACGACCTCGTCGGGGTTCACGGTCATGTTCGGATCCTTGCCGCCGGTGAGTCTGCGCACCAGCTCCTGGACCGCGGGCATCCGCGTCGAGCCGCCCACGAGGATCACCTCGTCGATGTCGTCGGCCGTCAGCTTGGCGTCCGAGAGGGCCTGCTCGACCGGCCCGCGCGTGCGCTCGAGCAGGTCCTGGGTGAGCTGCTCGAACTTCGCGCGCGTGATCTCCGTGTTCAGGTGCTTCGGCCCGGAGGCGTCGGCGGTGATGAACGGGAGGTTGATCTGGGCGGTCGTCGCGGCGGAGAGCTCCACCTTGGCTCGCTCGGCCGCCTCCGCGAGGCGCTGGAGCGCCTGCGGGTCCTCACGCAGGTCGATGCCGGTGTCGTTCTTGAACTGGTCGGCGACCCAGTCGACGATGCGGCGGTCGAAGTCGTCGCCGCCGAGGTGGCCGTCGCCACTCGTCGAGCGCACCTCTACGACGCCGTCGCCCACGTCCAGCAGCGACACGTCGAACGTGCCTCCGCCGAGGTCGAACACGAGCACGGTCTCAGAGCCCTTCTTGTCGAGCCCGTACGCCAGGGCGGCCGCGGTCGGCTCGTTGATGATCCGGAGCACCTCGAGGCCGGCGATCTGCCCCGCGTCCTTCGTGGCCTGGCGCTGCGCGTCGTTGAAGTAGGCCGGCACGGTGATCACGGCCTCGGTCACGCGCTCGCCCAGGTACTTGCCCGCGTCCTCGGCGAGCTTGCGCAGGATCTGGGCGGAGATCTCCTCCGGCGCGTACTGCTTGCCGCGCACCTCGAAGCGCACAGCGTCGTCCGGGCCGGGCACGACCTTGTAGGAGACGATCTTCGACTCCTCGTCGACCTCGCCCCACTTGCGCCCGATGAAGCGCTTGGCGGAGTAGATCGTGGCCTCGGGATTGAGGATCGCCTGGCGCTTCGCCACCTGGCCGACGAGCCGCTGTCCATCCTCCGTGAAGGCGACGACCGACGGCGTCGTCCTGCTCCCCTCGGCGTTCGGGATGACTTCCGCCTGCCCGCCCTCCATCGTGGCGGCCACGACTGAGTTGGTGGTGCCCAGATCGATGCCTACGGCCTTGGCCATTGAATCTCCCTCCTAGCGCTCGGGTCCCTCTGGGCGTTAGGACGGGGCCGAACCTGTTCAAGAGCCGGATCCGGACTATCTAGACGGCATGACCCAACTACAGACAGAGCGCGGCATGGTGCGCGTGCCGGCGGGCACCTGGAACGTGGATCCCAGCCACTCGAGCGTGGCGTTCGAGGTGAAGCACCTCATGATCGCCACCGTGCGGGGCCACTTCAGCGACTTCGAGGGGACGATCGAGGCGGCGGAGGACGACCCGGCCAACTCGCGCGTCTATGGATCTGTGCGGGTGGCCAGCATCGACACCGGCAACGCCGACCGCGACGAGCACCTGCGCGGCCCGGACTTCTTCGACGCGGAGCGCTATCCAGAGGCGCGCTTCGAGAGCACGCGCATCGAGCACATCGAGGGCGGTCGCTACCGGCTCGTCGGCAATCTGACCATCAAGGACGCCACGCGCGAGGTGGAGTTCGAGGGCTGCGTGGACGGCGCCGCAGAGGACCCGTGGGGCAACGAGCGCGTCGGGATCACGGTGCGCGGCACGATCAACAGGACCGACTTCGGCCTCACCTGGCAGCAGATGCTCGCCTCGGGCGGCATGCTCGTCGGGGAGGACGTCAAGGTCATGATCGACGTCTCCGCGATCCGCCAGGCCGACTGAGGAGGCCGGGATGTTCAACGCAATCGTGGTCGGGCTGGACGGATCCGAGGGCTCGCGGCCGGCGCTGCCGCTCGCGGCGGAGCTGGCGGAGAAGGACGGTGCCCGGCTCGTGCTCCTCCACGTGGACGAGCGCATCCCGGCCAAGGGCGGGGTCCATCCGGTGCGGGCCGACGAGGACCAGATCCGCGCGGACCTGCAGGAGCAGGCGCGCCAGCTCTCCGAGCGCGGGATCGACGCGTCGGTGGAGGTCGTGGAGCTCATCCTCGGCGGCCCAGCGCAGGCGATCGAGCGGGTCGCGGAGCGCGAGGGCGCGGACCTGATCGTCGTGGGCAGGCGCGGGCACGCGCCCGTGGCGGGCCTCCTGCTGGGGAGCGTGACGCAGCGCCTGCTGCACGTCGCGCGCCGCGCGGTGCTGGCGGCGCCGCCGGCCGACTAGCGCTTGGCCGGCTCGCGGGTGGTCGTGCCCGTGGTGCTCGTGCCGCCGGCGGTCGTCCCCCCGGCGGCCGGCGTGCTCGCGCCCATGCGCGAGAGCATGCGCTCGGCCTCGGCGGCGACCTCGTCGTCCACCAGCACCTCGTAGCGGTTCGCGCGCATGGCGCCGACCGAGCCGAAGTCGCGCGTTCCGCCGAGCATCGCGTGCGAGATCAGGCCGAACACCGCTCCGACGACCGCACCGAACCAGAGCCCGTCGACGATCAGCCAGCCCCAGCCGATGACCGGGTCGAACCAGTTGAAGATCGAGAACAGCCAGCCGACCAGGAGACCCACCAGCGCGCCCGACAGTGCACCGCGGAGCGCGGCGCCGGCGTAGGTCATGCGGCCCGTGACGCGCTCCACGAACTCGAGGTCGCGTCCGACGATCGACACGCGCTCGACCGGGAACTCGTTGTCCGACAGGTAGTCAACCGCGCGCTCGGCGTCCGCGTAGCTCGTGTAGGACGCAACCACTCGGCGCGGACCGGTCTGTCCGAGTGTCCCTCCGCCGTTTCGATCCGGTGCCATTGCGATCGCTTCCTTTCGTCGTTGTCGCAAGGAATCCGCATGCTCGGTGTTAGGACGTGGGGAGCGCCGTTCAAGGCTCGACAGCGTGGTGAAGCGGCCTAGTCCTGTCCGTCACGATGCCTACGACGGCGCTCGCGAAAGGCTCTGAAAAGCCGCAGCGGGAACAGCCCCAACAGCGGCGCACGGCGCCCGAGGTCCTGACGGTCCTCACGGTCGAAGGCGCGGGCGTAGCGGCTCGCATCCTCGGCGCTCGGGTAGCGCTTGGAGCCGCCCTCACCGCAGCCGCGTCGGCATTCCCAGTACATCGTGGCGCCCTCGCTCGTGAACCGGGGGCGATGGCCGAGGAGGCGACACCGCAGTGGCAACAGCGTCCACGATAGGCCGGAAGACCATCCGCACGAACGTCCCGGCCCGGCTCGACCGGCTGCCCTGGTCGCGCTTCCACTGGCGCATCGTCATCGGGCTTGGGACCGTCTGGATCCTCGACGGCCTCGAGGTCACGATCGTCGGCTCGATCGCCCCGCGCCTGACCGAGGCCGGCAGCGGCATCAACCTCGACGCCGCGGACATAGGCACGGCCGCCGCGATCTACGTCGCCGGCGCCTGCGTGGGCGCTCTCCTGTTCGGCCAGCTCACGGACCGCTACGGGCGCAAGAAGCTCTTCATAGCCACGCTCGGCCTCTACCTGCTCGCCACTGTCGCGACAGCGTTCGCCACCGAGGCGTGGATGTTCTTCCTGTTCCGCTTCCTCACCGGCGCCGGCATCGGCGGCGAATACTCGGCGATCAACTCGGCCATCGACGAGCTGATCCCTGCGCGCAATCGCGGCCAGGTCGACCTCGCGATCAACGGCAGCTACTGGGTGGGCGCGGCTATCGGTGGCCTTGCCTCGCTGTTCCTGCTCGACACGTCCGTGTTCCAGAGCGACGTCGGCTGGCGCCTCGCGTTTGCGTCCGGCGCGATCATCGGGCTGGGCATCCTGCTCGTGCGCCGGCACGTGCCCGAGAGCCCGCGCTGGCTGTTCATCCACGGGCGCGAGGAGGAGGCGGAGCGAGTTGTCGACTCGATCGAGCGCGAGGTGGAGGAGGAGGTCGGGCGCGAGTTGCCCGAGTCGGAGCAGTACATCGTCATCCGCCAGCGTGAAGCGATCCCGTTCCGCGAGATCGCTCAGGTGGCCTTCCGGAAGTACCCGCGCCGAGCGATCCTCGGCCTCGCGCTGTTCGTCGGACAGGCCTTCCTCTACAACGCGGTGACGTTCGACCTCGGGACGATCCTGCACGGGTTCTTCGACGTGAGCTCCAGCACAGTCCCGCTGTTCATGGTCGTCTTTGCGATCAGCAACTTCCTGGGCCCGCTGCTGCTCGGACGCTACTTCGACACGATCGGACGCATCCCGATGATCGCCGGGACCTATCTGGTGTCCGCGGCGATCGTCGCGCTCCTCGGCGTGCTGCTGATCACGGGCTCGCTGAACACATGGACCTTCATGGCGCTCGTCCTGCTCACGTTCTTCTTCGCGTCGGCGGGTGCCAGCTCGGCGTACCTGACGGTGAGCGAGGTGTTCCCGATGGAGACGCGCGCGCTCGCGATCGCGTTCTTCTTCGCCGTCGGCACCGGCATCGGCGGGATCATCGGCCCGGAGCTGTTCGGCCAGTTCATCCACAGCGGCAATCAGGACCTCGTCGGCCTCGGCTTCCTGATCGGGGCCGCCGCGATGGCTCTCGGCGGCGTTGCCGAGCTGCGCTTCGGCGTCCGAGCGGAACAGCGGGCGCTCGAGTCGATCGCAACACCGCTCACTGCCGAGGAGGCGGACCTGGATGCCGCGGCCGAAGCGGGCGACGGACGCAGCGGGCGGCCCCTGGGACCCGTGACTCCCGCCGGGCGGCGCGAGGCGCTCCTCTCGCGCGAGCGCGCGGCGGAGGAGCACGCGCGCGCCGCCGACGGCCGCGCGGAGCTCCACGAGCTGCTCGCGGGCAACGGCAACGGCGACGGCGACGGCGATGGCGACGGCGCCGCGGGCGAGCGCGGCGCCGTGGGGGAGGTGCTGATCGAGGTGGCGGAGCTGCGCGCCGAGGGGCTCGCGCGGCAGGCGGAGGCACACGAGCAGCGCGCGCGTGCCGAGCGGGCGGCCAGCGAGGAGGAGCGGCGGGCTGCCCTTGCCCGCGCGC
>JAXDIL010000176.1:0-15250 GCA_034664005.1 Thermoleophilaceae bacterium | reverse complement strand
CGTCCTGCTCTCGCGCAGGTTCACGCGGATCGGTGTCGGTCGCACTCGCGGCAACTACGGCCGGATGCCGTCGACCATGTGGGTCGCCCACCTGGGTCGCCTAGCTCGAAGTTCGGCATCTGGGGCGCGATCGTAGGACGCGGCCCGGACGGGTCCGCACGGCGCGGGCCCGTCCGGGTGAGGCTTGCGTCCTAGCGGCGACCCAGGTGGGCGACCCACATGGTCGACGGCATCCGGCCGTAGTTGCCGCGAGTGCGACCGACACCGATCCGCGTGAACCTGCGCGAGAGCAGGACGGCGCGGTGCGAGGGCGAGCCCATCCAGGACCAGACCACCCGCCGTGGCGACAGCCGCCAGCCGCGGTGCATCTCGAGCGTCTCGCCGGCAAAGCGCCAACGCGAGGCGACCGGGATCCGCGACCGGTGCCCGAAGTAATCCGAGCGCATCATGCGATGCGAATAGACCTTTGCCGAGACGAACAGCGAGTACGCCGGCCGCAGCTTCGGAAGTCCACGCGCATGCCTGATCTTGTTGATTTGCTTGACCATCTTCACTTCCGCCGGGCGAGCTGCCGCAGGGGCCGCGGGCAGTGCGGCAACCAGTCCTGCGGAGACGGCCAGCACGACTGCGATCCTTCGCAAAGCGAGCCTCTCTTTCCTCCGGCCTACGGGGTTAGCTGTCGGGCTAGCGCAGGAAAGATCGCGCTCCGGCCAGGCGCCACCATGGGCCAGTTCGCCCCCGTACTACTTGGGTCCCCCGTCCGCCCCCGGACGGCCCGGGCGCGGTTCGGCGATTCGCGTGGAGGTTTATCACGCGACCTGGCGGAATGTCATCCCCCCAGGGGGAGAGCGAGGGCCGTTCGTAGAATCGACTGGACGTGGCCCGCTTCCGCCCAGTAGACGCAGCCCAGTCGTTCCCCAAGCTCGAGGAGCGGGTGCTCGCGCGCTGGCGCGAGCGCGACGTCTTCCACGAGTCGATTCGCCGCCGCGAGGGCGCCCCTCCGTACATCTTCTACGAGGGCCCGCCGACGGCGAACGGCCGGCCCGGCTCGCACCACGTCCTGGCGCGTGTCTTCAAGGACGTCTTCCCGCGCTACCGCACGATGCGCGGCCACTTCGTGCCGCGCAAGGGCGGCTGGGACTGCCACGGCCTGCCGGTCGAGCTCGAGATCGAGAAGGAGCTCGGCTTCAGCTCCAAGGAGGACATCGAGCGCTACGGCGTAGCCGAGTTCAACGCCAAGTGCCGCGAGTCGGTGCTCCGCTACATCGACGAGTGGAACGAGCTGACGGAGCGGATCGGCTTCTGGATCGACACCGACGACGCCTACTACACGCTCGACAACAGCTACGTCGAGTCGGTCTGGTGGTCGCTCAAGCAGGTCTGGGAGAAGGGGCTCCTCACGGAAGGCCACAAGGTCGTGCCCTACTGCACCCGCTGTGGCACGGCACTGTCCTCGCACGAGCTGGCGCTCGGCTACAAGACGGTGACCGACCCGTCGCTCTACGTGCGCTTCCCGCTGCTCGACGAGCCGGATGTCGCGCTGCTCGCCTGGACGACGATGCCGTGGACGCTCGTCCCGCACGCCGCCATCGCGGTGGACCCCGACGCGACCTACGTGCGTGCCCGCCACGAGGGCGAGACGCTGATCCTCGCCGAGGCGCTCGTCGAGCGGGTGCTCGGCGAGGGGACGGAGATCCGGGGCCGCATGTCCGGCTCCGAGCTGCTCGGCCTGCGCTACGAGCCGCCGTTCCCCTACCTGACCGACTACGGCGAGCGCGGCCACACGGTGCTGGCCGGCGACTTCGTCTCGCTGGACGACGGCACAGGCGTCGTCCACACGGGCGCGGCGTTCGGGGAGGACGACTTCCGGCTCGCCACCGAGAACGGCCTGACCATCCACAACCCGGTCCGCCCCGACGGCAGCTTCGACGAGCGGACGGGCCCCTTCTCAGGCATGCACGTCCGCGGCGCCGACGCGCACGTGATCGAGGCGCTGCGCGAGTCGGGCAGGCTGTTCCGCGTCGGCGAGTACGAGCACTCGTATCCGCACTGCTGGCGCTGTGAGACGCCGCTCATCTACTACGCCAAGACCAACTGGTACGTCCGCACCACCGAGGTCAAGGACGAGCTGCTCGCGGCCAACGAGACGATCACCTGGTACCCGGAGCACATCAAGCACGGCCGCTTCGGCAACTGGCTCGAGAACAACGTCGACTGGGCGCTCTCGCGCGAGCGCTACTGGGGCACGCCGCTGCCGGTCTGGCGCTGCGAGGAGGGCCACGTGGTCTGCGTCGGCTCGCTTGCGGAGATCGCCGAGCGCGGCGGCGAGCCGCCGGAGGACGTGCACCGGCCCTACATCGACGAGGTGGTCCTCAGCTGCGAGGACTGCGGCGGCGAGATGCGCCGCGTGCCCGACCTGATCGACGTCTGGTGGGACTCCGGCTGCATGCCCTTCGCGCAGTGGCACGCGCCCTTCGAGAACGAGGACACGTTCAAGGAGCGCTTCCCCGCCGACTACATCTGCGAGGCGCTCGACCAGACGCGCGGCTGGTTCTACTCGCTGCTCACCGTGTCGGTGCTGCTGTTCGGTGAGGCGTCCTACCGCACCTGCCTCTGCCTCGGGCTGATCCTGGACCCCGAGGGCCAGAAGATGTCGAAGTCGAAGGGGAACGTGGTCGTGCCGTGGGACGTGCTGAACGAGCACGGCGCCGACGCGTTCCGCTGGTACTACTTCACCTCGAAGCAGCCCTGGGACGGCTACCGCTTCTCGCTCGAGACCGTCGGCGAGTCGGTCCGCCAGTTCCTCAAGCCGCTCTGGAACACGTACGCGTTCTACGTGCAGTACGCGAACCTGACGACGGAGCTGCCCGCCGAGGGCGAGCCGACCGAGCTCGACCGCTGGATCCGCTCGCGCCTCGCGGCGACGACGGAGCGTGTCATCGAGCGCATGGAGGACTACGACACGACGTTCGCCGGCCGCGCGATCGCCGAGTTCATCGACGATCTGTCGAACTGGTACGTGCGTCTCTCTCGTCGGCGGTTCTGGCGTGGCGAGGATGCCCACGCCTTCGACACGCTGCGTGAATGCCTGCTGGGTGTGTCGAAGCTCCTGGCGCCGCTTACGCCGTTCATCACCGACGAGATCTACGACAACCTGGATGGCACGGAGCCGTCGGTCCATCTGTGCGACTTCCCCGAGCCCGGAGCTCGGGACGAGGACTTGGAATGGCGCATGCAGGTGGTGCGCGACGCAGTCGAGCTCGGCAGGGCCGCGCGTGGCCACGCCAAGCTCAAGGTGCGCCAGCCGCTGCGCGAGGCCGTGGTCGTGGCCGCCGACCGCGAGCGCGGCGCGATCGAGGGCCTCGAGAATCTGCTGAAGGACGAGCTGAACGTGAAGTCGGTGCGCTACGTCTCGGAGGCCGACCAGCTGGGGCGCTTCGAGCTGAAGCCGAACTACCGCGTGCTCGGGCCGCGCTTCGGCAAGCAGATGCCGCAGGTGGCAGCCGCGGTCGCCGCGCTCGACCCGGCGAAGCTAAGGGCCGGTGGCCGCGTGGGCGTCAACTTCGACGGCCACGAGCACGAGATCGGGCCGGAGGACGTGACGCTCGTGCTCCAGCCGCTGGAGGGCTACCAGGTGGAGCGCGCGGGCACGCACGCCGTGGCGCTCAACACGGAGCTGGACGACGATCTGCGCCGCGAGGGCCTGGCACGGGAGCTGGTGCACGCGGTGCAGGCGGCGCGCAAGAACGCCGGGTTCGACGTCGAGGACCGCATCGAGCTCGCGCTCGCGGGCGACGAGGAGCTGCTCGCCGCGGCCCGCGCACACGAGGACTACGTGGCCGGCGAGACGCTCGCGACGACCGTGGTGTTCGACGGATCCGACGCCGACGGGGAGGGTGCGGAGAGCGCCGAGATCGAGGGCAAGCGGCTCTCCATCTCGGTTAGGCTGGCCGCGTGAAGCACCTGCCGCCGCCCTTCCTCGAGAGGCCGTTCTGGCTCCAGCTCGTGGGCGGCCTCGTGGTGCCGGCGGTCTACGGGATTCTCACCGGATTCACGCTCAGCGTTAACGAGATCCTCTACTACGCGCTCTCGGGGCCGATCGCGATCGTCGGCGGCTTCCTTGGTGGCGTGGAGCACCGCAGCGCCGACGAGGGCTTCCTCCGCGGCGCGATCGGCGGCCTCATCTTCGGCAGCTTCATCCTGCTCGGCAACGAGATCCTGAACCCGGCCGAGACGAAGGCGCACCTGCCCGAGCCGCAGGTCGGGCTGGTGTTCGCGACGGCGCTCGGCGGGGCGATTCTCGGCGCGCTCGGCGCCAACTGGCGCGCCCGCCGCGAGCGCCGCGTGCAGGCTGCCTAGCCCGCGGGCTCGAGAGCCGGCTCGATCTCCTGCACGAGCCGGTTCTTCGGCATCGCGCCGATGATCTGGTGAACGGCCTGGCCGTTCTTGAAGAGCAGCAGCATCGGGATCGACATCACGTTGTACTGCGCCGCGGTCTGCGGGTTGTCGTCCACGTTCAGCTTGACGATGCGGAGGTCGTCCCGCTCGCTCTGAAGCTCCTCCAGGTGCGGCGCGATGATCCGGCAGGGACCGCACCAGGGCGCCCAGAAGTCGACGAGGACGGGCTTGTCGGCCTCGAGAACCTCGGCCTGGAAGTTGTTGTCGGTGACCTCGTCGAGATTGCCTGCCACAGCTGCTCCTGTGTCGGTGGTTGTCGCTTGCTTCAGAAAGTGAAGTGTACCGACAGAGGCGGCCCTATCGCGCTACCCTTGGAGAGCTGCCGCGGGGACTTGATGCTTCCTCTCCCTTCCGTGGTCTGTATGACCCAGAGGAAGCTTGCAAGTGAGGGCCAGTGGAAGATCACAGGCAAGGCGACAGTCCCAGCGCTGACATTTCGCGCGCAGCGGTTCACATCCTCCGCGAGTACACGGGCCGTGGCCCGACGAAGGCACGGACGACGATCAACCACGACTCCGTGATGATCCTGCTCGGGGACACGCTCACGAAGGGCGAGCGCCGGCTGGCGGAGAACGGCAAGGCGCAGCGGGTGCGCGAGGTCCGCCACGACTATCAGATGGTGATGCGCGACGAGCTCGTGAACGCCGTCGAGACCGTCATCAAACGCAAGGTGATCGCGTTCATGAGCGATAACCACCTTGATCCTGACCTCGCCGTCGAGGTCTTCGTGCTCGAGCCGGAGAACTAGCGCCGCAGGCGCAGCGCCGGCACCTTCCAGACCGCCTCGACCGCGATCCGGGCGGTCATCTTCGAGCGCCCCTCGCGGCGCTCGCGGAACAGGATCGGCACCTCTGCGACGGTGAAGCCGGCCTCGATCGCCATGTAGGTGAGCTCGATCTGGAAGCCGTAGCCGTCGGCGTGCACACCGCTCAGGTCGATCTGCTCGAGCACGCGCCGGTTGAAGCACTTGAACCCGCCGGTGAGGTCCCGCACGGCCACGCCGAGCAGCATGCGCGCGTACCAGGAGCCTCCGCGCGACAGGAAGCGGCGCGTGGCGCCCCAGTTCTCCACGCCGCCGCCGGGCACGTAGCGCGAGCCGAGCACCAGGTCGGCCGCGCCGGCCGCGGCGATCAAGCGTGGCAGGTCGGCCGGGTCGTGCGAGAAGTCGGCATCCATCTCGAGGATCAGGTCCGCGCCGCCGTCGAGGGCCACCTGGAAGCCGGCGAGGTACGCGCGCCCGAGACCCTGCTTCGCCTCGCGGTGGAGCACGCGCAGGTTCGGCAGCTCCTCGGCGAGCCGGTCGGCGATCTGGCCGGTGCCGTCGGGGGAGCCGTCGTCCACGACTAGCACCGTGTGCTCGAGGCCGGTCGTGGCGAGCTGCGCGAGCGAGGCGCGCACGATCGCCGCGACGTTCTCGGCCTCGTTGTAGGTCGGAAGGATTAGCCAGGCACCGGGCAAAGCGGCGCGTAGGCTAGTCGGGGATGCGGAACGGTGAGATAGCGGAGGCCTTCGAGGAGCTCGCGAGCCTCTACGAGCTCGACGGCGCGGTGGTCTACAGAGTGGTCGCCTACCGCAACGCCGCGAAGGCGATCCGGGAGGCCGGCGTGTCCGTTGCCGAGCTCGCGAAGCAGGGCCGCGCCTCGGAGTTGCCGGGGGTCGGGAAGACGATCGCGGAGAAGATCGACGCGCTGCTCGAGGGTGGCTCGATACCGTCGGCGGACAAGCTGAAGCAGCGCATCCCGTCGGGGTTGGTGGAGATCACGCGCATCCCGGGACTCGGCCCGAAGCGGGCGCGCCTGCTCCACGACGAGCTCGGCGTCTCCTCCATCGACGAGCTGCGCGAGGCGGCCGACGCCGGCCGGCTGAAGGACGTGAAGGGCTTCGGCAAGAAGGCCGAGGAGAACCTGCTCGCCGCGTTCGCCGCCGGCGCCGACGGCCGCCCGAAGGCGCGCATGCTGCTCTCGAAGGCGCTGCCCGTGGCCGAGGAGCTGGTCGCGACGCTGCGCGACCACCCGGCCGCCCTCCGCGTGGAGCTGGCGGGCAGCGCACGGCGGCTCGCCGACACGGTCAAGGACATCGACATCGTCGCCGCGTCGAGCGATCCGGCCGCGCTCGCCGAGGCGTTCGCCGAGCTCAACTCCGTTGACTCGGTGTCCGGCGTCGGCGAGGCCGGCGCCAAGGCGGTCACGCACTCCGGCCTGCCCGTGGATTTCCGCATCGTCCCGGAGGAGGCCTTCGGCAACCTGCTCCAGCACTTCACCGGCTCCGGCAAGCACAACGAGGCGCTCCGGACGGAGGCGGTACGGCGCGGGCTCCACGTGAGCGAGTACGGGATCGCCGACGACGAGAGCGGGAGCTCGGAGGCCTTCGGCACCGAGGAGGAGGTCTACGAGCGACTCGGTATGCAGTTCATCCCTCCCGAGCTGCGCGAGAACCGCGGCGAGCTCGAGGCGGCGCGCCAGGGCCGTCTGCCCGAGCTGATCGAGCTGACGGACATCCGCGGCGACCTTCACATGCACACGACGCTCTCGGACGGGCACGCGAGCGTCGAGGAGATGGCGAGCGCCGCGCGCGAGCTCGGCTACGACTACGTGGCGATCACGGACCACTCGGCCACGCACGGCTTCGGCAACGACGTGCAGCCCGACGCCCTGCTGCGGCGCGTGGAGGAGATCCGCTCCCTGCCGGACGACCTCGGCATCACGGTCCTGGCCGGCACGGAGTCGAACGTCCTGCCGGACGGCTCGCTCGACTACGCCGACGAGGTGCTGGAGCAGCTCGACTGGGTGATCGGGAGCCTCCACACCTCGTTCCGGCTCTCCGAGAAGGAACAGACCGAGCGGATGCTGCGCGCGATGGAGAACCCGCTGGTGGACGTGATCGGCCATCCCACCGGCCGCCTGATCGAGCGCAGGGAGGCGTACGCGCTCGATCTCGACCGCGTGATCGCGAAGGCGGCCGAGACCGGCACGTTCCTCGAGATCAACGCGAATCCGGACAGGCGCGACCTGAACGACGTGTACGCACGCGCCGCCGCGGAAACCGGCGTGACGCTGCTGATCAACAGCGACGCCCACTGGCCGCGCACGCTGAAGAACATGCGCTACGGCGTGGCGACGGCGCGGCGCGCCTGGCTCACCGCCGGCGCGGTGGGCAACACGCGCCCCTGGGCCGAGCTCGACCGCCTGCGCAAGCGCCGCGGCTAGACCGGCTCGATCCGCCGCATGCCCGGCAGCCGCAACAACTTGGGGGCGCCGAACGGCGACGTGCGGTCGAACCAGAACTCGACGCCGTCGCGGGCCTCGATCGCGGCGACGGCGCTCGACTGGCGACGCCACAGCAGGCCGACGAGGAGGAAGAACCCGGTCGCCACCACCGGCACCTGCGGGAAGAAGAAGCCGATCGCCCCCGCCAGCACGGTGACCACGGCAACGGGCCAGAGCCGGTTGAAGATGATTACCCCTGGCTCGAGCTGGGGGAGTGAGTTCGTGCTGCGCGCGTCGGCCAGCAGGTTCGCGATGCCGTCCATCGCCAGGAGCTGCCGGCCGAGCCAGATTCCGGCCAGCGCGGCGACGCACCACCAGACCGCCGCGACGTACACGAGCGTGTTGGTGTCGGCGGCTGACGAGCCGGCGATCGACACGATCGCCAGCGTGGTCGCGGCGCCGGCGTAGATCAGCACCGACACGCGCAGGAAGTCGCGGAACCTCACAGCTCCTCGAGCACCTTTCGCACGCCGCCCACGCCGTCCACCACGAGATCCGCCCGCTCGACGATCGCGTCCGGGCCCTCGTCGGAGTGCACGCCCACCCTCACGATGGACTCGAGGTCGCCCGCGGCCCGCAGCTCCTCGAGCGCGGCGAAGCCGTCGAGGTCGGTCACGTCGTCGCCCGCGTAGAGGGCCGCTCGCGCTGGCGTCCGGGCGAGCAGCTCGCGCACCGCCTGGCCCTTGTCGACCTGGACGGGCGGGCGCACCTCGAGCACCTTGCGGCCCCAGTGGATCCACAGTCCGGCGGCCTCGGCACGCTCCGCGATCCGCTTCACGTGCGCGTGCGCCGCCTCCTCGTCGGGCGCGCCGCGCCAGTGGAAGGTCATGATCGGGCCCTTGTCCTCGATTCGCACGCGCAGCGCGCGCAGCTGCGGCGTGTCGCAGCCGGCCACGAACGCCTTCACCTCCGGCTCGAGACGCTTGAACTCAGGCGCGATGTGTGACGAGCGCGCGTTCGGCTCGAGCAGCTCGGCGCCGTGCGAGCCCGCGTACGCGATGCCGCCGACGCCCACGAGCCGGCGGACGTCCGCAGCCGCTCTGCCCGAGATGCACGCCACGAGCGCGTAGCGGCGCGACAACTCCGCGAGGCGCAGCGACGTCTCCTTCGGCACGGCCGCGTCCTCGGCGCGCCGCACGATCGGCGCGAGCGTGCCGTCCACGTCGAAGAAGAGCGCCGACCGGGCGGGGTCCGCAGTGATGGGGCCGAGAGCCTCCACGCTGCGCCGTAGTATGCCCCGGTGCGTCTGGCCGCCATCGCCACCGCCGCTGGCGCCTTCTCCGGGCTGTTCGGAGTGGGGGGCGGGACGATCATCGTTCCCCTGCTCGTGCTCTGGCTCGGCTACGGCCAGCGCGAGGCGACCGGGACCTCGCTCGCCGCCATCGCCGTGATCGGAGCGCTGGCCGCGGCGGCTCACGCCGCCTACGGCAACGTGGACCTCGCCAAGGGCCTGCTGGTGGCCGCCCCCGCGATCGCGGGCGTGCTGGCCGGCACGGCGCTCCAGCAGCGCATCTCCGAGCGCGCGGTCACGTGGGCGTTCGTGGTGCTCCTGGTCGTCTCGGCCGCCGCGCTGGTGCTCTGATGGACGCACTCGACGTCACGGCTCTGCTCGCGCTCGGCTTTGCCGCCGGGATGGCTGGCGGCCTCCTCGGCGTCGGCGGAGGCATCCTGTTCGTGCCGGCGCTCGTGCTGTTCGGGCACCTGTCCCAGCTGGAGGCGGTGGCGACCTCGCTGGTGGCCATCGTCCTGGTTGGTCTGGCGGGCACGCTGCGGCAGCGCGAGTACGGCAACGTCCGCCTTCGCGACGGCGTCATGATCGGCGTGCTCGCGCCGCTCGGAGTGCTCGCCGGGGTCGCCCTGGCGAACGCGCTGCCGGAGCGCGCGCTCGAGCTGTCCTTCGCCGGGGTGCAGGTCCTGTTCGCGGTCCGGCTCGCCCTGAAGACAGGCTTGCGCTAGGTTGCAGCCCTCGTGGAGATCCTCGACGTAGAAACCGAGGACCGCAACGGACTCGTGCACGTGGCCCTGAAGGGAGAGTTGGACCTCTCCACGGTCGCCAAGGTGCAGGACGAATTGCGGCGTGTGGAGGAGGGCGAGCCGCCCATCGTCGTGCTGGACCTGTCGCGGCTCACGTTTCTCGACTCGACCGGCCTGCGCTGCCTCATCACGGCAGACGAGCGTGCCCGTGACGCCGGTCGACGCGTCGTGATCGTGCGCGGGCCGGAACCCGTGCAGCGCGTTTTCGCCATTACCCGGCTGGAGGAACGGCTGGAAATGGTGGACGACGCGTCTGCGGTCGGTTAACACCCCCACCAGGTTTCACATCTGCCCGAAAGGGTGATATGTGACGAGTGACACCAGCCGTCCTGTTGGGGGAGCCGGCGGCTGAGTCTCCGGAGACACGGAGACTCCAGGACGACGGGCTTCTCGAGCGGTATCACCGCGAGGGAGATCTGGAAGCTCGCGACGAGCTCGTGGTCCGCTTCATGCCGCTCGCGCGCCAGCTCGCGACCCGCTACCGGCACGCGGGCGAGCCGCTCGACGACCTCGTCCAGGTCGCCTGCGTCGGCCTGATCAAGGCGGTCGACCGCTACGACCCCGACCGCGGCAACGGCTTCACCCGCTACGCCGTGCCGACGATGCTGGGCGAGATCAAGCGGCACTTCCGCGACAAGGGCTGGTCGGTGCACGTCCCGCGCGCGACGCAGGAGCTGGTGCTGAAGGTCGGCGAGGCGCTCGGCGCGCTGCCCTCGAAGCTCGGCCGCTCACCGACCCCGCGCGACGTGGCGGCGGCGGTCGGGGCGCCGGTGGAGGACGTGCTCGAGGCCATGGAGGCCGCCACCGCATACGAGGCCGTGTCGCTGGACGCTCCACGTCCCGGCGCCGGTGAGGAAGAGAGCTGGACACTCGCCGAGTCCCTCTCGGACGACGAGCACGGATATGAGCTGGTCGAGATCGGCGAGACGCTGCGCGGCACGCTGGAGGCCCTGCCCGCGCGCGAGCGGCTGATTCTCCGCCTGCGGTTCGAGGAGGACCTCACGCAGGCGGAGATCGCCGAGCAGGTGGGCGTCTCCCAGATGCACGTGTCGCGCCTGCTGCGGCGCTCGCTCGACCGGCTTTCCGCAGCGGGCGCGGCGGCGGCGTAGCATCCTCGTCGTGGCGCAGGAGCTCAGCTCACGCCCGGAGGTCGCCGCGCTTCTCACCCGCGGCGAGGAGCGCGGCTGCGTCGAGCTGTCCGACTTCCAGGAGCTGATTCAGGGGCTGGAGCTGGCGGACGACGAGGTGGAGGCGCTCGAGGCGCACCTGGAGGCGCGCGGCATCGAGGTGGACGACGACTGCGGCCGCGTGGGCGTCGAGCCGACCGCCTTCCGGAACGGCGAACTGGCAACCGCGACAACCGACGCGCTCCAGCTGTTCCTGAATGAGATCCGCCGCTACCCGCTGCTGACCGCGGAAGAGGAGGTGGATCTCTCCAAGCGCATCGAGCAGGGCGATCTCGGGGCGAAGGAGCGGATGATCAACTCGAATCTGAGGCTGGTCGTCTCGTTGGCCAAGAAGTACCAGGGCCACGAGCTGTCGCTGCTCGACCTGATCCAGGAGGGGATCTTCGGCCTGATTCGCGCGGCGGAGAAGTTCGACTGGCGCAAGGGCTACAAGTTCTCGACCTACGCGACCTTCTGGATCCGCCAGGCGATCCAGCGCGGTCTTGCGAACAAGGCGCGCACGATCCGGATCCCCGTGCACATCGGACAGCGCGAGCGCAAGATCGTGCGAGCGGAGCGTGACCTCTTGGCCCGGCTGGGCCGCGAGCCGAGCGACGACGAGATCGCGCGCGAGGCAGAGCTGCCGCTCAACCAGGTCGAGGAGGTGCGCGATGCCGCGCGCACGGTCACGAGCCTCGACCGCCCGGTCGGTGACGAGGGCGACACCAAGTTCGGCGACCTGCTCGAGGGTGGCGCTCCGCCCGTGGACCTGGAGGTCGAGGTGAGCCTCTCGGAGCAGCTCCTGCGGCGCACCATCGAGGAGCTGCCCGACACCGAGCGCGACGTGATCACGCTGCGCTTCGGTCTCGAGGGCGACGAGCCACAGCCGCTCCGCGAGACCGGGCGCCGGCTCGGGCTCTCGGCCGAGCGCGTGCGGCAGATCGAGGCACGGGCGCTAAAGCGTCTCGCGATGCGCCGCGAGCTGGAGGCGCTCCGCGAGGTCGCCTAAAGGGCGGGGGGCCAACCGTCTCCGCGAGCAGTCCCGTATAGGTCCGGCTCGGGGCTCCGGTGACCCTCTGGGGAGAGCTACCCGGGCGTCAGGTCCCGAAACTCCGGCAGGGACACGTCCGGCGTGCGGACGATCCCGAGCGCGGCGACCATGAAGTGCAGGCCGGGAGCGAAGTGGGTCGGCCGTCCGTCGCCCTCCGGCGAGTAGCTCTCGCGCGCGTCGAGCAGCTCGACCACCCAGCGGCAGATCGGCCCCTGGGGGGAGTCGGCGCCGACCTCGCAGGCGAGCCGCACGAGCGCGAGCGTCTCGGCGGGCTCGACTCCCTGGAACATCTGGCCGAGCGCGCTCATCAGGAACGAGTGGACGCGTTCCAGCAGCGGGTCGCGCGAGAAGCCCGCGGCGCCCAGCGGCTGGCCGAGATCGGCCGGTTCCTCGCCGTTCACGAGCCGCAGCGCCTGGCCGCCGATCACGGCGCGCACCCCGTCGGCGTCGAGCCCCGCCTGTAGCGCGTTGCGGGCCGTCATCACGGTGGCCCAGGTGGGCGAGCCGTAGGGAGCGTCGCTCGCCATCAGGATCTGGCCCGGCGGCACGAGCGCGAACAGGGCCTGGACGTCGGCCGGCGACCACCAGGAGGTGTCGAAGAACAGGTTCGGATGGTCGGGCGCCTCGCGCCAGATCCAGGCCAGGTCCGAGATCCCGGCGTGGGCGAGGATGAGCCGCATGCCGGGGTGCTTGCCGGTGGCCTCCAGCGCGTGCCGCCCCAGCGCCGGGATGCCGCGGCCCGCGTGGACGAGCACCGGGAGCCGGCGCTCGTCGGCCAGCGCGAAGACCGGAGCGAGGCCAGGGTGGTCGAGCGTGAACTGCTCGGCGCGCGGATGGAGCTTGATGCCGCGCGCGCCGCGATCGAGTGCCCGCTCGGCCTCGGCGAGCGCGTCGTCGGCCGGATCGAGCCTGCAGAAGGCGAACAGGCGGCCGTCGCTCTGCTCCGCCTCCGCGATGACCATCTCGTTCGCCGCCCGATAGCCGTCCGGCTCGTGCATGGGGAAGACGAACGCGCGCGCGTCGACGGTCTCGAGCGCACCCACGAGCACCTCACGGCTGCAGCTGTAGCCGTCCGGGTCGTTGAACCCGATGTGGGTGTGAGCGTCGAGCGGCTCGAGCTCCGGTACCTCGTCACGCAGCCGCTCGAACCACGGCAGCATGCCGGCGTCCGGGATGATCACGGCCGCTCAGAATGACAGGGCAGCGCTACGGCTGCGAAGTCTCGAGCAGAAAGTGGCCGGGCTCGCCGTTCTCACGCACGAGCGTCAGCGTGCCGACCACCGGCACGAGCAGTCCCTGCGCGTGCACGTAGCCGGTCTTGATGTCGGCCGCCTCGATGGTGCCGGCGAGCATGTCCTTCATCTGCTCGCGGTGCTTGTCGAGGTTGGCCCGGTCCATGACCGGCGGCCAGACGGCCTGCTGGAACTCGGCCTCGCTGTAGCCGACGAGGTCGGTGAAGGCCTGGTTCAGCTCCTGGAAGCGGCCGTCGAGGCCGATCTTCGCCATCGGCTGCTTCGCGTCGTCGAAGCCCGGGCGCTGCTCGCGCGCCGGCCCCTTGTCCTTCGGGGCGAAGAGCGGCTTGCGCACGGCCGGGGCGGCCGGCGCAGCCGCCGCCGGGGCCGCGGTGGGATCGAGGGCCGGTCCGGGGCCCACGGCCGGAGCCGGTGCCCCGGCCGCTGCCGCCGCCTGTGCGGCCGCGGCCGCCTGTACCTCGTAGCGACTGATGACGCGCAGCTCCTCGCGGTGGCCGTGGGCGGTGGCGCCGGCCTCGTCGGCGGCCTGACGGGCCGCTCCGGCCGCCGTCGCCGCGGCCTCGGCGGCCGCGCGGGCACGCTCGGCCTCGCGCTCGGCCGCTGTCGCCGCGTCGGCCAGCCGGCGTGCCGAATCCTCGACCGAGCCGGCCTGCTCGCCCGCGCGGGCGGCGTGACGGTCGGCGCTGCCGGCTGCCTCGTTGGCGCGTGAGAGGTGGCGCTCGGCGGCGGTCACGGCGGCCTCCGCGCGCTCGGCCTGGCGCTCGACGCCGGCGGCGCGTTCGTCGACGCGCGCGGCCTTCGCCTCGACCTCGCCGGCGATCTCGGCGCTGCGCTGCACCGCCGCCTGAACCTGGCCGGCCGCCGCCTCGACCTCCGAGGCGTCCCTGCGAACCCCTGCTGCTGTCTCCTCTGCGCGCTCGATGGCCTGCTCGACGGTCGTCGCGGCCTTGGCTGCACGCTCGATGTCGGTCTCGATCCGCGCCGCCAGCTCGTCGCCGCGAGCGACCGCGGTGTCGGCGCGCTCCGCCGCCTGCTCGGCGCGCTGCGCGCCGGCCCTTTGGTCAGCAACGGCCTGCACGACGCGGGCGGCCTCGGCGCTGGCGCCCGCAGCCGCCTGCTCGGCTCGGCCCGCATGAGCCTCCACAGCGCTCACGGTCGCCTCGGCGCGGCTCGCGTGGGCCTCTGCGGCCGCCACCGCCTCGTCCGCGCGGCTCGCGTGCGCCTCGACGGCGCTGACGGTCTCGCGCGCCTGCGACGCGTGCGTCTCGACGGAGGCGAGCGCCTCCGCTGCCTCTGCGGCGCGCGCGTTCACGGCCTCGGCGGTGCTGCGCGCGCTTGCGAGCTCGCCCTCCACGCCCGCAAGCGCCTGCTCGGCCTGAGCCACGCGCTCCTCGACGTTCGAGACGCTGTCGGAGGCGCGCACGGCCTGAGCCTCGGCCGCCACGGCGGCCTCCTCGGCCCGGCTGGCGCGTGCCTCGGCGTCGCCTGAGGCGTCGGAGGCGCGAGCGGAGTGGGTGCGTGCGGCCTCGGCGGCCTCCTCGGCGCGTGACGTCAGCCGCTCGACGGCGGCGATCGCCTCCGTCGACATCGCTCCGCTGGCCTCGCCGTTCGCTGTTGCGGCCGCCGCCGCGCGCAGGTCGGCGAGCTCCTCACGCACGTCGGCGAGGAGCTTCCGCATGTCATCGGCCCGACCGTGCTCGTCACCGACGGCGCGCTGAAGCGACTCGAGCTTGGCGTGCGTGTCGGCGAGCTGGCCGGAGAGGCTGCGCTGCTCCTCGATCCGGTCGCCCGCGATCGACTCGAGCTTGGTCCGCAGTCCCTCGAGCTCCTCGCGCAGGCCCTCGTGCCGCGCGGCCTGCTCGCGCGCTTCGGCGACTTCGGCGGCGAGCTGCTCCTCACGCTCGGCGCCCTGCTGGCCGACGTGCCACACAGCCGGCCCGTGTCGATCACCGGCATCACGTCCGACGAGGTGCTCGTGGAACGGCTCGGCTTCGAGCCGCCGAGCTACGAGGGGCCGACCGG
>JAXDIL010000175.1:0-2891 GCA_034664005.1 Thermoleophilaceae bacterium | reverse complement strand
CGGGTGAAGGCCGCGGCCGAGCGTGAGGAGCAGGTCGCCGCCGAAGTCGCCGTAGCGCGCGAGCAGGCCGCGCTCAGCTCCGTGCCCTGCGCGGCGCCCGCCACCCCGCGCTCCAGTTGGTCGAGCCTCGCCACGGCCGTGGCGAGCCGCTCGCGCAGCTCCTCGGGCCCCTGGGCGCTGCCGCTCTCCAGCTCGGCGAGCCTGCGGCGCAGCTCGTCGAGCTCGCCGTCGTCGCTCGTCTCGCGCGCGGACGCCAACTCGCCGGCGAGCGTCTCCACGCGCCCGCGCAGCTCGCCGAGTGCGGCGTCCAGGGCGTCCGCGTCGCCGGCGCGCTCACGCGTTTCGGCGAGCGCGGCCTCGAGCTGGTCCACGCGCGTGCGCGTCTCGCGCAGCTCACCCTCGAGCCGGCGGCGTTCCTCGCCCGCGCCGCGCTCCTTGGTCAGCTCGCCCTCGAGCGCGTCGACCTTCTCGCGCGTGGCGCGCAGCTCGGCCAGTGCCTCGCGCGTCTCCTCGAGTTGTGCGCTCAGATGCTCCTGCGCCTGCGGTGTGCCGGCCAGCTCGCGCTCGAGCCGCTCGGCGAGCTCGCGCGTCTCCGCGACCGCGGCGCGCGTGCGCTCGCGCTCATCCTCGGCCTGCGACCGGATCTCCTCGAGCACGCGCCGGGTGTCCGCGAGCTCACTGCCGAGCGCCGTGATCTTCCCGGCCGCCTCGGTGATCTCGCCGCGGGCGGTCAGGGCCTCGTCGCGTGCCTCCTGAAGATCCGTGGTGGTCCCTTGGAGCGCGCGCTCGAGAGCGTCGGAGCGGCCAAGCGCGGCCTCGACGGCGTCGGCGATCTGACCCGCCGCCGCGGTGGTCACTCGCTCCGTCTCGAGCTCCTCCTCGGTCGGCGCGGGCGGCGCGGGCGGCAGCTCGACCAGCGGCCGGAAGGCGACGATCGTGCCCGCGGCGAGGTCGTCCTCCTCCAGATGGGCCTCGCCGCGCATCGCGGCGTGCACCCAGTCGACGACCGTGCGGTGGCTCTGCTGCAGCCGCCGCAGCGCGTCGCCGCGCGGCGCCGCGATCTCGAGCGCCTCCAGGAAGCCGTTGAACTCAAGGCTCTGGCTCATGCCGACGGGCACGAAGGTGAGCTTCAGCTCGAGCTCGGTGCCGTCCTTGCGGCGAACGATCGTCTGGGTCACCCCGCCGAACTCGGGGAGGTCGCCGGAGAGGGCGAGCGTCTCCACGAGTGGGCGTCCGAGCATGCGCGCGCTGGGCCAGCCGAACAGCTCCTCGGCGGGGCGGCTCCAGCGCGTTACGGCGCCGTCACGATCCGTGAGCACGAAGCGGGCATCGACGAGCTGACGCAGCAGCTCCTCGACAGCGTCCACCTGGGCGGTCGCGGGACTCGACTCTTCTACCGACACCTTCCTGTTCGGGTCGGCGCTAGCAGCTCGAAGCGCGACCGCAGGCGGGTGGCTATCGCCTATTCGTCCAGATCACTCAAGGCCGCCCTCGAGAGCGCCCTTTACGCCCGCATCCAGGGCATTCAGGCGGTACAGCGCCAGTGCCTCAGCGGAACGGAAGCGGCGGCCCGGCAGGGCGTCCGGGCCGTGGTGGGCCAGGATGCAGTGAGAGATGGCGTGCAGCTTCGCCTCGGGGAAGCCGTCGAGCCGCCGAGCGCGCTCCGTGACGAGCTGCTGTCCGAGCGTCACGTGCCCCACGAGCGCACCCGCCTCGCTGAGGGCGATCTCGGCGCCGAGCTGGAACTCGAGCGTCTTCCCCACGTCGTGGAGGATGGCCGCGGTGAGCAGCAGGTCCGAGTTCAGCCGCGGGTGGAGTGCGCAGGTCTCGAAGGCGAGCGTCGCGACGGCGACGGTGTGCTCGAGCAGGCCGCCGAGGTAGGCGTGGTGGCCCGAGCGCGTGCAGGGCGCGCGCCTGAACTCGGCCCGAAATGCGTCGTCGCCGATGAAGGAGTCGAGGAGCGCCCGCAGGTCCGCGTCGTACACCTCGCGCGCGAGGTGCTCGAGGAAGCCCTCCATCTCCTCCATGTCGCGGTACGCCACCGGGAGGAACTCGGACGGGTCCGGCACCTCCTCGGCGGCGCGCTTGATCGAACGAAGCTCCACCTGCAGCTCGTCGCGGAAGCGCTCCACCCGACCCCGCACGGCGACGAGGTCGCCACGCTCGAACTGGGCCGCGAGGAAGTCGGCGTCGCGGAACGCGCGGCCGGGAATCGCGCCCGTGCGGTCGCGCAACTCGACGGCCAGGTAGGGCGAGCCGTTCTTGGCCGTCAGGCGGTCCTTTCGCGTGCACGCGAAGACACCCTCGACCTCGCCGCCGGGTCGCAGTTCAGCAATCGTCACGCGCCAATCGTGATCCTCGAATCGGACGTCGGGTACGGTGAGGTTGATGACTGACGTGTCCTGGCGGGAGCGTCCCAAGCTGCGCGCACCGGTGATGGTGTGCGCGTTCAAGGGCTGGAACGACGCGGGCGAGGCGGCTTCCGCGGCGATCTCCTACATCAAGAACTCGTTCGACGCGCGCGAGGTCGCGGGGATCGATCCCGAGGAGTTCTACGACTTCACGGCCGTGCGGCCCACGGTCAAGCTCGGCGACGGGCAGGTGCGCGAGATCGAGTGGCCCGAGAACTCGTTCTCGGTCGCGCCGGTGCCCGGCGCGGACGCTGACCTCGTGCTCCTGGAGGGTGTCGAGCCGTCGCTGCGCTGGCGGCGCTTCACCGACGACGTCATGTCGACGGCTCGCGAGCTGGACGTGCAGATGATCATCACGCTCGGCGCCCTGCTGGCCGACGTGCCACACAGCCGGCCCGTGTCGATCACCGGCATCACGTCCGACGAGGTGCTCGTGGAACGGCTCGGCTTCGAGCCGCCGAGCTACGAGGGGCCGACCGG
>JAXDIL010000168.1:0-15081 GCA_034664005.1 Thermoleophilaceae bacterium | reverse complement strand
CGCTCGAGGGCGCCCTCGGCTGACCGAGGAACTCGAGCAGCGCCGCCTCCACCTGGTCGCCCGCGCGCTCCCAGGTGCGCTCCTCCACGAACTCGCGCGCCCGGCGCGCCATCGCGGCGGCGTGCTCGCGGTCGTCGAGCAGACGCTCGACGGCGTCGGCGATGGCGTCGGGGGTCCGCTCGGACAGCTCCACGAGCTCGCCTGATCCCCCGAGCGCCGACTCCACGTTGTCGCCCTCGAGCTCGACCACCGGCAGGCCCGAGGCCATCATCTCGTGCGCCACGAGCGAGTGGGTCGTGAGCGAGAAGACGACGCCCACGCTCGCGCGGCGGTAGAGCTCGGCCAGCTCGCGCGGCGGGCGGACGCCCCAGTCCTCCAGCGGGAACGGGGCCGACACGCCCAGGATCGAGCCGAAGCCGACCACGCGCAGGCTCGGGCGCCGCTCGAACGCCGTGGCGAGGCCGGCGATGGCGAGCTCCACCGCGCGCCGCTCCGTCTCCTTGCGCGCGTACACGGCGATCAGTCCGGGCTCGCGGCCGTCCTCGCCCGCGAACTCGTACACGTCGGTGTCGGTCCCGCACTCGAAGTAGCGCGCCTCGAGCCCCCAGCGCTCGCGCAGGATGTCGGCCATCCAGGGCGTGTAGGCGATGCAGCGGTAGCCCATGCGGTAGCTCTCCTCGGCCCAGATCGACTGCGCCGAGGTCGGGTAGAACTGCGGCTCGTCGTCCTGGACGAGGTAGACCTTCTCGCGGCAGCCGGGCAGGTCCCGCACGGGGAAGGCGGTGCGCCACTCGGTCGCGATGGCCACGTCGGCGCCGCTGAAGTGCGACAGGTCGCGGAAGACCGGGGCGTCCAGCTCCACGAAGCGCTCGCGGATCTCCGCGCGCAGCTCGCCGCCCGAGCGCGACTCGCGGCGGTCGGGGTCGAACAGGTGGATCGAGCAGCGGTGGCCGCGCTGCTCCAGCTGGCGCACGAGCCGGAAGATCGTGGTGTGTCCGCCCGAGCCGACGTTCCAGGGGGGCACGACCCAGGCGATCGTGAGCGTCCCCACCGGCTCGCCGCCCGAGTCCTCCAGGAGCAGCGGCCGGCGCGGGTAGGCGCGGCGCACGAACTCCCACGGCCAGTCCGTATCGAGCCGAGCCTCGCCCGAGTCGAGCAGGCCGCCTGGCACCGAGTGCGGCGTGAACGTCGCGCGGCCCTCGAGCGACAGCGCCCGCCGCAGCCATGAAGGCAGACGGTCCGCGCGCGTTCCGATGATCGAGCCGGCCATTCGCCCCGCATGATGGCGACCCGACACGAGCAGCGGGCGCGCGAGCTGCGCGCCGCGGACGCCCTGCTCGCGCAGCCAGCGCCTGTCCGCGCCCACGAGGCCGCGAACGTCGCGCAGCGTCTGGCGCGGGCCCCACGGCTGGACGAAGCCGAGCACCTCGCGCAGCGAGCGGAACTCGTCGAAGTAGCGCCGGAAGAACGCGATCGGCGGGTAGTCGTGCGAATGGAGCACGCGCGCGTCGGGGTGGAAGACCTTCGCGTAGCCCGCCTCGATCAGCTCGCGCCCGAGCAGCTGGTCCTCCGCGTACGGGACGTCGCGGTAGGGAACTCGCTCCCAGGCCCAGCGCGCGACAGCGCCGTTCACGTCCGAGAAGAAGGTGAGCTGGCCGGGAAAGCGCCTGTACTCGGCGAGCCCCTCCGGGGAGCTGTCGAGCCGCTGCACGTCCATCTCCGTGCCGCCGTTGCCCCAGCTCGCGAAGTGGCGCTCCATCTCGGACTTGATCATGTGGCTCGCGTCCGGGCGCGGGTCGTGCGGGCCGAACACCGCAGCCACGTCCGACGCCTGCTCGAAGCCCTCGAGCAGCGCGGCGAGCCAGCCGTCGTGGGCGGGCGTCGCGTCCTGGGTGATGAACGCCACGTGGTCGCCGCGGGCGAGCCCCATCATGCGGTTCCGGGTGCCGCCATGCGAGAACTCGCTCTTCGGGATCTCGTGGACGACGGCGCCGTGGCGGCGGGCGATCTCGACCGAGCCGTCCGTCGAGCCCGAGTCGACGATCAGGATCTCCAGCTCGCGGTCGTGGCGTTGCGCGCGCACGGCCTCGAGCACCTCGTCGAGGTAGCGGGCGCCGTTCAGCACCGGGATGGCGACCGTGACTACGCTCACGTGCCGCGCCGGCGCCGCCGGATGGCCGCGGCGCGGCCCTCGAGCATGCCGGCGGGGTCCTTCGCGAAGCGCTTCGCGTACCGGAGCGGGAAGCCCGCTCGCCACCAGCGCGAGCGCTCGATGTCGGACGCGCGGCTCTGCCAGTACTCGATGTCGGCCTCGGCCGCCTTGCGGCTCTGGAGCTCCGCCCAGAGCCGGTTGCGCTCCTCCATCACCTCGGCGAGCGCCTCCTCGGCGCGGCGGGCGCGCTCCTCGGGATCGAGCTCGGGTTCGGTCACAGCTCCTCCGCGATCCGCGGCGCCTCGCGGTTAAAGACCCAGAAGCCGAGCACCAGCACCCCGAGCACGATCGCTCCCGGGATCAGCAGGTACACCATGCCTCCTGCGGCATCCCAGGAGTTTGGCGCGGTTTCGTCGATCAGTGAGTGGCGTGACTGCACGAGGATGGTGGCGAGCGGGTTGAGCCACACGACGGGGTGCCGAAACTCGTCCGGCAGGACGTCGAGAACGTAGAGGATCGGCGAGGCGTAGAAGAGCACCTGGAGCACGACCTCCCAGATCGGCTGCACGTCCCTGAAGCGCACGAACAGTGCGGACAGCAGCATCGCGAGTCCGCCGGCGAACAGTCCGAGCGGAAGCAACAGCAGCGGGAGCGCCAGCCACTCGACGCGCGGCTCGACTCCCGTGGCGAGGACGAAGACGAGTACCGCGATGAGGTTCAGGACCAGGTTGAAGTAGGCCACCAGGAGAACGGCGAGCGGCACGACGAGGCGCGGGAACTCGATCTTCCGCACCAGGTTCTCGCGGTCGGACACGGAGGTCACCGACCTGCTGGTCGCGTCCGAGAAGAACGTGAACAACACGATGCCGGTGAGCAGGATCGCCGGGTAGAAGCGCACGTCCCCGCCGATCCGCACGAACTGGGTGAAGACCACGTAGAGCACGCCGAACAGGAGCAGCGGCCGCATCAGCTGCCAGAGGTAGCCGAGCACCGAGCCGAAGAAGCGGAGCTTGAACTCCAGGATCGCGAGCGTCACCGACAGGTGGCCGAGCCGGCGCAGGTCGGTGCCCAACGCCGAGGGCCCCTTGATCGGTCTGCCGAGTGCGCTGGTGTCGAGCTGGCTCACACCGCGCCTCCCTGGCTCTGGAAGCTCCGCTCGCCCGCCTCGAGCCGGACGTCGTGAGGCAGGTCCACGAGGCCGCCCGAGACGTGGCCCCCCGCCACGACCACGGACGAGAACTCCGGCCGCCGGTCCATGACGCGGTGGCCGCCGTGGAGCACCCAGGCCGTCGCGTACACCCGGCCCGGCGCGAACGCCATGTCCATGTGCACGGAGAACTCGACCTCCTCGCCCGCCCCGAAGCTGCCGGTGCCGTTCTCCTTCCAGTCCGTGGACGTGGCCATGAGCGGCTCGTGGCGCTCGTTGCCGAACAGCGCCGCGATGGCGGGGTTGTCGACCGCGTTCGTGAAGCGAACGCGCGCGTGGAACGAGCAGGGGCGGCCCTGGTGGATCATCGTCTGGCGCTCGCCCAGCTCGTCCTCCCACCAGGCCTCGAGGATCTCGGCCGACCCGTCGCCGCTTCGGTCGCCCTCACGCTGCAGGGCGGCGCCGTCGCCCTCGCCGAAGCTGAGGTCCACGTACGAGGCCGCGACCTCGCTCGGCTTCCCGATATGCACCACCTCGCCGCGCTCGAGCAGGACGGCGCGGTGGCAGAAGCGCCGCACCGCGGCCATGTCGTGGGTCACGAACAGGATCGTCTTGCCCTCGTCGCGCAGCCGGTTGAAGACGTCGAAGCACTTCTGCTGGAAGCTCACGTCGCCGACCGCCAGGACCTCGTCGATCAGCAGGATGTCGGCGTCCACCTGGACCAGCACCGAGAACGCGAGCCGGACCTGCATCCCGGACGAGTAGTTCTTCAGCTTGAGGTCCTCGAACTCACGCAGCTCGGCGAAGTCCATGACGCGGTCGTAGCGCTCGCGCGCCTCCTTCGGCGAGAGGCCGAGCATCACGCCGTTGATCAGGACGTTGTCGCGGGCTGCGAGCTCCGGGTTGAAGCCCACGCCCAACTCGATGAAGGTCGAGATCCGCCCGTTGACGTAGATCGCGCCGCTGTCGGCGCGGTAGATGCCCGCCATGCACTTGAGGAGAGTGCTCTTGCCCGAGCCGTTGCGGCCGACGATCCCGAAGAACTCACCGCGCTCGACCGCGAACGAGACGCCGCGCAGCGCCTCGAAGCGCTCGTGCGTCGAGCGGCGAAAGGGGTGAAGCGCCCGCTCCTTGAGCGTCGAAACGCGCTCGTGGGGGATGCGGAACGTCTTCGAGACGTCGTCGACGGCAACGACAGGCGTATTTGATGCTGGGCCCGTCACCGGTCGAATCGTAGGCGCTTGACCTCGCTCCACAGCCGCCTGCGCATCTGGCGCCGCGGTCCGGGCGTCAGCGGATGGCGAAGAGCGAACGCCGTCCACATGCGCAGCTCGTAGAGCTCGTGCCTGCGCTTGTCGTAGGTCTGGCCCCGGGTCGGCTCCGGCCAGCGGAAGCGCGCGAGCTTTAAGTCCACGTACTCGAAGCGCCACCCGGCCGCGGCGAGCTTCAGGTACAGGTGGTAGTCCTGGGCCATGCGGAGCCAGCTCGCGTAGCCGCCCACGGCGCGCACGGCGTCGGTACGCATCGTGGCTGTGAGCGCCGGCACGGGGTTCTGCTCCGCCAGCTTCGGAAAG
Organism: Thermoleophilaceae bacterium; assembly: GCA_034664005.1. Taxonomy (GTDB): domain Bacteria; phylum Actinomycetota; class Thermoleophilia; order Solirubrobacterales; family Thermoleophilaceae; genus JACVRW01. The sequence goes on along the minus strand of JAXDIL010000168.1, from coordinate 10,208 downwards.
CGGTCGATCGGATGCGGGGACGGGTCGAAGATGTAGGTGTCGTGACCGGTGGGATGGCCGAGGATCGTCGCGTTCGTGTACACGAGTCCCACTGCGGGATCGGCGAAGCGCGGCAGCACCTGCTCCAGGTAGTCCGGCTCCCATATGTCGTCGGCGTCGAGCTGGGAGACGAGCGGCGCCCGCGCGTGGCGCAGCGCCGTGTTCCGGGCCGCCGCGGCGCCGCCGTTGCGCGCCCGCCGGATCACGCGCAGGCGCGGGTCGCGTAGATCGGCGAGCAGGTCATGCACCGGCACCGGGGAGGCGTCGTCCACCACGAGCAGCTCGAAGTCGCTCACGGTCTGGGCGAGCGCGCTCTCCACGGACTCGCGCACTGTCGCCTCGGCCGCGTAGGCGGGCATGATTACCGAGGTCCTCTTCGTGGGGGCGGCCATCGACGCGCCTACTATGGCGGGCGATGCCGCCCGCAGCGCTGCGCGTGCATTACGTGCTCATACGCTTTCCCAAGCTCAGCGAGACGTTCGTGCTGCGTGAGATGCGCGAGCTCGAGCGCGTCGGCTGGGCAGTTTCGGTCGACACGCTCGAGAGCCCGCTCGACGAGCCGCGCGACCCCGCGCTGGCCGAGCTGCGCGCCCCCGTGCGGCGCATGCCGGACGAGCCGGACTGGACCGACCTGCTTGCCGCCCACGCGCGGCTCGCGGCGCGCCGCCCCGGCGCCTGGCTGCGAGCGGCACTGCGCGCCTGGCGCGAGCGGCGCTTCCGGCACTTCCTGCGCGCCGGGCTGATCGCGTCGAGGGCGGGCCGCGACGGCGCGGATCTGCTGCTCGTGCACTTCGCCTACTACTCGGCCGAGTACGCCCGCGATGCCTCCGATCTCACGGGGATTCCGTTCGCGGTCGTCGCCCATGCCAACGACATCTGGAGCGACTTCAACGCTCCTCACCTGCGGCGCCGTCTCGAGGGCGCGGCCGGCGTGGCCACGCCCACGGAGTACAACGCGAAGGCGCTCCGGGCGCGCGTGCCCGGCCTGCCGGTGCGGCGGCTGTCGGCGATCGTCGCCACCCAGCCGCTCGAACGGGTCGATCGCGACGGGCCGGTCCTCGCCGTGGGCCGCGCCGTGCCGAAGAAGGGCATAGACACGCTGGTGGAGGCCTGCGCGATCGCGGCTCGCCGCGGGGAGCCCGTGCGTGCGGAGGTGCTCGGCGACGGCCCCGAGCTCATCGGGCTCGGGCAGCTCGCGGCCGCGCGCAGCCTCGACGGGAACGTTCTGTTCAGGGGCGCATGCCCGCCGGACCAGGTCTCGGAGGCCTACGCCCGCTGCTCGGTCGTGGTCGTGCCGTCCCGCATCGCTCCGGACGGCGACCGGGACGGCCTGCCGACGGTCCTGTTCGAGGCGATGGGACGCGGGCTGCCCGTGATCGCGACGGACGTCGTGGGCATATCCGAGCTCGTCGAGGACGGCAAGAGCGGGCTGCTCGTGCCCCCTGACGATCCGGAGGCGCTGGCCGACGCGATCCTGCGCGTGCGGCGCGACCCGGGGCTCGCGGAGCGGCTCGGCAGCGAGGCGCGGCGCACGATCGAGCGCGAGCATCTTCCCGAGCATGCCTCCGAGGAGTTGCGTCGCTGGCTCCTCGCGTGCGCGCGCCCTGATTAAGCTCACGAGCGGTGTACAGAATGGTGGCGGCATAGATCCGGGCGGTCCATACGTAGGTCTCGTGCGGGCGCTCGACCGGTCGGCCCGCCGGCACGTGTACGGCCTGGGCCGGCTCCCGGACGGCCACCCCACCGGTGAGCTGGGGGCGCTCGCGTCCCGTCCGCCCCGAGACGGCATCCCGGTATGGCAGACGCCAGACGGGCGCATCGTCACGGACTCGTACGACGCACTGCAGGGCCGAGCCCGGCCGCTCGGCGCTGTCTCCTCCGCCCTCGCGCCGATCCGCTGGTCGCAGCACCGCCGCAGCGTCCGTGCGCGAGCGGTCGCGCGGCGCGTCGCTGAGCTGGCGTGGAGCCGGCGCGGCGCGGTCACGGACGGCGATGGAGATCGCGCCGGGTACCTCTACCGCGACCCGGAGGCCGGCACACGCCCGCTGTACTCGGCGCTCCATCCCGCGAGCGGCGATCAGCTGCTCACGACGGATCGCTCCGAGGCGGGCGCGCTCGGATACGTGGAGGCCACCCTGCTCGGGCACCTCCGCGCGGCCGCGCCCCTCACGGGAGCGCTCGGGCTGCGGCCCGCGGACGTGCCATGGGCGCGCGAGTTCGGGCGTGCCTTTCAGACGCAGGGCGGGCTGCTTCTCGGAGGGCTCGAGCTGCCAGGCGCGGGCGGAGAGATGACGGTCGAGACCGCGCGCATCGCCGGATGGGCGGTGGGCATCGGCGACACGGTTCGCTGCATCGAGGTGTTCGTGGACGGGAAGCCGATCGGGCGGGCGCGGCTCGGCCTCCCGAGGCGCGACCTCGTGCGCCACCTCCCCCCGGCAGAGGTGCCCGACGTCGTGCTCGCCGGCTTCGAGCTCATCCCGTCGAGCCACCAGCTGCCGCGCGGGGCCGAGCCCGTGACGATCACCGCGGTCGTGACGAGCATGGCCGGCGGCACGCTCGTCCTCGAGTCGAACGACGTGCAGCTCATCCGCACCCGCCAGAGGCTCTACATCGAGCGGGCCAACGGCGCGTCCGCCGCCAGCAACGGCCACCCCGCCAAGACCAACCCCGGCCGTCGGCCCGACCCGGGCGGCCTGCTGGCCTTCACGCATCGCCTGGACATCGGCGGCGCGCAGCGCTACTTCGTGGACCAGGTGCTGCGGCTCCAGCGGTCCGGGTTCGAGAACTGCACGGTCGTGTCGTTCGCCGACGGCCCATGGCGCGAGGTGCTCGAGCGCGCCGGCGCGGAGGTTCACGTCACGTCGGCCTTCCCGAAGCTCGGGCCGGCCGAGTACGAGGGGCGCCTCGAGGAGCTGCGCGCATGGTGCGAGCCGCGCGACCACTCGGTCGCGTTCGTGAACACGCTGGACTGCTTCATGGGGGCCGACCTGACGCACCGGCTCGGCATTCCGACGGCCTGGGCACTTCACGAGAGCTTCGACCTGGCGACGTGGTGGAGCGTCGGGCACGGCTGGAGTCCCCACCACGAGTACGTATTCGAGCGCCTCGAGCGGTCGCTCGACGAGGTCGACGCGACGATCTTCGCGGCGGATGCCACGCGCCGGCTGTACGAGCCCTACGTGGACGTGAACCGGGCCGTCCTGCTGCCGTACGGGATCGAGTTCGAAGCGCTCGACAGGTGCCGGGACTCGTTCGACCCGCAGGCCGAGCGGCGCGCCCGCGGCGTGCCGGAGGACGCGCGGGTGGTGCTCTGCATGGCGACCATGAACTCGCGCAAGGGGCAGGCCCTGCTCGCGCAGGCCTTCGCAGCCGTCGCGGGCGATCATCCCGATGCGCAGCTCTATCTGGTGGGCGAGACGCCCGGCCCGTACCCCGAGGCGATCAGGGACTACGTAGCGGCCATGTCGCTGGAGTCCAGGGTCCGGATCGAGCCGGCCACCCCCGACGCGTACGCCTGGCACCTGCTCGGGGACGTGTCGGCGCTGGCGTCCGCGGTCGAATCGCTACCGCTGTCGATCATCGAGGCGATGGCCCTCGAGCGGCCCGTCGTGGCGTCGCGCGTGTTCGGGCTGCCCGAGCTGATCGAGGACGGCCGGAGCGGCTTCATGTTCGAGCCAAACGACCTCGGTGAGCTTGCCTCGGCGCTCGACCGGGTCCTTCGCATGGACCCCGCCGACCTGCGCTCGGTGGCGCTCGCGGGGTCCGAGCGTGTGCGCGAGCGGCACGACCCGGACCGCTACTCCGAGCAGTTCGTGGACCTGCTGCGCTCGCTCGAGAGCAGCCGCCAGCTCGTCTAGAGCGAGGCTGGCGGACGCTCAGATGTCGCGGGCGTGCCTGCCGAGGCGCGACGCCCACGGAACGTCGAGCCGCTGCATCGCGAGCCGCCCGGTCACCGGCGCGTCGGCGGCCAGGTAGCCGAGCAGCTCGGCCGGCTCGAAGCCCATGTCGGCGGCCTCGCCGGGGTCGCGCGTGAGGAGCTGGTCGCCCGTCGCCGCGTGAGCGGCCGCGTAGAGCGGTACCCGGTCGGGCGCAGGCTCGGCGTGGATCCAGCCGGCGGGGCTGCGCGGCTCGAAGCCCGGCGGCGCGGCGAGCGGGGCCTGGCGCCTGCGCGACAGCTCGATCAGGCGGCTCCCGAGCGTCGCGGCGCGCATGCGGGCGTTGGACTCGCGCCAGCCCAGCGGAGCGACCGCCCAACGCAGGCGCACTCGGAGCGGAGCCGCGGCACGTTCCGGCGGATCGGCCGCGAGGGACACGCGGCGATCCGCGGTGATCCACAGCGGTCGGGTGCCGGGCTGCTCGGTCCGCTCGAGGGCGCCGAGCTCGCCCACCAGCTGACCTCGCGGCGCGGCACCCACCGCGTAGACGTGGCGGTGCGCGCCGAGGTCGAGCCCGCGCAGCAGGCCGGTGCGCTCCTCCTCATGCGACTCCCAGGGCGCGGCGATTCCGGGTGGTTCGTGCGGCGCGTGACGGTTCGGCGGCGGCCCGTACCGGAGCACCTCCAGGAGCCTGTTCATCCAATGGCTCGCCACGACGCTTCCGTGGAGCGGGTACGCCGGGTTGAGGCGCGTGCGCAGCCCGCCGCGCCACTCGCGCGCGGCCCGGATCCACTCGCTCGCGCCGGGCCGCGCGGTATGCCGCAGCGAGTGCGCGAGTGCGGCCTTCAACTCGGCGTGGGCCGGAGTGGCCCCGAGAGCACCGTGAAGGTTCAACCGCTGGAGCCGGCGGCCGACCGGCTGGGGCCGCATCCGGCGAATCGCAGCGGGATCAGGCCGGGCCGGGAGGCCGGGGATGGCGCCGGCGGCGCCCACCGCCAAAAGCTCCACCGCCGTGATCAGGCACTTCTCGCATCGACCGCAGTTGCCCTGGGTGTGATTTGCCTGGCAGACCTCGGCCAGCGCGAACACCTCGGGCCGTTCGCTCGCGAGCCACGCGGTCTTGTCGAGCCGGCCGAAGGCCACGGAGTCGTGCTCCACGCGCATCGTCTCGGTGCTGAAGAGCGGGTCCAGCAGCGGGTTGCAGCCCCAGGCGCTGAACTCAGACGTGCCCCAGGCCGACGGAATGATCACGTGCCGAAGCCCGCCCGAGGTCGATTGGGCGAGCGCGGCGAGAGCCGCGCCGTGGAGATCTCCGAAGTCGATGATCCGCTCGGTCAGCTCGCGGACGTTCATCCGCACCTCGGCAAGCGGCAGCCCGATCGCCGCCGCCGCGGCCCGCGCGCTGCTGCGCTGCTTCGCCCGTGCGGTCTCTTCCTCGAAGGGGTCGAACGTCGAGCAGAACACGAGCAGCTCGGGGTTGCCGGTTGGGCGCGGGTGCAGAGCCGTGAAGAACGAGTCGACACCACGTGAGAACAGCGACCCGAGCCTCTCCTTCACGGGCTCGCCCGCACGCTCGTCGGCGACGCGCACGCTGCACCGCCTCAGTCCAGGCGCCCAGCCGTGGTAGATGCGCATGATCGCGTCCACCTGGCGCAAGAGCAGCGGCGACACCGGGCCATCGACGACGAGGTCCTCGTGGAACGCCATCGCGGGCAGCAGCGCCGTCGACATGAACGGCGACGCGTCCAGCTCCTTCGGGGCGAGCTCGGGCGGCACCGCGAAGCGCATGCGGAACTCGCCGCCGTTCCACCTCACGCGCGCGGAGCGCTCGAGGAGCCCATCCAGCTCCCTCTCCTCGAAGCCGTCGACGATCACCGGCCGAGTGCCTCCCGCACCAGCTCGCCGGATTCGAGGGCGCTGCGCCGCTGCCGCTCGACTCGAGCGAACAGTGACGCGCGGAGCTCGCCCGGCTCGGCGAGCCACAGGTCCGCGCTCGCGCACAGCGCGACGGGCGAGATCGCTGCCATGTCGTGCAGCACGCCGTCCAGCGCGAGCTGGGCCGCGAGGTCGGTCATCTTCGGCTCGTAGGCGATCGGCAGCACGGGCGCACCGCCCGCGAGCGCGAGGATCGCGGCGTGCATGCGGGTGGCCACCACGAGGTCGAACGCTCCGAGCCGTTCGATCAGCTCGCGTGGCTGGTGGGGCTCGCGGTCCACCCGCACCCCGGCCAACACGGTCCCCGGCAGCCGGCCAGCGATCGCGTCCGCCACGACAGAGTCGTCGTGTGGATAGGACGGCTCCCCCTGGCAGGTCGAGATGAACGTGACGCGCGCGCCGCGGCGCTCCACGAGGTGCGTCACGAGCCGCGCGATGGCCTCGAGGTAACGCTCCAGGCGCAGCTCGCCATCGCCGTTCGCGAAGTGGCTCCAGGCCCTGACCGACACGGCCACCTCGGGGCGCTCCGCGGGCGTGCGCGGCTCGGCGGCCGCGGCGAGCACCTCGGGGTCGGCGAGCGCGAAGGCGGCGTCCGCGGCCAGCGCGGTGTGCGGCCCGCGCACGCGGGCGCCCTCGAGCTCCGCCCGCGAGCGCTCGTCGCGCAGCAGCACGAGAAGCGCGTCCGCGAGCCCCCGCCGGAGCGCCCGTCTGGTCGAGCGGCGCGAGAGCGGACCTATCGATTGCGTGAACAGGATCAGCGGCCGCCTGAGCGCGCTCGCGAGCTCGAACTCGCGGATGCGCCGCTCGACGTCGTAGTTGTCGGTGAGGTAGGTGCCGCCGGTGCTCAGGATCAGGTCGGCGGACGCGTAGCGGTCGAGCACGGCGCGCTGCTCCTCGTTGGCGAGCCGCCGCCGCAGCGACCACGGCGAGCGCGCCCGCCCGGCCACCGACTGAAGCTGTGGCCGCACGTCGAAGGGAAGCCGGGCGTCCGCCTCGACGGGGTGGTCGTCGTGGACGGTGATGTCCAGCTCGTCGCCGAGCGCGCGCCGCAGGATCACGCCGACGCCCTCGAGGATCGCAGCGTCACCTCCATTCATGGAGACGGAGTTCGTGACGACGATCTTCATGCGACGCGCAGCGTGTCTTTCGCGAAGGTGCCGCTCGTGTGGGCCACCAACCAGTCGCGGAAGCCATCGGAGAGCAGCCCCGGGTGCTCGTCGGCGCGCTCACGCAGGTCCGTCCAGAGTGGCTCGAGGGCCTCGATGCGCTCGAACCTGCCGCTCTCGAATCCGTCGCGCAGCCGGTTCTCCACCTCACGCGGCGCGATCGGGAGTCCGAACGGCAGCGGGTCGTGTCCCTCGATCATCAGCGCCACCGCGGTTCGCAGGCACTTCTCGCAGCTGAGGCAGTTGCCGCCCGCGCCGTGCGGGATCGAGTAACACACGCGCAGGAACACCGGGCCGATCTCGTCGCAGCGCTCGAGCACCCAGCGGAGCTTGTCGTGGCGCGTGAGCTCGAACCCGTGGTGCACGACCTCGCCGCCGCTCCAGCGGGCGTTCTCCTCGACCTCGGGCGCCGAGCCGAGCGGCATCATCGCGTGCCGGGACAGCGACGAGGGCACGAGCACCCGCCTCCCACCCGTGGCGGCCGCGACCGGGATCGCCACGCCCGCCAGCGCCAGGCCGAACTGCACCTGAACCCACCAGCCGTTGGCGCCGCGGTGGAGGAGGTCGACGGCGTCCTTGCGGAGGTGCCGCTTGAGGCTCGTCTCCGCGGTCACGAGCCTATGGCCGGCCCGGGTGGCGAGCGCCTGCGCCTCGCGCCGCACGCGTGCCCAGCCAGGCCCGTTGTCGAGCGCTATGTCGAGGCCACGCAGCAGCAGCAGCGTCGCGCCGGGCGGCTGGCTCAGCGCGCTGTAGGTGGAGTCGAGCCCGCCGCTGAAGATGATGACGTCGGGTCCTGCGGCCCCCGCCATCTCACTGGTGCGCTCCGCCTCGAGCTCGCCGTCCCAGTTGGCATCGGGATACCAGCGCCGGAAGGCCTCGCGGGCCGCGGGCAGCGACGCGGCCTGCACGGCGTCGAGCTCCGGCACGGCCCAGCGCTCCCCGGACGCCCACGCCACAGGCGCCACGTTCAGCGCGAACGGCATGAGCGCGACCGCCTCGGTCACCGACTCGAGGTCGATGTCCTCGCCGTAGGTGACCCAGAAGTCGTCCGCGAGATAGCGGCTTCCGAACGCGGAGCACGGTCGCACCCAGAGGGTCTCCCTCTCGATGCGGAACGATTCGATGAGTTGCGTGGTCAAGGGCTAGGGCGGGTCCGGCGAGCAGCCAAGGATACGGGGAGTCCGGAACCGGTCCGCCGTACCCGTTGTAGTACCTGCACGGTGGAGGACCGGCCACCACAGGAGGCGCAGCTCGTTGCCCGCGCAAAGCGGGGCGAGTCGGACGCCTATGAGGACATCGTGAGACTGCATCAGACGATCGCGTTCCGGACCGCGTGGGTGATCACGCGTTCCACCGCCGATGCCGAAGAGGCCGCGCAGGACGCGTTCGTGAAGGCGCACGCCGCGCTCGGGCGCTTTCGCGAGGGCGCTCCGTTCCGGCCCTGGCTGCTCGCCATCGTCGCGAACGAGGCCCGCAACCGAGTGCGCTCCGCCGGCCGCCGTGCCGGGCTCGTGCAGCGCGTGGCCGAGGAGCGTCGCCCGGACGACGCGGTCCCGTCGCCCGAGGCGGCGCTCCTCGACTCCGAGCGGCGCGAGCAGCTGCTGGCGGCGATCGACAGGCTGCCCGACCCGGCGCGCGAGACGATCGCCTGCCGCTACCTGCTCGAGCTGTCCGAGGCGGAGACGGCGGCGGCGCTCGGCTGCCGCCGGGGAACGGTGAAGTCGCGCGTGTCACGCGCGCTCGGGCGGCTCAGGTCGGAGCTCGGGGAGGTCGAGGCATGAGCGAGCTCGAGCGCCGGCTCACGCAGCTCGGACGCGAGCTCGACTGGCCGGAGACGCCCGACCTGGCACCGGGCGTTGGTGCGCGCCTTCGCCAGCCTGCTCGCACCCCTGTGCGGAGGCTGCCGATCGGGCGGCCGCTTGCCATCGCGCTCGCGGCGCTGCTCGTGCTCGCGGGCGGCGTCGTCGCGGCCGTGCCGAGCGCTCGCGACGCGGTGCTCGAGCTGTTCGGGCTCCAGGGCGCGACGGTCGAGCGTCGCGAGCAGCTGCCGCCCGGGCCGACGGAGGAGCCCAGCGCGCTGCGGCTCGGGGAGCGCACCACGCTCGCGGCGGCAGGCAGGCGGCTTGGCTTCGAACCGCTCGTGCCACGCGCGGCGGGTTCGCCCGACGGGGTGTTCGTGGGACACGACGTTCCCGGCGGGCGGGTGTCGCTCAGCTACCGCGCGCGGCCGGGGCTGCCCGAGGCGCGGAGCACTGGTCTCGGCCTGCTGGTCGACGAGTTCCGCGGCGACCTCGCGCCCGCGTACTTCGGCAAGGTCGCCGGCCAGGCCACGCGCGTGGAGCGCTTCCGCATCGACGGCGAGCGCGCCGTCTGGCTGGAGGGAGCGCCGCACTACTTCTTCTACCGCCTGCCTGGGCGACCGTTCGCCGAGGACGAGCTCCGCATCGCCCAGAACGTGCTGCTCCTCGAGCGTGGACGGCTGCTCGTGAGGCTCGAGGGCGCGTTCGGGCGCGCGCGCGCCGTCGCGCTCGCGCGGTCGCTTCGCTAGCGGCTGTCGAGCAGGCGCTTGATCGGGATCGCGTACCAGAGCAGCGCGAACAGGAGGAGCACCGCGGCCGTGGTGATCGCCACCGTTGTGGTGGCATAGATGAAGTCGGTGATCAGCATCACGGCGCCGCTCATGGCCAGCGCGAGGAGCGTGAGGCCCACGATCGCCAGCCGGGTCGCGCCGAAGACGATGCGCTTCTTGTCCTGGGCGCGGAACTCGATCCTGTGGTGCGCGGTGGGTGCGATCAGGCACGCCGACGCGGCCGTGGCGAGCAGGAGCGTCACGAAGTAGGTGGTCTGCTGGAAGCTCGTGAGCTCGGGGAAGCGCTGGTTGAACGGGACCACGAGCAGGAACGCGAACAGGACCTGCACGCCCGGAAGCGCAACGCGCAGCTCGCTGAGCAGCTCGTCGAGGTTGCGATCGAGCCGCTCCTTCTCGGTCTCGTCCGTGTGGTTGTCGTCTGAGGACGCGTCCATGCCCCGCGAAGGAAAGCTCGCCCGCCGGACGTCCCGGCGGGCGAGCCTTCGACGACTACTTCGAGCGGGCCTTCGCCCGCGTGGAGCCCGAGCGCGAGGACTTGGCCCGCGTCGAGCCGGCCTTCGCCCGCGTCGAGCCGGACGTGGGCCGCGTCGTGCTCGTGCCGGA
>JAXDIL010000163.1:0-12801 GCA_034664005.1 Thermoleophilaceae bacterium | reverse complement strand
CGAGAAGCCGGCCATGATCTTGGAGATCTGCATGGCCTGCTCCTGGTACAGGATCACGCCGTAGGTCGGGCCGGTGATCGTCTCGAGCCGCTCGTCGGGGATGGAAACCGTGTTGATGTCGCGCTTGCCCCGCGCGTATGTGGGGATCTGGTCCATCGCGCCCGGGCGGTACAGGGCGACGAGCGCGACGAGATCGTCGAACTCGGTCGGCTGAACCTTCTTCAGTGCCTCCTGCATGCCCTCGGACTCGAACTGGAAGACGCCGACGGAGTCGCCGCGGGCGAGCATCTCGTACGTCTTCGGGTCGTCGAGCGGCAGCGTGGCCATGTCGGGCCGCTGCCCGGCGGAGCGCTCGATGATGTCGAGGGCCGACTCGATCACGTCGAGGTTCCGCAGGCCCAGGAAGTCCATCTTCAGCAGGCCGATCTCCTCGATCGGCTTCATCGAGTACTGCGTGACGACCCGGTACGAGCGCTCGCCGTTCTCCCCCGTGCCGCCCGTCTTGTCCTCGGCGAGCTGGAGCGGCACGATGTCCGTGAGCGGGCGGTCCGCGATCACCACCGCCGCCGCGTGGATCGACGAGTTGCGGACGATGCCCTCGAGCCCTTTGGCGGTGTCGATGATGCGGCGGGCGTCCGGATCGGAGTCGTACGCCCGCCTGAGGTCCGGCTCTTCTGTGAGGTACTCGTCGAAGCTCTTGGAACGCCCCATGACCGGCTCGGGGATCAGCTTCGCGACGCGGTCGCCGGCTCCGTAGTCGAGCCCCAGCACACGAGCGGCATCGCGCGTGGCCGCGCGCGGGAACATCCGGCCGAAGGTCACGATCTGCGCCACCGATTCGCGGCCGTACTTGTCGGCCACGTACTGGATCACGCGCTCGCGGCCCTTCACCGAGAAGTCGATGTCGATATCCGGCATCGAGATGCGCTCCGCGTTGAGGAAGCGCTCGAACAGGAGGTCGTACTCGAGCGGGTCGACGTCGGTGATGCGCAGCGCGTAGGAGACGATCGATCCGGCCGCGGAGCCACGCCCGGGACCGACCGCGATCCCGTTGTCTTTCGCAAACTTGACGAAGTCCCAGACGATCAGGAAGTACGCCGCGAACCCCATCTTCTCGATGACGCCCAGCTCCATCTCGAGACGCTCCATTGCCACCGCGGGCACCGGATCGCCGTAGCGCTCGCGGAGCCCGTCGAGCGCGAGGCGGCGCAGGTAGCTCTCCTCGCCCTCGCCGTCCGGCGCCGGGAAGCGCGGGATCAGCATCTTGCCCAGCTCGATCTCCACCTCGCAGCGCTCCGCGATCTCGAGCGTGGTGGCGATCGACTCGGGCCACTCGCCGAAGTCGGCCGCCATCTCGGCGGAGTCCTTCAAATAGAACTCGTTGGTGTCGAAGGAGAGCTTGGGGTCGCTCAGGAGGCTCTTCGTCTGCACGCACAGGAGCGCCTTGTGGTTGTCGTAGTCCTCGCGGCGCAGGTAGTGGACGTCGCCGGTCGCCACGATCGGGCGCCCCACCTCCTGCGCGACGCGCACGATGGCCTCGTTCGCCTTGTCCTGGGCGGCGATGCCGTTCTTCTGGACCTCGAAGTAGACGTCCTCCGGGCCGAACACCTGCATCAGCTGGTCCACGTGCGCGCGCGCCTCGTGCGGGATGTCGTCGACGATGCGGCGGCAGAAGCGCGACTGCAGGCAGCCGGTGAGCGCGATGACTCCCTCCGAGTAGCGCGACAGCAGCTCGAGGTCGACGTTCGCCTTCCCGCGCTTGTAGCCCTCCAGGTAGCCCGCGGAGCTGAGCTTCACGAGGTTGCGGAAGCCCTCGTCGCTCGCGGCAAGGAGCGTCAGGTGGTTGCGCTCGTACTTGACGGCCTGGGTGGCGCGGTCGTCGACGAAATAGGCCTCCAGGCCGAGGATCGGCTTGATCCCGTGCTTCTTGCACGCCTTGTAGTGCTCGACCGCTCCATTCATCACCCCGTGGTCGGTCAGGCCGAGCGCCGGCTGCTCGAGGGCGGCGGCACGCTCGGCGAGGGCGTCGATGGGGCAGGCGCCGTCAAGCACCGAGTATTCGGAGTGCACGTGGAGATGGGCGAAGCTCATCGCGGGAACCCGATCCTAAGCACGGTGGCGGACGCCGCGGACCGGCGATTCCGCAAATTCCGGGGGCGCCGTGGGGACTTCTCCCTTACGTTGTACTCGCGATGCGGGTGCAACGGCTGGAGGCCTCGGGGTACGAGCGCGGGCGGCGCGGTAGGCGGCCGCGCGGCGTCGTGGTGCACACGAACGCCGGGAGCTTCGAGTCTACGGTCGCGTGGTTCGCCAATGCCGAGAGCGGGGTCAGCGCGCACTACCTCGTGGGGCTCGACGGCCGGGTCGCGAAGTTCGTCGACGAGGGCGACACCGCCCGCCACGCCGGGCGAGTCGAGGGGCCCACCACACCGCTGTTCGACGGCGACGACCCGAACCTCTACACGATCGGGATCGAGTTCGAGGACGGCGGCGACCCGCTCGACGTCGCGCGGACGGAGGCCCAGTACCGCGCGGGCGCGGAGCTTCTGCGACGGATCGCGCGGAGCTGGGAGATCCCGCTCGACCGCAACCACGTCGTCGGGCACCGCGAGCTCCTCGCGCGGAAGGACTGCCCCGGGAACCTCGACATCGACCGGCTCCTGGAGCTCGCGCGTGCGGAGTCGCCGCGGATCGTGTGCCTGCTGCCGGCCCGCAACGCCGAGGCGGACCTCCCGGGCTTCCTCGACTCCGCGGCGGCGGTCTGCGACGCGGTGGTGGCGCTCGACGACGGCAGCACCGACGCCACGCGCGAGCTCCTCGCCGCCAGCCCGCTCGTCGAGGTGCTGCTCGAGAATCCGCGCCGCTCGTCCTACGCGGGCTGGGACGACGCGGCCAACCGCGCCCGGCTGCTGGAGGCGGCCGGAGAGCTCCAGCCCGACTGGATCGTGTCGCTCGACGCCGACGAGCGCATGGACCCCGAGGACGCCGCGGCGCTGCGCGAGTTCGTCGCCACGGACGCGATCCCGGCGTGCGCCTACGGGCTCCAGCACTTCCGGATCTGGGATTCCCAGGGCTACGACCCGCGCTACACCTGGGTCTACCGCCTGTTCGCATGGCGCCCGGGGCAGAGCTTCCCGCCACAGCGGCTGCACTTCGACCCCGTTCCAACGGACGTACCGCGCGCTGCCTGGATCCGAACCACGCTTCGGGTGCGTCACCTCGGCGCGGAGTCGGAGGAGCGCCTCGAAGACCGGCTGGCGAAGTACCGCGAGGCGGACCCGGAGCGGCACTGGCCGACGGACTTCGGTCGGCTCTCGGCACGGCCGGAGGGACCGCTCCCCGCCTGGACGACTCGGCGGCCCGGCCAGGCCGTGCTGTTCGCCGGCGGTGCGGGCCGTCCCGGCCGCCTCGTGTGTCTCCTGCCCGCGCGGAACGCCGCGGGCGACCTCCCCGGCTGGTTCGAGTCGGTGCGGCGCTTCGCGGACGCGGTCGTGGCGCTCGACGACGGAAGCACCGACGACACGCGCGAGCTGCTCGAGCGTGAACCGCTCGTCCAGACGGTCCTCGCGAACCCGCGCCGCGACACCTACGCCGGCTGGGACGACGCGACGAACCGGAACCGCCTGCTCGCCGCGGCCGCGGAGCTCGAGCCGGACTGGATCCTCTCGCTCGACGCAGACGAGCGCATCGACGCCACGGATGCGGCCGCGCTGAGGCGGTTCGTGGACCGCGAGGCGCTGCCGGACGCCGCATACGGCTTCCGCGTGCACCGGCTCGTCGGAGACCTGGCGCACTACGACCGCGACGGCCTCTGGGTCTACCGCCTGTTCGCCTACGCGCCGGGACAGCGCTTTCCGGACGAGCGCCTGCATTTCGTGCCTGTGCCGACCAGCATCGACCGGCGCCGCTTCGTCCAGACCACCCTGCGCATCCAGCACCTCGGCGGCATGACCGACGACCGGCGCCGCGCACGCTTCGACAAGTACGTCCAGGCCGACCCCGGCAACCTGTTCCAGCGCGACTACTCGAACCTGCTCGAGGCGGCCACCGACGTCCGGCCCTGGGAGCCGCGGCGGCCGGGACTGCCGGTCGTCCCAGGCGAGCCCCCGCTGGAGCTCGACGGCCCGGTGCTGTCGGCGATCGTCATCTCACGAAACGACGAGGACCGGATCGAAGGCGTGGTCCGCGCTGTGGTCGAGCAGGAGTGCCCGGACCCGTTCGAGGTGATCGTCGTCGTGAGCGGGACCGACCGGACCGCGGCGGTCGTCCGCGAGCAGTTCCCGCAGGTCCGGCTGATCGAGCTCGGGGAGCGCGCGCTGCCCGGCCGGGCGCGCAATGCGGGCCTCGAGGTCGCGCGCGGCGAGTTCGTCTCGTTCCCCGGCTCGCACGTCGAGCTGCCCCAGGGAAGCCTGGCCGCACGCATAGGCGCGCACCAGCTCGGCTATCCGATGGTCACGGGCACGACGCTGAACGGCACGCGCACGCGCTCCGGCTGGGCGAGCTACTTCCTCGACCACTCGAGCGTCCTGCCGAGCCGGCCGTCCGGCCGCCTGACGGGGCCGCCCGCACACTGCTCGTACATCCGCGACCAGCTCGTTGCGGTGGGCGGCTTCCCAGAGGACATGCGCGCGGGCGAGGACACCGTCGTCAACGTCGAGCTGACCCGGCGCGGCCTGGTGGCGTACCGCGCGAGCGAGGTGACGATCGTGCACCGCAGCCGCTGCACGAATCCGGTGCGGCTGCTCGGGCACCATTTTCAGCGCGGACGTGGCCTCGGGCGGATCCTGCTCGACGAGCACCGGGGGCAGGGCGGCATGCTGGCGCGGACGATCGGGCCGTTCGGCGTCCGCTACCTCGGGCGCCGGCTCGGCGCACTGTCTGCGAACGTCGAGCGCTGGGGCGACGACCTGCGCCCGGAGTATCGCCGCAGCCGCGCGCTGATCCTGGGCGGCGCGCTCGCGGCACTCGCCGGCACCTGGTTCGAGATCCTGCGGCCGGCTCGCGGCAAGTGGCGGATCCTGGCGGGCCGCCGCCGGCGGGCCGCGCCCGGCCTTGGCGCCGGCGCGCGCGGCACGCTCGAGCGCTTCCCCACGGCCATCGAGGTCAACGCGTACGTCCTCCCCTCGCTCGTGGCCCGTGGCGGCGAGCATGCCGCGGAGCTCGAAATCGCGGCGGACTACCTCACCTACGTCTCCCCCTTTGCCCACCGGGCGCTTGCGGACGGGTCGGTCGTGTCGCCGGACGACGCCGAGGTGCGCGAGCTCGGGGTGATCGGAGGCGCCGAGCCGCTCCTCGTGCTCGCGAACACCAGGCAGGACGGGGCATTCGACACCGAGGCTGCCACAGCGTTCCTCGAGCGCCCCGAGGCGCAGGAGCGCCTGCTCGACCAGGTCGACCGGCTCTGCGAGGAGCGCGGCTACCGCGGCCTGAACCTCGACTTCGAGCGGCTCCGCCCCACCGATGCCGGCGGCTACGCGGAGTTCCTGCGGCGCGCCGCCGAGCGCCAGCACGCCGCAGGCCGCCTCCTGTCGACCGCGATCGCGCCGAAGTACCAGTCCGGCCAGGGCGGGATCTGGCACGGCGCGCACGATTACCGGCTGCACGGCAAGGTCGCCGACCGCGTGGTGATCATGGCCTACGAGTGGGGCCGCCGCGGCGCGCCGCCCGGCCCCGTGGCGCCGCTGGACGAGGTGCGAGAGGTGCTCAGGTACGCGCTGGACGAGATCCCGCGCGAGAAGCTGCTGCTCGGGATCCCCCTGTACGGCTACGACTGGGCGCTTCCGCACACGTCCGGAGGCGAGAACGCCCGCTCACTCCGCCTGACCGAGGCGCTCGCCCTCGCCCACGCCCGAGGCGCGGCCGTGGAGTACGACACGGAGCGCCAGAGCGCCTACTTCCGCTACCGCGACGACGACGGCGGCGAGCACCTGGTCTGGTTCGAGGACGAGCGCTCGCTCGCGGCGAAACTGGACCTCGTGCGGGCGCTCGGGCTGCGCGGCGTCTCGTTCTGGCGTATCCCGGGCGGCGGCGAGCCACCCTGGACGCTGCTGGAGCAGGTCTTCGCGATCGCGAAGCGCCCCGGCGCGCGCAGCCTCAGCGCAGCTTGAGCGTCAGCGTGCGGCTGCTGGCGTTGCCGGCGGCGTCGACGGCTCGCGCCGCCAGCCTGAGCGTCGCCCGCCGGCGCTTCCGGAGTGCCTTGCGACCCGCGCGCGTCAGCTTCAGGCGGATGGGCTTGGAGCCGGCGCGCGCGAACCTCGCGGAGCCACGGGCAACGACCACCCGGCGCGCGGCCTCGGACCCCTTGGCTAGCGCCATGGTCGCGGCGATCGTGACCGTGCTGGCCTCGTTCGAGGTGAAGCGGATCACGAGCCGGCCCGTCACGAGGAAGGTCGCGAGGCTCAGCTTCGAGACCTTCATGGCCGTGGACGGCCCGGCCGTATCCGGCGGCGGGCCCTCCGGGCTCGGGTTCACCGGCTGCGGCGTCGGCTGCTCCTGCTGGGGCGGCGGCTCGTAGTGGTTGTAATGGCCGTAGTGGTCGAGCGCCGCGGTTTGCGATGCGAAGGCCCAGTTCGGGCGAAGGAGCTCCGCATACGCCGCCGCGGCGCCGAGCGACACGCCCGCCGCTACCAGGCGGCGGACGAGGGTGCGGCGGCTGATCTCACCGCGCAGATATGACTCGACGACTTCGGTGCTCGACATGGGCGAGCGGCGAGACTAACCCGGAATGGCACATCGCACAACCCAAAAGTGGTACGCGATCATGACCGCGCGCGAGCAGCCGCCCGGCGCTCAGCCGGAGATCCTCGTCAGCTTCACCTTCCACAGCGCGTCATAGTCCCCGCCCGCCGAGCGGAGGTCGGTCCCCTCGCCCGGCCCGCCGAGCTCCTTCGACGTGAGCTTCTTGTTGGTCACGCTCGCACCGAGCTCGATGCTGCGCACGCGCTTCGAGCGGATCAGGTCAAGCACGTCGCGGCGCTTGGCGGGACCGGCCGCGCTCGCCGCCACGGACACGCCGCTGGGGTCGGGACACCCGATCGGATCGGGCTTGCCGGCAGGGTCGAAGTAGGCCAGGAGCGCCAGGCGGCCGCGGTGGACGATGAGGTGCGACACGAGCTTGCCCTTGACGGTGGGTCCGCAGTCGCTGGTATCGATCGCGTCCGGCCCCGTCTCCGGCAGCCCCGGCGGGCAGTTCTCCGGGATGCCGGCCCAGTAGACGTTCCAGTCCGACAGCGCGCCCCGCAGACCGGCCAGCACGCGTCTCATCGGACGACCCTCACCTTGCGCGTTACGAAGCGGCCACCGCCGCCGATGACGACGGTCACGCGCGTCCCGCCGCGACGCAGGCGTGCCCTGCCCTTCGCATTGGGCTTCACCTTCAGGGTGGTCGCACGTGAGACCACCCTCTTCGCCTTGCCGATCGGCTTCTTCGCGAGCAGCATGGTGGCGCTGACCGTGCACTGGCAGTTGACCCTCAGCCTGAGCCCCTTCAGGAGCGCGCCGAGCGTGACCCGCTTCGGCGCCGTGGCGGACAGCCGCCGGCCTGCGGCCACCGGACCCCAATCGGGCGCCTTGCCCCCGGCGACGATGGGCTCGGGCTGGGTGGCGGTGCAGTTGTCGAGGTCGATGTCCGCCGCCCAGATGCCGTCGTCCTCCTGCCAGGCCAGCGAGCGGCCATCCGGGGACCAGGTCGGGCGGAAGAAGCTGCCCGTGGGGTTCGAGAGGTCGCAGCGCGGCTCGACCGCGATGGCTGGAGGCGGCGCGTTCAGGCGATAGAGCCGGATGATCGCGCCGTCGGTCGCGGCGAGGCGCGTCCGGCCGGCATCGACCTCGCCGCCCGTGAGCACCATGCCCGCGTCCTCGTACCAGGGCTGGGTCGCCGTGACCCCGAGCGTCTTGATCAGCGTGTCGCCGGTGAAGGTCTCGGAGCCGTCGAACATCAGCACCATGCCGTTGCCGATCCAGGAGGGGTTGCTCCAGCCGCCGATGTTGAAGATCTCGTCGTTGCTCGTCTGGCGGTTCGAGTACGAGAGCGCCGTGCGGAAGCCCGGCGTGATCGACCCGGTGTTGAAGAAGTTGTAGGCGACGAGCGACGCGTCCGGACTGAGGGCCGGGGTGATCGGGCCGGTCCCGCTGGAGTCGCCGGCCAGGTTCAGCAGCTTCCCGCTGCGATCGAGCCGGTGGAGCAGCTTGCCCTTGACCGCCACGATCGTGCCGTCGTCCGCCTGGGTCGGCTTGGAGTAGCCGCCGGAGGAGGTGAGCTGGCGCTGGCCCGTCCCGTCGTGGTTGGCGAGCCAGACGTTGCCGTTCTTCTCGTAGACGATCGAGTCCGCGAGGGCGGCGGGGGCGGCCACGGCGAGCAGGAGGAGGGTGCCCACTAGGGCGAGGTATCGGCGCACGCGGCGACGCTACCCCAAAGGGGCGCGCTTCGCCAGTCTGGGTCGGGTCAGCTGTCGCCGGAGGCGCGCGCCGCGAGGATCCCGGCCGCGATCACGGCGAACACCGTGGCCGCCGCACCGAGCTTCACCCTGTTCTGCTCGATCTTGCGCCGCGCCACCCGCGTGATGACCTGCCAGGCGAGCCAGCCGAGCACCGTGTAGCCGCGTGTCGTCATGACTCCCCCTTTCCCCGCTTCCGCACGTTGTACGCCATGCGCGACTGCAGCGACCAGAGCTCGATGAAGCCGGGGCTCGCCTGCTGGGAGAAGAGCCCGCCCGACTCGCCGAAGCCGGCCAGCGCCGGGTCGTAGAGCGCGTTGGGCGACCTGCGCGCGACCGCGCGCGCGTTCCCCTTGTAGAGCCGCATCGTGATCTCGCCGGTCACCTGCTCGTTCACGGCGTCCATCAGCGCGTTCAGGTCCGAGATGAGCGGCTCGTACCAGAGCCCCGCGTAGACGAGGTAGGACCAGTGGTCGTCGAGATGCGGCTTGAAGTTGTTCTGGTGGATCGTGCCGACCAGCTTCTCGAGCTCCTTGTGAGCGGTGAGGATGATCGCCGCCGCCGGCACCTCGTAGATGTCGCGGACCTTCAGCCCGACGATGCGGTCCTCGATGTGGTCCACGATGCCCACGCCGTGGCGCGCGCCGAGCTCACCCGCGCGCTCCAGCAGCTCCACGAGCTCGAGCCGCTCGCCGTTCAGCGAGACGGGGCAGCCGCGCTCGAAGCCCACCACCACGTCCTCGGACTCGTCCGGCGCCTCCTCCGGCCGCGTGACGAGCTGGAAGACGTCGTCGTGCGGCGGCTCGTCCAGGTCCTCGATCGGGCCGCCCTCGGAGGAGCGGCCCCAGAGGTTGTCGTCGATCGAGTAGGGCGGCACCTCCGTCCCGCCCTTGACCGGGATCCCGTGCTCGCGCGCGTAGGCGATCTCCTCCTCGCGGCCCATCTGCCAGCCGCGCACGGGCGCGATGATCTTCATCTGCGGGTCGAGCGCGATCACGGTCGACTCGATTCGCACCTGGTCGTTGCCCTTGCCGGTGCAGCCGTGGGCGATCGTGTCGCAGCCGGTCTTCTGCGCGTACTCGACGGCGAGCTTCGCGATCAGGGGCCGGCCGAGCGCGGTGAACAGCGGGTAGCCACCGCCGTAGAGCGCGTTCGCCTTGATCGCCGGGAGCACGTAGTCGCGCGCGAACTCCTCGCGCGCGTCGACGACGTGACAGTCGAGCGCGCCGAGCTGGAGCGCCTTGCCCTTCACGACGTCGTAGTCCTCGCCCGGCTGTCCGAGATTCACGGTGAGCGCCACGACCTCGGCCTCGTACTCGTCCTGGATCCACTTGAGCATCACGGACGTGTCGAGGCCGCCCGAGTAGAGCAGCAGCACGCGCCCCACCTCGCCGGGTTCGGCCTCGTACGACGCGGTCTTGATCAGGGTGTGGCGGGGCTCGGACATCGGGGCGGCAACCCTACCGAGCCGGATTCGGCTAGCAGCGGTTCGGAACGGCTCTGATCGCGAGCGTGTTGGTTCTCACGCCGCCGACCTCTTCCCAGAACCTATGCCAGCCCGGCCGGCGCGGCGCGACCCGCAGGAGCCCCGAGAAGGGCTCCTTGCGCCCGAACTCCTGGAGCAGGAATAGCGCCGGATGCTTGCGCTGGCGAGCGCCCGGTCCCCTCATGTTGACCCAGCGCTGGCGCACACCCGCCCTTGTGCGGCGACCGACCCCGAGCAGCGACTTGTCGAGATAGTCGCTGCCGAAGTTGACGATCGAGCCGCGCTGGCCCGCCTGCAACACCGTGCGACCACCGGGGTTGAAGTTGCAGTAGTTGCCCTTGGTTGTCTCGACCGCGGCGAGCCACGGCGGAATGGTGACCTCGGCGGTCGGCGGCGTGGTGGCGCGGACGGAATGCGCCTCCGGCCCGGTTCCGTCCGGGTCCGACCAGTAGCAGTCCATCGTCACGGTGGCGTACACGTGCGCGCCCGGCTCGAGGATCGTCGCGGTCACGCCGCTGGTCTGGTCGTCCACGTCCTCGCTCGCGAGGGCGATCGGCTTGCCACCGCCGGCACGCGAGGCCCAGTAGTTGACGGTCACGAACGGACGAGCGCCGCAGGTGCCGCTCCAGGTGACGCGGGCCACCCGGGTCCCGTCGCAGCGGGACACCGGCCGGCGCTCGTAGTCGCCGCACTTCGACGGGTCGAGCGTGAGCGAGCTGGCCGTGAAGGAGACGGTCGCCTGGTGGTGGGCGGACGCCGGAGCCGCAACCGCAACAAACGCCAGTGGGAGCGCCAGGGCCACCAGCTTCCGCATCGTCAGCAGCCTCGTCTCGGGACCACGCGCAGGGTCAGGACGTTCGTCTTGGCGCCACCTATCACCGCCCAGACCTTGAGCGGCCCGGGGCGGCGCGGCACGAACGTCGTGCCGGCCGCGGTCGGGATCCGGCCGATCACGCCCGGCACCCACGGGGCCGCGATGTCGTTGTAGTTCACACCCGCGCCGCGAGCGTGCAGGCGGGTCCTCACACGGCCGGGGTGCTTGTAGCGGCTCATGCCGAGCAGCGAGTCCTCGTCGAAGACCAGCGAATAGTCCCAGCGCGAGGTCTGGCGCGCCTGCAGGCCGTACCTGAGCTGCGTCCGGGTCGGCAGGAACCCGCAGAAGCTGTTCCCCATCGCCTCGACCTTCAGGAGGCGCGGCGGGATGAACGCGGTCTCGGTGGGCGGCGAGTCGGCCTCGACGCGGTGAGCATCGATCAGATCGCCGTCGCCGGGGTCGTCGCAGAAGACGTGCACCGTCGCGAACACCCTCGTGCCCGCCCCGACGCGCTTGACGGTCACGCCACTGGTCTCGCCGCTGTACTCCTCGCTCATCATCTCGACGGGCGACTTGCCTGGCCGCGGGTTCCAGAAGATCACGTTGACGATCGGGTCGGGGTACCCGCAGCTCACGCTCCACGCGACGCGCACGACACGGCTGCCCTTGCACTTCGTCCGGTAGGTCCTCTCGACGAGCTTGCAGTTCGGGTTCGCCGCGTCCATCGACAGCGAGGCCGTCGCGGAGGCTGAGTGGGTGGCGGAGACGGGGGCTGCCGCGACGAGGAGGCAGCAGAGGGCCGCGGCGGCGGCGGTCAGGCGGAGATACATGTCCCCATTCGTAACACGGCTTCACCGATTTCGTCACCCGTAACCGTGAGTGGGGGCAGCATCCGGATCGTCCCCGGGCCGGTGGCGTGGACCACGAGCCGGTGCTCGAGCAGCAGCCGGCGCGCCACGTCGGGCGCGTCGGGCAGGTCGAAGCCCACCATCAGGCCGAGTCCGCGCGGCTCGAGGCCCAGGCCACGGAGGCCGGCGGCCAGCTCGTCGCCGCGGTCGCGCACCGTGTCGAGGAAGCCGTCCTCGGTCACCACGTCGAGCACTGCGTTCGCCGCCGCGCCGATAACCGGGCCGCCGGCGAAGGTGGAGCCGTGGTCGCCCGGCTCGAGCACGTCGGCCGTCGCCGGGTTGGTCACGCAGGCGCCCACCGGCAGCCCTCCGCCGAGGCCCTTCGCGACGGTCATCACGTCGGGCATCACGCCGAGCTGCTGGTGTGCCCAGAGGGTGCCGGTGCGGCCCATGCCGCACTGGATCTCGTCGAAGATCAGGAGCGCGCCCTGCTCGTCGCAGGCCTCGCGCGCGGCCGCCAGCACGTGCGGCTCGACCGGGTGGATCCCGGACTCGCCCTGGATCGGCTCGAGCAGCACCGCGGCGGTGCGCTTGCTCACGGCGGCCTGGAGCGCGTCGCTGTCGCCCCTCGGGACGACCCTGAAGCCGGGCACGAGCGGCGCGAAGGGCGCCTGCTTCGACTCCTGCGGCGTGGCCGACAGGGCGCCCATCGTGCGCCCGTGGAAGCCGCCCTCCATCACGACGAACTCGCCGGCGTTGCGGCGCTTCCGCGCGAGCTTGAGCGCACACTCGATCGCCTCGGCCCCGGAGTTGCAGAGGAACACGCGGCCGCCGAGCGAGACGTCGGAGAGGCGCTTCGCCAGCGTGATTCCGGGCTCCGTGTAGAAGAGGTTGCCCACGTGCATGAGCCGGGCCGCCTGCTCTGAGACGGCCTCGACCACGCGCGGGTGGCAGTGGCCCAGCTGGGCGACCGAGATGCCGGTGAGGAAGTCGAGGTACTCGTTGCCCTCGTCGTCCCAGAGCCGCGTGCCCTCGCCGCGCACGAACTCCACGGGGTTCCGCGCGTACGTGTTCATGAGCGCGTCGCGCTCGAGGGCCTGCAGCTCGGCTAGGGCCACAGCTTCGTGCCGCTTCCCTCGTCGGTGAACAGCTCGAGCAGCAGCGAATGCGGCTGGCGGCCGTCGAGGATGTGGGCGTTCCCGACCCCGGACTCGAGCG
>JAXDIL010000154.1:0-41819 GCA_034664005.1 Thermoleophilaceae bacterium | reverse complement strand
GGTGGTCTCCTCGGAGACGCCGCGCATGTCGGCGGTGAGCCGCGCGTAGCGCTCGTTGTCGGCCTGAAGCTCGCGGCGGAGCAGGTCGAGGATGACGCCGTACTCCTCCGAGTCCGACTCGGCGTCGAACGCCGGCACGCCGGTCTTCGAGAAGTCGAGGCCCTTGTGGAGCAGCAGGGTGGCGTCGCCGCCATCGTCGACGATCAGCGTCGGGCCCTGGCCGGTCGGCCATGCGAGCGCCTCGGCGGTGCACCACCAGTACTCCTCGAGCGTCTCGCCCTTCCAGGCGAAGACCGGGATGCCCGCCTCGGCGATGGCCGCCGCGGCATGGTCCTGAGTCGAGAAGATGTTGCAGGAGCACCAGCGAACCTCGGCGCCGAGGGCGACCAGCGTCTCGATCAGCACCGCGGTCTGGACGGTCATGTGGAGGGAGCCCATGATCTTGGCTCCCTTCAGCGGCTGCTGCGCGCCGTACTCCTCGCGCATGGCCATCAGGCCGGGCATCTCGTGCTCGGCGAGCTTGATCTCCTTGCGGCCGAACTCGGCCAGTGAAAGGTCTGCGACCTTGAAGTCCTGGTGGGTCGTCGTCTCGGTGACGGTCATGCGGCAGTGGTCTCCGTGAGTCTCGGGGGCGTGTCCGTTGCGAGGAGGCGCTCGTGCTTTCGCTGTTCCCAGGTGAGCCAGTCGTCAGAGGCGACGCCCTCCGGCCGCTCCGGCCGCCGCTCGAACCAGTGCTCGAGGGCGGCGCGCAGCTCCGAATCGGAGGCGTAGCGCCTGGCGAACGCGACGTCGGAGAGCGCGCAGTCGAACCGGGCGAGCAGCTCGCGCAGCGTGCGCAGGCGCTGCAGCTCGCCGGGTCCGAAGATGCGGTAGCCCTTCGGCGTGCGCGGAGGCTCGATCAGGCCGGCGCTCTCGATGTAGCGCAGCATTCGAGGCGACCAACCGGTCGTCTCAGCAGCCTCGTTGATGGTGAGCCCCTCCATCGCAAACGCAACCTTACCACGATCGTGTCAAGGTTACGCCTGGGCTCCCGGGTCGACAATCCTGCCTGGGGGTCCTATAGCAACCCCTATCCAGGATTGTCGGCCCGGGCTAGAGCTCGCTCTTGAAGCGCGCGAGCGCCGGCGTCGGCGTCGGGTCCACGCCGGCGAGCACGGCCATGTAGACGCTCACGAGGTCGCCCAGGAGGACTGCGGAGAGGACGCGTTCGAGGCGGCTCTCGCCGCGGGTGTGGACCTTCACGGCGGGGGCGCCGGCGCGCTCGAGCTCCGCGGCGGCCAGGTCCATGTGGCGCTTCACGCGTGGGTGCTGGTCCGGGTCGCAGAGGAAGACGCCCGAGAGCGGCGCCATCCGGCGTCCGCGCTCCCAACCGCAGATCTGGTTGTGGTTGGCCTCCGGGAGCTCGGTCCAGAGGGCCGCCGAGTCGGCGTTCTCGTTGATCTGCGTGCTCCAGCGCCGCGCCGGGGCAACGGTGCTCGCCGCTCCATGGATCACCGGAAGAGTGCCGTCAAGCGACACGGCAACCGACTTCGCCGGCGAATCCTCGGGAGCCGCCGGACCCCACTCCTCAACGAGTCGTTCAAGAAGAGCGACAGCCATATCGATCTCAGAATGAAGCCCCGGCGCGGCGCCGCACAAAGCCGCGCACTCCAGAGCAGCGACCGTCATGTACACCACGGCCGCGCGGGGCTGCATACCCGCCGGCACCCCGATCACCGGCACGCCGGCATCGCGCGCGAGACCGGCGAGCGTCCCGCCCGTCGTGAGCACCACCCGCTGGGCGCCGGCCGCGCCGGCAGCCTCGAAGCACGCGAGCGTCTCCTCGGTCTCGCCCGAGTAGCTCGCGCACAGGACGAGCGACTCCGGCGGGGTCCACGACTCGAGCGCGTAGCCGCGCACGACGGTTATCTGGCGCGTCGCGCGATCGCCCAGGGCGGCCTTGGCCAAGTCGCCGCCGATCGCAGACCCGCCCATGCCGCACACGACCAGGCCGCCCGGGCGGTCGTGCGGCCGGATGCCCGCCGACTGCGTCCGCCACAGGGCATCGCCGAGCTGCAGCGGCTGCGCCAAGACATCCCCGAGCATCCCCTCGGAATCCACCCTCTCGATGCTGTCCTTATCGAGCGAGGACAACCGTCTCCCCCGGTTCGATGCGAGCGTCCGCCGGGACCACCGCGTCGGGGGGAATGACCGCCCCGGCCCCCACCATCGCCCCGGCCAGCACCTGTGCTCGCTCTCCCACCCGCACGCGCTCGCCGAGCACGGCCTCGGTGACCGACGCGTCGGCGCCCACGTGGACGCGGTCGTGCAGCACCGAGCGTTCCACGCGGGCGTCGGTGCCCACCGAGCAGTGCCGCCCGAGCACGGTCTGCGGGCCGATGTGCGCGCCCGCGACGAGGCAGCCGGGGTAGATCAGCGAGCCGGTCTCGTCGCGCGGCGGAAGCGTGGAGCCGACGCGCCCCGCCAGCAGGTCCCAGGTCGCCTCGAGGTAGCGCTCGGGCGTCCCGATGTCGATCCAGTAGCCGGCGGCTTCGTGCCCGTAGAGCCCGTTCCCGACCAGCGCCGGGAACACCTCGCGCTCGAACGAGACCGCGCGGCCCGGCGGGATGCTCTCCACCAGGTCACGCTCGATCACGTACGCGCCAGCGTTGATGCGGTCCGTGGGCGCGTCGCCGCCGCCCTTCTCGATGAACGCCTCGACCGCACCGTCCTCCGCCGTCGGCACAACGCCATAGCTCGACGTGTCCTCCACCGGGTAGAGCGCGAGCGTCGCCCGCGCGCCGCGCGCCTCGTGCTCGCGCAGCTCGGCGGTCAGGTCGATGTCCGTGAGCACGTCGCCGTTCAGCACGAGCAGGCGCTCCTCGAGGACGCCCTCGTCGTAGGCCAGCCGCACCGGCCCCGCCGTCCCGAGCGGCTCGTCCTCGACCACGTAGCGCAGGCGCATGCCGTCGTAGATGTCACCGAGCACGAGCCTCACGGCCTCCGACATGAAGCCGCAGGAGAGGATCACCTCGTCCACGCCGTGTGAGCGTGCCCAGGCGAGCATGAACGACAGAAACGGCTGCCCCGCCAGCGGCATCACAGGCTTCGGAGTGGTGTACGTCAGCGGCCGCAGCCGCGTGCCCTCGCCGCCAGCGAGCACCAGCGCCTGCACGCCTACCGGCCGATCCCCTCGTACGTGAAGCCCGCGGCAACGAGCGCCTCGCGGTCCAGGAAGTTGCGCCCGTCCACCACCAGCGGCACGCGCATGCGGCGCTTCACCTCGCCGGTCCAGTCGAGCTCGCGGAACTCGGGCCACTCGGTCACGAGCACGGCGGCGTCCGCGCCGTCCACGGCCTCGAGCGCGGACCCGGCGATGCTCGCGCCCGCGAGCATGTCCTCTGCCTTTTCGCCCGCCACGGGGTCGTACGCTCGCACGCTCGCGCCCTCCCCCGCCAGCCGTCCGGCAAGCACGAGGCTGGTGGCCTCGCGCACGTCGTCGGTGTTCGGCTTGAAGGCCACGCCGAGCAGCGCGATCTCCTTGCCCGCGAGCGAACCCAGGTGCTTCTGCAGCTTGCTGATCGTGCGCCGCTTCTGGAGCTCGTTCACCTCCACCACCGCGGTGAGCAGCTGGAAGTGGTAGCCGGTGTTCCCCGCGAGCTGCTTGAGCGCCTGCACGTCCTTCGGGAAGCAGGAGCCGCCGAAGCCCACGCCCGCCTGCAGGAACTTCGGCCCGATGCGGTCGTCGAGCCCCATCCCGCGCGCGACCTCGCGCACGTCCGCGCCGAGCTCCTCGGACACGTTCGCGATCTCGTTGATGAAGCTGATCTTGGTGGCGAGGAAGGCGTTCGAGGCGAGCTTGATCATCTCGGCGCTCGCCACGTCGGTGCGCACGACCTCGGCGCCGAGCGGCGCGTAGAGCGCCTCGACGCGGTCGGCGTACTGGTCGGACTCCGGGTTAGCGCCCACCACGACCCGGTCCGGGTGCATGAAGTCCTCGACCGCGCTCCCCTCCTTCAGGAACTCCGGGTTCGACACGTAGCCGACCCCCTCGCGGCGGCGCTGGATCGAGCGCCCGGTTCCAACCGGCACGGTGCTCTTCATGACGAGCGCGTGCTCCTTGGAGTCGCCCAGCTCGCCGATCACGGCCTCGACGCGCGACAGGTCCGCATCGCCCGAGTAGGTGGGCGGCGTGTCGACGCACACGAACAGGAGCTGGGCGTTCTTGAGC
Organism: Thermoleophilaceae bacterium; assembly: GCA_034664005.1. Taxonomy (GTDB): domain Bacteria; phylum Actinomycetota; class Thermoleophilia; order Solirubrobacterales; family Thermoleophilaceae; genus JACVRW01. Next base: position 37,609 of record JAXDIL010000154.1, on the reverse strand, counting down.
ACGTCGCCCATGTCGGTCGTGAAGTGGATGCGCTCGGCGTTCTTCTGCACGAGCTCGGGCAGGCCAGGCTCGTGGATCGGCACCTCGCCGCGCGAGAGCGACTCCACCTTCTCTGGCAGGATGTCGCGCGCCCACACCTCGTGGCCCAGCTCGGCGAAGCAGGCGGCTGTCACCAGCCCGACCCAGCCGACGCCGATGACGCCTATCGGTTCCCTGTCCATGACGGCCGGGGAGGCTATCTAGCAGCAGCGCCTGGCCGAGCGCGCGATGGCCATCATCTGCCGCTTGGTCAGCGTCTGGAGCAGCGTGTTTGACACCCAGTAGGCCGCCTTGGACGTGCGCCAGGCCACCAGCCGCAGCCGGTCACCCGCGAAATGCAGCTCGTATTCGCGGCCACCCACCGTGCGCTTCTCGCTCGGGGCGTCGAGGATCGGCGGGTCCTTCCACGTGGTGCCCTGGAGCCCGTAGTACTCGCCGTTGGCGTTCGTGCGCCGCATGACCATCCGGTACGCGCCGTGCTTGTTCCCGTCCGTGTCGCGCAGCTTGTAGACGCGCGGCCCGTAGGCGAACTGCGACGAGTTGAGCAGCAGCGTCGGGTAGAGGACGGGCAGCGAGCCGCCGGCGCCCTGCTGCACGGCCTGGAGACCCTGGTCCTCGCCCGTGACCGAGGCGTCGTAGAGGTCGAGCGACGACGCCGAGCGCTTCTGCTTCTTGCGCGGCTTCTTCGCCGGGCGCTCGCCGGGAGCGACGCCACGGGGGCCGGCCGACTCCTTCACGTCGAGGAACCTCTGGACGAGGTTCTTGACCTGCGCATTCGACGCCTCCACGAAGCTCGGCCCGATCTCGCCCTCGAAGTGGATCTCCTGGATCGGCTGACCCGCAGAGAACACCGCGAGCTTCAGCAGCCGCAGAACCTCCGAGCGGCTCCGGAGCCGCTCGTCCGTCGCCGTGTTGCGGCCGAAGATCTTCGTGAGCCTGTCCTTGTTCTGGATCAGCTTGGTGTAGGTCACCTGCTGCTTCAACTGGCGCAGGAAGTCCTGCTGGCGCGCCGACCGCACCAGGTCGTCGTCGGTGTGGCGGAAGCGCACGTACTGGAGGGCCTTGCGCGCGCACAGCCGCTGGTAGCCCTGGTTGATGTCGATGAACGTGTACTCGGCGCTGTCGTTGTAGTAGTCGCGGTCGACGTCCGCGTAGACGCAGCCGATCGCGTTCACGGCGCGCCAGAAGCCCTTGAAGGTGACGTTGATGACGTGGTTGATCGGCAGCCCCGTGAGGTCCTGCACCGTCCTGAGCGTGAGCGCGGGCCCGCCGAACTCGTACGAGGCGTTGATCTTGTCCACGCCGTACCCGGGGATGCGCACCTTCAGGTCGCGCGGCAGCGACATGATCGCCGTCGCCTCCTTGTGCGGGTTCAGCCGGACCAGCATGATCGTGTCCGAGCGCGCCCCGCTCGCGCCTTCGCCGTTCGTCTTCGGCCGCCGGTCCGACCCGAGGATGAGGAGCGTCTGCGGCTCGCCCGGATCGGTGACCGCCAGCGCGTTCTTGCCCAGCTTCAGCTCGGGGTTCAGCTCGAGCGCGTCCACGACCTTGTCGATCTCGTGGAACGCCGCGACGGCCGTGGCGCCGGCCGCGGCGAAGATCACCAGGAACGCGCCGATCAGGAGGCGCTTCCAGAGGCCGGGGCGGGGTATGTCGTCGAGCATCAGGCGATCCTGAGGCGGCGGTCGTCCTCACCGCCGGCCGCGAGCCGGGCCGGGAGCAGGTTCACGAACTCCACGAGTGCGGCCCGATATTGGCCGAGCGACCGGATCGACACCCACTCCTCGGGCCCGTGGTGCCCGCCGCCGGACGGCCCGCATTCGACCGCCGGGACGCCGGCCTCGAGGAAGGAGATCGCGTCGGAGGCGCCGTCGCGGCCCACACCGAGCCGCTCGCTGGTGGGCTCGGCCACGCGTGAGATCGCCTCGCCGAGCGCCTGGACGTAGACGTTGTCGCGCCCGACTATCGCCGGCTGGCGGTGGAAGACCTTCGTCACGCGCGCGTCCGGGAGCTGCTCGACGTCGGCGCGAATCGCGTCGGGGTCCTGGCCGGGGAGGTAGCGCACGTCCACGTCGATCACGCACAGGTCCGGGACCTTGTTCATCGCGTCGCCGCCCACGATCCGGCCGAGGTTGATCGACGGCCTGTCGAACAGGTCCGACGACTCGCGCGTGAAGGGAAGGCTCTCGATCCGGCGGAAGACGTCGATCGACTTCAGGACGGCGTTGTCGCCCTCCCAGGGCGTCGAGCCGTGCGCGGCCTTTCCCGTGATCTCGATGCGCATGGCGAGCACGCCCTTCGCCTGGATGCCGATGTGGAGGTCGGTCGGCTCGCCGGTGATCGCGAAGTCGCCGAGGTAGCCGTCGCGGACGAGCGCGTCCGTGCCGCGGTCCTCGACCTCCTCCGACTCCTCGTCGGACACGCACACGAAGTGCACGCGGACGCCGCTCTGGGCGGCCAGGTCGTGGACCGCGCACATCATCGACGCGAGCCCGCCCTTCATGTCGTAGGCGCCGCGCCCGAACAGCCTGTCGCCCTCGATGCGCGGCTCGAACTGGTTCTCGTGGCCGGGCACGACGTCGAGGTGGCCGTGCAGCACGACCGTCGGGCCGCTTTCGGCGCCCACCGTCGCGGCCAGCACGGGCCGGCCGTTGTGCATGGTGCCCGTCACCGCCACGTCGCGCGCCTCGAGCCAGCCCTTCACGAAGCCGGCCGCGGCCTGCATGCCCTCGAGTGTCGAGGTGTCGTAGGTGATCAGGCGCTCGGTGAGAGCCTGTTCATCCATCCGCGGGCGAGGATAGAGCTTCCACCTCGGCCCGCACCCAGCAGCCGGCCAGGTGGTCGTTCACGAGTCCGCAGGCCTGCATGGCCGCGTAGGCGGTCGTCGGACCGACGAAGCGGAAGCCGCGGCGCTTCAGCTCCTTCGCGAGCGCGGTCGACTCGGGCGTGACGGCCGGCAGGTCGGCGAACGAGCGCGGGGCGCGGCGGCGCCCCGACGGCGCGTGCGACCAGATCAGCTCGCTGAGCGACTCACCGGCCTCGTGCAGCGCGCGGGCCGCCACCGCGTTGGCGATCGCGGCCTCGATCTTCCCGCGGTGGCGGACGATCCCGGCGTCGCCGAGCAGGCGCTCCACATCGCGGCCGTCGAACGCGGCCACCGCCTCGATCTCGAAATCGGCGAAGGCCGCACGGAAGTTGTCGCGCTTGCGGAGGATCGTCAGCCAGGAGAGGCCCGACTGAAAGCCCTCCAGGACGAGCCGCTCGTACAGCCCGCGGTCGTCTCGGACCGGCCGCCCCCACTCCCCGTCGTGGTACCGCTCATAGTCTGGCGTGGAGGCGCCCCAGGAGCAGCGCCTCAGGCCGTCGGAGCCCGTCGCAAGCGCGGTCGACACGCGATTCAAGCTATACGCTCGGCCCGTGCACCTCCTCGTGCTCACAGACCGCGACTGGACGCATCCCCAGGGGGGCGGCACCGGGACGAACCTCTACGGCCAGGTCACGCGCTGGCTCGCCTGGGGTCACCGCGTGTCCGTGATCGCGTGCGGCTACGAGGGCTGCGAGCGCTTCGAGCAGGCCGGCGAGCTGACGATCCACCGTGTGGGCGGGCGCTCCACCGTCTTCCCGCGCGCGATCTGGAAGCAGTGGCGCGGGCTCGTGCCGGACCCCGACGTGATGCTCGAGGTGGTGAACGGAATCACCTTCCTCACGCCGCTGTGGTCGCGCACCCCGCGCGTGACGCTCGTGCACCACATCCACCGCGACCACTACGTGCGCGAGATGGGCACGCCCGGCAAGATCGCCGCCTGGGCGCTCGAGACGGCGCCGCTCAAGCTGCTCTACCGCGGCTCGCGCTTCCTCACCATCTCGAACGCCGCCGCGGACGACATCGCGGCCCACGGCATACCGCGCGAGCGGGTCGACATGAACTACATCGGCGTGGAGCTGGATGCCTTCCGGCCCGGCGCGCGCGCCGACCACCCGATGCTCCTCTACCTCGGGCGGCTCAAGCGCTACAAGCGGATTGAGCTGCTGCTCGACGTGCTCGAGCAGATCCCCGAGGCCACGCTCGAGATGGCGGGCGAGGGCGACCACCGTGAGGTGATCGAGCACGAGATCGCGCGGCGCGGGCTGGCGCCGCGCGTGCTGATGCACGGGCACGTGACCGAGGAGAAGAAGCTGGAGCTGTTCCAGCGCGCGTGGGTGAACATGACGGCGTCGTCGGCCGAGGGTTGGTGCCTCACCGTGATGGAGGCGGCGGCGTGCGAGACGCCGAGCGTGGCGATGGCGGTCGGCGGGCTGCCGGAGTCGATCGCGGACGGCGAGACGGGGCTGCTGGCGCACACGCCGGAGGAGCTCACGGAGAAGACGCGCATGATCGTCGAGGACGAGCAGCTCCGCCACCGGCTCGGCGAGCGCGCCCGCGAGCGCGTGCAGGAGTTCACCTGGGAGCGGACCGCGGAGCGCAACCTGGCCGTGCTCGAGGAGGAGCGTGCGGCGGAGACACGGCCCGAGTCCGTGTTCCGCGGGCTGGCGAAGGGCGACACCGGCCGCGCAGCCGGTCTGGCGATGTCGGTGATCGCGGGCAACGTGATCGCGCTGGCCTTCACGATCGTCTTCGCCAGGCTGCTCGGGGCGAGCGACTACGGCTCGCTCGCGGCGCTCCTGTCGGCCTTCATCATCCTCATGGTGCCGGGCTCGGCGCTGCAGATCGCGGTCGCGCGCGAGGTGAGCACCGGCGTCGCGACGGGCGACGCGCAGGCCGGCGCGGGCGTCCGAAAATGGCTCGGACGCCTGCTGATCGCCACTGTCGTCGTGGCGCTGGCGGCCATACCGCTGCGGCCCGTGCTCGCGGCGATCCTGAACGTCGACCAGGAGTGGGCGGCCGCGGCCGTGCCGGTCACGGCGATGCTGTGGATGGTCGTGTCGGTCGAGCGCGGAGCGCTCCAGGGGCTCCAGCGCTACAAGACGGTTGCGTGGAGCATCGTCGGCGAGGCCGGCGCGCGGCTCGCGTTCGCGCTCCTGCTCGTGGGCGTGGGGCTCGACGTGACCGGCGCCTTCCTCGGCAGCGTTCTCTCGCTCGCCGCGATGGGGGTGCTGCTCGCGGGGCGGCTGTTCCCGCTTGTGCCGCACGGCGAGGGCACGCGCCTGCGCGACCTGCTGGCCGGCGCCTGGGCGCCCGTGATCGGGCTGATGCTCCTGTTCGCGCTCCAGGAGGTGCACGTGATCGTCGTGAAGCACGAGGCCGACGGCGACGCGGCCGGCTCCTACGCCGTGGCGGCGGTGGCCGCGAAGGCGATCATCTGGGTCGCCATCGGGCTCGGGATGTACCTGCTGCCCGAGGCGGCGCGGCGCGTGCGCGGCGGCGAGGACGGCCGGCCGATCCTGCTGCGCACACTGGCGCTGATCGCGGCCGTGGGCGTGCCGATGGTCCTGGTCTACGCGGTCGCCGCCAAGCCACTGCTCGGCGCCGTGTTCGGCGACGACCTCACGCAGGCCTCGGGCGCGCTTCCGTGGCTCGGGCTCGCGATGGCGCTGCTCGCGTGCGCGTACCTCGCGGTGCAGTACCTGCTCGCGATCGGCCGCATCGCGTTCATCGGCGTGCTCGCGCCGGCCGCCGCCGCGGAGGTCCTGTTGCTGATCGCGGTCGGGGCCAACCTCACCCAGATCGCGCTCGTGTTGTTCGGGCTCCAGCTGGTCTGCGCGGCGGTGATGCTGGGCCTCTCGCTGCGCACCCCGTCGCCGCCCGCGCCCGCGCCCGCGTGAAGCGCTTCATCCGGCTGTTCCGGCTCTGGCGCCGCGAGGCCGAGGACCCGGAGCCGTTCTACACGCTGCTGGCCGCCGAGGCCGCGCAGGACTTCGAGCGCCGCTACGGGCCGCTGCGCGCCCAGCGCATCGTCGACCTCGGCTGCGGGCCGGGCTTCTACACCCGTGCCCTGCGCGAGCGCGGCGCCGACGTGGTCCCTGTCGACAACGACCTCGAGGAGCTCTCGCTCGCGGGCGAACCGCCCGAGGGAGCGCTGATCGCGGACGCCACCGCGCTCCCGTTCGAGGAGGGCACGATCGACGGGGTGCTCTGCTCGAACATGCTGGAGCACACTCCTGACGCGGAGGCGGTCGTCGCGGAGATCGCGCGCGTGCTGCGGCCGGGCGGCTGGGCGTACGTGTCGTGGACGAACTGGTACTCGCCCTGGGGCGGGCACCTGATGGCGCCGTACCACTTCCTCGGCCCGCGGCTGGGCCCGCGCGTGTACGAGCGCTTCCACGGAAAGCCGCGCAAGCACGCCTACGGCGAGACGCTCTGGGCGGTGCACGTTGGCCAGATGCTGCGCTTCGTGCGCGGGCTGCCGCGGGTCGAGATCGAGCTCGTGGAGCCGCGCTACTGGCCGCGGCTCAGGTTCATCGCCCGGATCCCGCTGGTGCGCGAGGTCCTGATGTGGAACTGCGTGATCCGGATGCGGAAGCTGCCCTGAGCCGGGTAGCCAGCAGGAGCCCCGCCCCCAGCAGGCAGAGCACGGCGAGCAGCGCCACCCAGTGGGCGCCGACGAGGTCGTTGGGGTAGCCGAACTCGTTGCCGCCGCGGTCGCGCCCGGGGAAGACGAGATAGATGACGGGCAGGGCGGCGATGCTGAGCGCCGCGACCGCGAGCAGGCGGCGCACGTTCAGCCCGACCCGTAGAGCGAGCAGCGTGAGCGGCACGAGCACCGCGCCGGCGCGCAGCGCGAACAGGAAGCCGCCGGCGAGCCCGACCGCAACCGCCGCTGCGACAGCCCAGCGCCAGGGGAGCACGACGAGCGGATCGGCCGCAGGCACGGCGTCGAGGGAGGCCGCGGCGTCCTCCCGCGCGGGCGCATCGGCGCGCGCGGCGTCCTCCCGCGCGGCCGCTCCGGCGGCGGTCGCATGCCGGCGGCGCCACCCGGCCGCGAGCAGGAAGGCCAGCATCGCGGCCACCGCGGCCAGCGAGAGCAGGTAGGCGAGGTTTGCGGCCCTCTGGGGCGCGAACGCGAAGCGGGCCTGGGTGCAGTCCGCGGGCGCGCGCCAGCCGGTCGCGAAGCCGTCGATCGGCTCGGGCGCGCCGAGGTCGCGCTCGTCGCCGCCGCGCGCGGTGCAGTAGGCGTGCCAGCCCTTCGACCAGCTCTCGGCGAGCACGAGCCACGCCGGCCCGTTCAGCGCGAGGCGCACGCCGTCGCGGCTGCCGTTCCAGCCCTCGCCGGAGTCGGTCACCCGAGGCGCGGCCGCTGCCGAGAGCGGCTCGGGAGCGGCCGAGGCCAGGCGAAGCTGGTCCGCGCGGAACACCGCGCCGGGCGGAGACGACACGCTCGACTCGCCGGCCGGAAGCCGCACAGGCGCACAGCCGCGCAGCCGGAGCGGCCGCCCTGAGTCGAGCTCCTCGACGGAGCCGGACACGCGAGCCGGCACGCCCGCCACGGTTAGCGCGCCGCAGCCGCTATCGAAACGCGCGCGGCCCCCGGCCGCGTCCGCTCCGCGCGCGGCCACCGCGGCGCCCTCCACCTCCGCGATTGCCACGCTGCGCAGCCGCCGGGCCGGCTCGCGCGCCGGGTGGGTCGCGAGGATCGTCACCCGGAAGCTGCGGCCCGACAGCGCCCCCGGCAGCCGAACTTCTCCGCCGCCGCCCACCGCGGCTGTGACAGAGGCACCGCCCTGCTCGGACACCCGGACCTGCGCGGCGGTCGTGTGCTCCGCCGGTCCCGGCGCGAGGCGCAACCGGGTCAGCCGCACGGGCCGGCGGGTCTGCCACTCGATCCAGGGGCGCTCGCCGGGCAGGCGGTCGCCGACCCAGGCCGTCTCGGGGTCGCCGTCGAACGCCGACGATGCCCTGTTCGAGGGCACGCCCTCGAAGCGACTCGAGCTGCGCATCCGCGCGGCCGCGGCCGCGCTATCGCCCGCGAGCCGGTCGACCTCGTCGTCAGGCGCGGTGGGGTCGACGCTCGCCCACCCGCTCAGATCGAACGCGCGCGGCTCGGGGAGCGTCACCCGCCTGGCGAGACCGCGCTCCGGGTCGACAGCGTCGAGCGGGCTGCGCGCCTGCGGCACGGCCACGTCCGCGCCGGCGCGATACGGGAAGTCCGCCGTGGTGCGCTCGAGCAGCACTTCGATCGGCGCATGCGAGAGGTCGGCGCGGCTCGCCTCGCGCGCCGCCTCGACGGGCAGTCGCAGCGTCTCGCGCACGTCGAGTCCGGGCAGCTCCAGCTCATCGATCCCGCCCCCGCCTCGCCCTCGCTCGCGGCCGCGCACCGTGCCGATCCGAATCCGCAGCGAGCTCAGCGGCCTGCCGCTCAGCTCGATCTCGTTCCAGCCCTGGTCGACCGCGACCGTGCGCTCGCCGCCGCCGTTCTCCGACACCTTCACGGACGCGGTCACACCGCGCGCGTCGGAGTGCGGGAACAGCCGCACCGTCCGCGCCCTCAGCGGCCGGCGGAAGCGCAGCTCAATCCAGCGCTGCTCCGCGTCGAGGTTCTTGTCGGCGAGCCAAGAGGTGGAGCGGACGCCGTCCACCGCGGCAAAGGGCCGGTGCTCCGGGAAGATCGCCTGGCCCGCCTGGATCGGCGACTCGAGCGCGCGCAGGCCGCTGTAGAGCGCGAGCGTGCGGCGGTCGTTCGACTCCCTGTCGAACAGCTCGAAGGTCGGCGAGTCGGGCGAAATGTCGTCCTCGGGGCCGAGCGTCGGCCCGTAGCGGAGCCGCAGGCGCGCGGAGTTCACGACCCTGCGCCGGTTCGAGTCCGTGAGCACGAGCGTCCCGCCGCGCCGGAGCGCCTGGCGCAGCTCCGCCGAGCTGAGGTCGCCCGCGTAACGGAGCGCGCCCGCGGGAAGCGCGCGGTGCGCGGCGAGCGCGGCGATCCCGTGGGCGTCGCCGTCGAGGACCGTGACGCCGCCGACCGGATGCGCGCGCACGGCGGCCTCCGCGCCCTCGATCCGGAAGCGGCGCAGCTCGGGAAGAGCCAGCGTCTGCCCGCCCCACCCGCGCGCCGGCGTCAGCGAGAGCCGGTTGCCGTAGCTGCGCGCCGGCTCCCGCATCCAGGTCTCAGCCGCGAGCGCCCGTTCGGCTCGTGCCGGGTCGAGCGCTCCGCTTCGCTCGGGTCTCCCGTCCGTCGGCACGAGCACCGTCGACGCGCCCATCAGGCGCAGCAGCCGCTCCAGCTGCCCCGCGACCAGCCGGTCCTGCTGCACCAGGTCGTCTGCCGTCTCCTGGAGCTGGCTCGAGCGACGGTCGGCGTACGGCACGATCTCGCGGATCAGCAGCGGTCGCCGCGACAGCGCCGGCCCGATCGGGTCCATCGTGTCGCCCCAGCGGTAGTAGCCGAACAGCTCTCCCGGCAGCACGGCCACGCGCCGGTCGCGCGGCGTGTCGCGGTCCGCGTCGGCGATCGCGTTTTGCCAGTGGGCCGGCACCTCGCCATAGGCCTGGCGCTCGTCCACGGCGTCGCCCGTCACGAGCGGCGCGCCGAACACGAACGGCACGAGCAGCGCCGGCACGGCGAGCCAGCGCCGCCGCGCGGCAAGCGCGGCGGCCGCCGCTCCCGCGAGGCAGGCCATGCTCAGCGCGAGCAGCGGCGCGATCTTGTAGGTGGTCCGCAGGAACTGGAGCGACTCCACGCGCTCGTAGGCGAACAGCAGGAAGCGCCTGAAGGGCGTGCCGTTCGGGAAGCCCGCGAACATCACGAGCAGCGCTCCGATCGCGAGCAGCACGAAGAAGGGCGCGTAGCGCCAGCGGCGCGTGACGAGCACGCCGCCGAACGCGAGCAGCGGGGCGAGGAACGAGCCGACGATCACGCCCTCGTTGAAGAGATACGTCGGGCCCGCCGGAAGAAACGACTCGGTCACGCCGAAGCCCACGCCCACGTACATCACCCAGAAGCCGAGCAGCCGGATCGACTCCGACAGGCTCGCCGTGCCCCAGATCGTGCCCGGCTGCTCCGTGAACGAGAGGAACTCCTCGCCGTACGGGCCCTGCAGGAGCACCGGCACGGCCCACCAGGCCGACGCGATGGCTGCGAGCAGGCCGGCTCGCCAGCCGAAGCTCCAGATCTCGCGCCATGGCCGCCGCAGCACGGCCGCCTCGTAGACGAGCAGCGCGGCCGGCGCCACGAGCGCCCAGGCGATCACGCCGGCGTTCACCCCGCCGCCCGCCAGCGACAGGATCAGCGCGAACGCCGCCGGCCATCGCCACCCGCGCGGGTTCGCCAGGCCGCGGTGCGCGGCGAGCATCAGCCACGGCAGCGCCGCGTAGGCGAGCAGCGTGATCGTGCCGCGGCTCGTGAAGATGACGGTGTACGGGTTGAGCATGAAGAACAGCCCAGCCACGACGTGCGCGAGGCCGCGCTCGCGCCGGTAGAGCTCGTCCATGAGCCGCACTGCGCCCCACGCGGCGAGCGCCAGCAGCAGGCCGAGCCAGAGCCGCTGCGCGAGCCAGATGGGGATCCCGAGCGCGTCGGCCGCGGCGAACCACGGCCCCATCGGGAACAGGTAGCCCACGAACTGACCGCTCTGCACGTGGCCGAGATCGGTCGTGGAGCTCCACACGTCTCCCACCCGCGCGAGGAAGAGCGACGGGTCGGCGGACAGCTCGAGTCGCGTGTCCGAGTACGCGTCGCCCGGCCGCTGCAGGAACGCCAGCAGAAACGCGAGTGCCGCCAGCGCTGGCGACAGGAGTCGGCTACTCCGGAGGGACGGCACCGGGCGCAGCGTATGCTCTCGCCCCGGATGCCCCTGTCGGCCGCGTTCGTGATTCCCTGCTGGAACGGGCGCCGCTGGCTCGACGGCTGCCTCGACTCGCTGCTCGCCCAGACGCGTCCCGCGGACGAGCTGATCGTCGTGGACAACGGCTCGACGGACGGCTCCGCCGAGCACGTGCGCGAGCACTTTCCGGACGTTCGCATCGTCGAACTACCGAACAACACAGGCTTCGCCGGGGCATCGAATGTCGGGCTCCGCGCCGCCTCGACGGACACGGTCGCGCTGATAAACCAGGACGTGCGGCTCGAGCCGGACTGGCTGGCGCGGACGCTGGCCGCGCTCGAGCGCTCGCCCGATGCGGCGTCGGTCGCGACCAAGATGCTCGACATGGACGACCCCGCGCTCGTCTACGACGCCGGCGACATCCTCCGGCGCGACGGCGCCTGCGAGCAGCGCGGCCGCTTCGAGCGCGACGACGGCCGCTTCGACGACCCCGGGGAGATCTTCGGCGCCTGCGCCGGCGCCGCGCTCTACCGGCGCGCGCCGGTGCTCGAGCTGGGCGGCTTCGACGAGCGCTTCTTCCTCTACCTCGAGGACGCCGACCTCTCGTTGCGGCTGCGGCTCGCCGGCTGGACCTGCGTGTACGAGCCCGCCGTGGCGCTGCACGCCGGCGAGGGCTCCGGAACGCCGCCCGAGCGCCCGGTCCACGCCTGGGCCGAGCGCAACACGCTGCTGCTGGTGGCGCGCTCCTTCCCCTGGCGCTGGCTGCCGCTCGTGGCGTGGCGACAGGCCGGCTGGGCCTGGCATGCGGCGCGGGCCGGGCGGCTCGGGTCACATCTGCGCGGCGCTCGGGCCGCGCTGCCGCTCCTACCCGCGATGTGGCGCGAACGGCGGGCATTGAGGGAGGGTGCTCTCGTGCCGATCGAGTCGGCGGTCCCCGCCCATTCGCTGCGCGGCCACAGCTGGGCCAAACCGCGCTGACCTCTCCCGCTGAATTTCCAGCTGGATGACAAACGTGGCGGATTCCGCAACGATCGTCATCCACCTGAGCTATTGGCCCAGGACGAGGTCCCGGATCGTCGAGCGGAAGCGGTCCGCCGAGTAGCGCTCCGAGGCCGACCGCGCCGCCGCGGCGAGCCGCTCGCGCTCGCCGTCACCGCTGATCAGCTCGCGCGTGCGGACAGCCAGCTCCTCGGGAGACCGCCACCAGCGCCCGGTCACGCCGTCCTCCACAAGCTCGGCCGAGCCGCCCTCCGGGAACACCAGCGGCACGGCGCCGTGGGCCATCGCCTCCACGGTCGCTATGCCGAAGTGCTCCAGCCGCTCCGGGTGGCGATCCGCGTCCTGGCCGAACCCGGCCGCGTGCCAGAACAGCGAGGCGCGCGCGTAGAGGTCGAGCAGCTCGTCGCGCGGAACGTCCAGGCGCAGTTCCACGGGCAGGCCCTCCGCGGCGCGGCGAACGCGCTCCACGTAGGCCGGGTCGTCGGCGCCGCCCGCGAGCACGAGCTTCCAGCCCGGCGCGTCCAGCGCAGCGAACGCCTCCACGAGCACGTGCTGATTCTTCGAATGCCAGTCACTGAAGAAACGGCCCACCGACAACACCAGTGGCTCCTTCGATGCAGCGGTTCGGGCAAGATCGACCGGTGGCGGCACGACCACCGCCTCCACCCCCAGCCGCGAGCGCACATGAGCCCGGGTGAACTCGGAGTTGACGAGGAACAGCTCGTACGAGGCGAGCGCGGCAGCGGCCCGGCTCCGCCCCAGCGCCCGCAGCAGCCGGCCGCGCGGGCCGGTGTGCGAGCGGTGCGGGAACTGGATCATCGCCACGGAGCGGCGCGCGTGGCTCAACGGCGGCACCTCGTTCACCATCGCCACGAGCAGGTCGAGCTCCCCAGAGGCCGCCGTGACCTCCGCGTCCATGCCCGGCACCCACTCGAACGCCCCGTCGTCGACCTCGAAGCCAAGCCGTTCCCACGCCGGCACCACAGGCCGCTCCGGAGAGAGCACGACCACCGAAGCATCCGGCACCGCCAGCGCCTCCTCCAAGATGCCGAGGAAGTAGCGCTCCCCGCCCCCGAGCGTGGCGAGGTGCGGGTCGTAGAGGCCGATCCTCACGCGGCCGCCGGCGCGAGGTTGCCGGTGCGCAGGTAGCGCACGAACTCGCGGAGCAGGTCGCGCTCCAGCGCGCGCGTGGCGAGCGCGGTGACCGCCATGAACAGCGCGAGCTCGCAGAGCGCCTGCCAGAGCGGGCGCTCGCCGCCCCAGAGGACCAGCCGGAGCGCAAGCGCCGCCGCCACGCCTGGCAGCACCGGCAGCACGCCGCGCACACCGAGCATCCACAGCCGCACGTGCGGCAGCAGCCGCTTCACGTAATGGGCGCGCACGGCGAGCATCGCGAGCGACACGAGCGCCCGACCCACGACGAACCCGGTGGCGCCCCAGAGCGCCAGCCCCGGTACCGCGAACGCGAGGAAGCAACCGGCCATCACGGCCGCCTCGACCGCCTGCGGCCTCGACTCGCCACGCGCCCTGTAGAACGAGAACCAGTTGAACCCGAGCTGCTGGAGGGCGGTCGCGACCGCCAGGCCCTGGAGCAGCACCACGGCAGGCTCCCACTCGTCGCCGCCGAGCACGAACTGCACCAGGTCGGGCGCGAACAGGACGATCGCGGCGCAGAACGGCACCGACCAGATCATCGCCGCGCGGTTCGACTTGTCGAACAGCTCCTCGAGCGTGTCGATCCGGTCGCGCACGGCACAGATCGCGGGATAGATGGTGCTGGCCACGACGTGGTCAGCGCGGTCGGCGTAGCGAGTGAGCGTGTAGGCGAGCGTGATGTGCCCGACCGCCGCGATGCCACCCCAGATGTCGAACGCGAGCAGCTGCCCCTGGAGCACCACGAGCATCGCCGCGCTCGACACGAAGATCGGCCAGGAGAAGCTGAAGTAGCGCCGCGCCGCCGAGCGCTCGAAGCGAAGCGCGAGCCGGTAGGGCGAGACCGCGATCGCCGCTGCCGCGGCGGCCGCGTTGCCGACCGCCGGCCCGATCAGGAGGCTCCACACACCCACACCGAGCGCCGCGAGCGTCACTACGACCGCGAACGTGATCACCGGTCCGATCGCCAGCAGGAGCCGCTGGCGCATGAAGTCCATTCGCCGGAAGAAGATCCAGGTGGGCGCCTGAAGCGCGAACGCGACGGGCATGTACGCGGCCGCCAGCGTGAGCGCGAGCAGCTCGTTCTCGCCGTAGACGAGCGCGATGATGGGAGCGGCCACCGCGATTGCCAGCGAGAATGCCGCCGACACCACCAGCTCGAGCGAGAACGCGCGCTGGAACTCCTCCTCCTGACCTGCTTCCGACTGTTGAACGAACGCCTCGTCGATCCCGACACGCTTCAGAGCCACGATCGTCATCGCGGTGGCCGTGACGATCCCGTAGAGCCCGATCGCCTCCGGGCCGAGCAGCACGCTCACGATCAGGCCCTGCACGAGCACGAGCCCCTCGGTGGCGCCCGTGAACAGCGCGTTGAGGAGCACGCCGCGCACCGTCCGGCCGCGGAGCTCGTCGCGTGGGAAGGCGAGCCGGTCGTCGCTCACGTCAAGCGGGTCGTCGCTCACGCCGGGATGGTCGCATGAGGATCGGAGTCGACGGCCGCGCGCTCCGCGCCACGCAGCCACCGCGCGGGGTGGCCGTCTACCTCGAGCGGCTCCTGCACGAGCTCGTGCGCCTCCGCCCCGAGGACGAGTACCGCGTGCTCGTGCCGGGCGGCGCACGCGAGGGGGCGGCTCCGGATGCTGTGGAGGTCGTGCCGGAGCCGAACTCGGGGCGAGCGATGTATGCCGCCGGAGCAGTGCTCGGGAGACCGCGCCTCGATCGCCTGCTCGGGCGGCCCGACCTCGTCTGGATCCCCGCGCCCGCGCCGGTCGCCGTCTCGGGCGGAGCGCCGTACGTGCTCACCGTGCACGACCTCTCCTTCGTCCACCGCCCGCGCGACTACTCCGCCTACGAGCGGCTCTGGCACCGACTCGCCCGCCCGCGACGGCTCGCGGCCCGCGCGCGGCTGGTGATCACGAACACGGAGGTCGTGCGCGGCGAGCTGATCGAGGAGTGGGCACTGCCGCCCGAGCGCGTGCGCGTGGTGCCGCTCGGGCCCGGGCGCGACACCGCCCCCGCGGCCGGGAGCGACGCAGGTCCGGCGCCCGCGGGCGGGAGCGACCCAGGTCCGTCGGCCGCGGCCGGCGCGCGTGCTCCGGCCGGGAGCGGCGACGCGCCGCGTCACGTGCTCGCCGTCGGCGCGCTCGAGCCGCGCAAGCAGCCGCAGCTTCTCGTCCGGGCTCATGCGCTCGCGCGCGAGCGCGGCCTGCGCGCCGGGCTCGTGTTCGCGGGCGACGGACCGCTGCGCGCCGAGCTCGAGGCGGGCGGCGCGACCGTGCTCGGGCATCTCTCCGGCGCCGAGCTGGACGCCGTCTACGGCGAGGCGCTGTGCCTGGCGGCGCCGTCACGCGAGGAGGGCTTCGGCTTCACGCCGCTGGAGGCGCTCGCCGCGGGCGTGCCGCCGCTGGTGTCCGACCTGCCTGTGTTCGCCGAGACGCTCGGCGACGCCGCGCTGCGCGTGCCCGTCGGCGACGTGGAGGCGTTGAGCGACGCGCTCCTCCGCATCGAGCGCGAGCCGGAGCTGCGCGCGCGGCTGGTCGAGGCCGGGCGCGCGCGGCTGCGCGAGCTCACCTGGGAGCGGGCCGCACGGGACACCCGCGCCGTGTTCGAGGAGGCGCTCGCGTGACCGGCTTCGCGGTCGTGACGGTCATCCACAACT
The DNA here is from genome assembly GCA_034664005.1 of Thermoleophilaceae bacterium. Lineage (GTDB taxonomy): Bacteria > Actinomycetota > Thermoleophilia > Solirubrobacterales > Thermoleophilaceae > JACVRW01. Next base: position 22,065 of record JAXDIL010000154.1, on the reverse strand, counting down.
CCGAGGCGGAGCTGCGCGGGCTGCTCGACTCGCTGGAGCGGGAGCTCGACCCCTTGCCGCGGATCGTGGTCGTGGACAGCGGGTCGAGCGACGGCGGCCCCGCCCTCGCCCGTGAGCGCGGCGCCGAGCTCGTGGAGCTCGGCGGGAACCTCGGCTTCGGCGCCGCGAACAACGCCGGCATCGCGCGCGTGAGCGAGCCGGTGACGGTGCTCCTGAACCCGGACGTCGAGCTGCTCGACGACTCGCTCGCGCGGCTCGCGGAGCTGGCCGCCGGGCGCGAGGCGCTGTTCGTACCGCGTCTCCTGAACGCCGACGGCTCCGTGCAGGACAGCGCGCACCCGGTGCCCGGGACGATCGAGGGACTGGTGCCGGCGCTCATGCCCCGCCCACTCCTGCCGCCGCCGCTCCGGCGCCGCTACGAGCCCTGGCGGAGCGAGACGGAGCGCGAGCTGGGCTGGGCGATCGCCGCGTGCGTCGCGGCGCGCACCGACCTCCTGCGCCGGCTCGGCCCGTTCGACCCGAGCGCGTTCCTCTTCTACGAGGACATGGAGCTGTGCCTGCGCGCGCGCCGCGAGGGAGTGCCGACCGTGCTGGAGCCCGACATCCGGCTCAGGCATCTGGGCGGCACCTCCACGGAGCGCGCGCTCGGCAGCCTGGCGCTCGACCTGCACGCCCGCCGCCGCCGCGAGGTCATGGCCACGCAGGGCAGGCGCGCCCGCGCGCTCGACGATCTCGCCGAGCTGCTCACCCACGGCCTCCGGGCGGCGGGCCGCAGCCTGCTCCGGCGCGACCCCGAGCCCGCGCGCCGGCGCCTGCGCGCCCTTCTACGCGCACGGCGTGGCTAGCCTCCCGCTGCCATGACCGAGCCCGTCGTCGAGCCGCCGCCGGGGAATCCGCGCTTCCCTCTGTTCGACTCGATCAGGGGGATCGCGGTGCTGATGGTCGTGGTGGTGCACGGCGGCTATATCTCCGGCGCCGCGCACGGCGCGTGGTACGGCGACCTGATCGCCCGGCTCGAGTTCTGCCTGCCGATCTTCTTCCTCGTCTCGGCCTTTCTCCTCTACCGCCCCTTCGTGGCCGCGCGCGTCCACGGGCGGCGGGTCCCGACCGCGCGCAGGTTCCTCCGCTCGCGCGCCCTGCGCATCCTGCCCGCCTACTGGCTCGCGCTCACGCTGCTGAGCATCTATCCCGGGCTGCCGCAGATCTGGACCGACCACTCCTGGGCGTACTACGCCTTCGCCTCGGTCTACGACCCGCACTGGGCGTTCGGCGGCATCCTCCCGGCCTGGAGCCTCTGCATCGAGGTGACCTTCTACCTCGGCCTCCCGCTGTTCGCGTTCGTCATGCGCAACAGGGGCATGCGCGCGGAGTGGATCGCGGTCGCGCTGCTGTTCGCGGCCGGTGTGGCCTTCAACGCGATCGTGCACATCGCCGACGGCGACCGCGTGGACACCAACCTCTACCTGACGCTCCCCGCCGCGCTCCACTGGCTGGCGCTGGGGATGGCGCTTGCCGTGGCGAGCGTCGCACTCGAGCGGCGCTCAGAGCCCCCGCGCGCGGTGCGCTGGGTCGAGCAGAAGCCCAGCCTCGCCTGGGGGCTGGCCATCGTGCTCTTCCTCGTCGTGAGCCTCGGCATCGGCCTGAACGCCGAGTCGCCGCACCTCGGCATCACGGTCGACTCGCCCGAGTCCGCGACCCTCGCCCAGTGGCTGGCCGAGGGGCTCATCTACGGGCTGATGGCGGCGCTCCTGCTGCTGCCGGCGGTGTTCGGCGACCACCTCGGCGGCCTTCCGCGTGCCGTGCTGCGCAACCGGCTGCTCGGCTGGATCGGGATGATCTCGTACGGCATCTTCCTGTGGCACCTGCCGATCATGTCGTGGCTCGCGAACGACCTCTCCAGCGAGCCCTGGGGCGAATCGCGCATGCTCGGCATCACGGGCGTGGGCCTGGTCCTCGCGGTCGCGTGCGCAGCCGCGAGCTACTACCTGGTCGAACGGCCGCTCCTCAAGCTGAAGCGTCCCTCGCGCAGGGCCGCGGCGGCCCAGTCGACCGCGACCGCCACCAGCACGACCAGCGCCAGCTCCGCCGCGTGGCGGAAGCGCGGGAGCCCGTAGCCGGCGATCGTGGAGACGGTCGCGGCGATAGCGGGCGTGAGCAGCACGTAGAGCAGGAAGCGCCGGCGGCGCAGCAGGAAGGCGCCCAGGAGCGCGACCGGCAGCATCAGCAGGTACACCCCCGTCCCGATCTCCTGGACGGTGCGGTCGCGCCCCTCGGCGAAGCCCACCTGGCGCCTCGGCTGCCACAGGTCCCAGGTGCGGAGCACACGGATCACGGCCACGCGCGGAAGCTCGCCGACGTGGTCGCCGAGGTAGTCCGTGCCCTGCCTGCGCCAGATCTTCGCCTGCTTCGCCTCGTTGCCGCCGGGCTTCCGCGGCGCGAGGCAGCCGAGAATCCAGAAGCCGGTGTCGGGGCCGGAATAGGACTGGTCGCAGTTCGCGCCGGCGAGCACGGTGCTGTCGTTGACCGAGATCAGAACCGGCTGGTCGAACGCGCTCCAGTTGCGGATCGTCCACGGCGCGATCACCACCGCTGCGGCAACGCACGCTGCCACGAAGGCGACGACAGCGGTGCGCGTGGAGCTCACGCGGCGCGCGGCCACGCATACGGGCAGCGCTAGGAAGACGAGAAACAGGAGACCCTCGGCGCGCGTGAGCGCCGCGAGCCCGATCAGCGCGCCCAGCGCGGCCGCGAGCAGGACCCGCGGGTGCTCGCGCAGCCGCAGCGCCACCAGCAGGGCGACCCCGACGAGCAGCCCGTAGAGCGTCTCGCTCATCAGCGAACCGTCGGCCGCGATGAGCGTCGGATAGACGGCGGCGATGCCGGCCGCGATCAGGCCCACGCGCTCGCCGCCCGCTCGGCGGCCGAGCAACCCGACCACGACGATCGCGAGTGCGCCCAGCACGCAGCCCGTGAGCCGGTGCGCCTCGAAGCCGGTGCCGCCGAGCAGCGAGGTCACCGAGAGCACCAGCGGCCACAGCGGCGGGTGCTCGGCGCTCGGCGCCGTGAGCCCGTCCAGGTAGAAGAGCGGGTGGATGAACCCCTTGCCCTCCGCGAGCAGGTTCGCCTGCCCGTGGTAGAAGAAGAAGTCGCCGATCCCGGACGTGTCCTTGGCGATCAGGAGCGTGTACGCCACGCGCACGGCGAGTCCCGCGGCGGCGATTGCCGCCAGGCGAACGGTGAACGGGCTCGGCCGGCGGCTCATGGCGGCGGGAGCGTAGCCCCTCGCGTAGGCTGCGGCCGATGCGGGCTGGCGCGTTCCGAGCTGTGGGGGCGCTCCTGCTGTTCGCCGTGCTCGCGCTGCTGGCCAGGCTGTGGTCGCTCCAGATGCCGCTCTCGGAGGACGCGGGGGCGTATCTGTACGTGGCGGACACGATCCGCGACGGCGGGCTCCCCTACGTCGACGCCGCCGACAACAAGGGGCCGCTGACATACCTGCTGTTCGGCGCGCTCGACCTCGTCACGGGCGGCTCGACGACCGGACTGCGGCTGACGCTGGTGCTCGCGTGCGCGCTCACCGCGCTCGCCGTGGCGGCCCGCGTGCGCCGCGCTGCGGGCGACTGGGCGGGTCTCGCGGCCGGGGTGGCGATGGCGCTCATCGGCTCGACGCCGTTTCTCGAGGGCGACGACCTCAACACCGAGCAGTACGGCGTGCTGCCGCTCGCGACCGCGTGGTGGCTCGCGGCGCGCGGCGACGTGCGCTCCGCGGCGGCGGCCGGGGCCGCTCTGTCGGCCGCGGTGCTGATGCATGTCGGGTTCGCCGCACTCGCGCCGGTGATCGCGCTCGAGCTGTGGTTCGCCGCCGACACCGAGCGAGCACGCCGATTTGCCGCGGCCGCGGCCGGGGCGCTTGCGGTGGCAGCCATCCCGCTCGCGTGGCTCCTTCTCAGCGGAGCGCTCGACGACATGTGGGACCTGGTCGTGGGCAAGGTCGGCAACGCCGTCGGCGGCAACGTGAAGGGCACGGGGCTCGACGACCTGCCGCTGTTCGACATCCCGACGAGGATCCCGTTCCTGATCGGCGCCGCCGGTGCGGCGCTCGCCCTCACGCGCCCGGCGCTGCGGCTGGCCGCCGGCACGGCGCTCCTGTGGATCCTGATCTGCTGGCTGCGGGTGAAGCTGGCGCGCTACGAGTTCGCGCACCACTACTACCTCGCGGTGCCGGGCGTGGCCGCGGGGATGGCACTCGGCGGCGCCGCCCTCTGGGCCCCGCTGGCGGCGCGGCCCCGTCTGCGGGTCGCGGCGTTCGGCGCGGCGGCCGTGATGGTTGCGCTGCTCGTCTGGCGCTACATCGCCGAGCCCGCCCGCGACCAGTTCCGGAAGCCGACGACCGAGCGGGTGCGCTTCCCCCAGTACTCGCTCGCCTACGTCGTGGGCGACGAGCTGCGGGCGCGCACGTCGAGCGACGACACGGTCGCCGTCTCGGGCAACAACCCGACCGTCTACTGGCGCGCGAATCGCCGCGCCCCGAACCGCTTCTTCGCGGAGTACTCGCTCGTGCCGGAGTACGTCATCGCGAGGCGAAGGGCGCTGCGCGAGCGGCCGCCCGACGCGATCGTCCTGATGCCGGGCTACTCGCAGTTCGGCTACGAGCTGCGCGACCTGGCGCGCAGCGGCGGCTACCGCCGCGCGTGGACGGGCGACGGCGCCAGCATCTGGCTGCGCGGCTAGAGCCGGTAGATCACGACGTCGCCGGCCCGGCGCACGCGCACGCCGAGCTCCGCCGCACGTGCCTGCCGGGCGGGCCACGGCGTGTCGGCTGCCGCGCGCGGGTGGAGCACCACGCCGCGCACGCCGATCTCCCTCAGGAACTCGATCGAGCTGCGGTCCGGGAAGCCCTCCACGCGCCTCGGAAGCTCGCGCGTGAACGCGGGCGTGAAGCCGCTCGTGCCGTTCACGATGCGCGGGAAGCCGTCGGTGGACCAGAGCATGTAATAGAAGGTCGAGAAGTCCGAGAAGGTGAACGCGTTCTCGGCGCCCGGTAGCGGCAGGTTGAGCAGCGGTTCGGGCGCGCTCGCGAGCCCGCTCGGCGGATCGGGCACGCGCAGTACGGGCGGCGGCCCGAGGCCCTCGACCACGATCGCAGCCGCGAGCAGCACCCCCGTCGCGGGCCCGGCCCAGGCGCGCCGCCGCTGCGCGGCGCCGACCACGACCTGCGCGCCCGCCGCCGCGAGCAGTGCGAGCGCGAGCGAGGTGAACGTGTAGAGCCGGCCGGGGGTGCGCAGGCCGTCCCAGCCGGGGGCGAACTCGTAGAGCCAGCGGTAGCCGAGCCAGCCATCGGCGATCCGCAGGCCGGTGGCGAGGAACGCGACCACTGCCCCCGCCACCGCAATCGTGATCCGCAGCCAGCGTGGCCATGGGCCCCAGAGCGCACCGACACCCGCCAGGACGAGGATCGCCAGGCCGGGGAAGAGCGTCTGCTCCGGCGACCACGGCAGGCTGTCGCGCACGGAATCCGTGGCCCCTCCCCAGACCAGATTCTCCGCGGGGGCCGCCACGAAGCTGCGCGGCGGCGGGGACAGCTTTTCGATCTCCGCGAGCGAGCGGTGCGCCTCGGGGTGGTCGTCGAGCACCTGGAGGTACGGCTGCGAGAGCACGCCGGCCACGGCGGCGAACGCGAGCACGCCGGCCGCGGTGGCCACCAGGACCGGACGCGGCAGCGCGGGCCGCCCGCGCGCGAGCCACACGGCGGCGGCCAGCGCAAGCGCGAGCGCCAGGCCGTAGGCGAGCGGCAGGCCGAGCGTGAAGCCGAGGCTCAGCTGCCAGGCGGCGACCAGCCAGCCGGCCACCACGAGCCCAGGCGAGGACCGGTGATAGCCGCGCAGGAGCAGGAACAGCGCGAGCGGGATGCCCCCGCTCGACAGCACGTGCAGGTGCGACGACTGCTCGAGCCGCCACGGTGCGAACGCGAACGCCGCGGCGGCCACCAGGGCGGCCGCCGGGCGCAGCCTCAACTCGCGCGCGAGCAGGTAGGCGCCCGCGCCGGCAACGGCATACGCGATGAGAAACAGGACGTTGTAGCGCGCGAGCGCGGCGCCGATCCCGTCGCCGACAAGCCCGGCGGGCGAGTAGCCCACCAGCGCGTCAGAGAACGCGAGGCTGTTGCTCAGCGGATAGAAGCTGTTCGACTGGAAGTAGTCGAGCGGCTGCGTAGCGAGCGCGTGCCCGCCCCAGGCCACCTGCCAGGCCTGCAGCAGCGGATCCGCCAGCTCGTTCGGCACGTGCGTGGTCAGGTGCAGCGGCAGCGGCCAGAACGCGGCGGCTGCGATCAGCACGCCCCCCAGAAAGACGGCCACGCCCTCCCGCCAGAGCGGCTTGTCCACGAGCTGCATGACGGGCGGCAGCCTAGTCCGCGTCACGACTCGCGAAGGTTCGCGCACCGGCGGCGCGACTAGTGTGCCGCCGGTGAGACTGCCGCGCGCGATCCCGGCCGCCGTCGTGCTCGGCGCTCCGCTCGTGCTCTCGTTCTTCTCTGGGGGATTCTTCGCCGAGCCGCGCCTGTGGGCGGCACTCGCCATCTGGGCGACGCTCGGCGCGCTGGTCGTGACCGGCCGCGTGCGGCTCCCTCCTCGCTCCACGTCGGCCCGGCTGGCCATCGGCGGCCTGGCGGCGCTCACCGTGCTCACCGGCATCTCGCTCCTGTGGGCGCCGCTCGGCGGCCCGGCTCAGGCCGACCTCCAGCGGCTGCTCCTCTACCTGGCGGCGCTCGTGCTCGGCTGGGCGACGCTTCGCGGCGGAGCCGGGCGCGCGACCGAGCCGGTGCTCGGACTCGGCGCCGCGTGCGTGATCGCCTACGCGCTGTCGGAGCGACTCCTGCCGGGCCTCGTCGAGCTGGCGCAGAGCAGGAGCGCGAACGGCAGGCTCGAGCAGCCGCTCACCTACTGGAACGCCGTCGGTGCGCTCGGCGCGCTCGGGCTGATCCTGTGCCTGCGGATGGCCGCGGACGCGACCCGGACGGCGCTCCTCCGCGCGGCGGCGGGCGCCGCGGCGCCCGTGCTCGGCCTCGGGCTCTATCTGACCTTCTCGCGCGGCGCGCTGGCCGCGCTGGGCGCGGGCGTGATCGCGCTCACGCTGCTCATGGCTGGGCGCCGCGAGCTCAGGACCGTCTACATCGTGCTCGGCACGGCGGTGCTCGCCGCGCTCGCGTCGGAGCTTCCGGGCCTCGACTCGGTGACGGACGGACGAGAAGTTGGCGACACGGGCGCCGGCCTCGCAATGCTCGCGATCCTCGTGGTGCTCGGGGGGCTGGCCGCGGCCGCTGCCGTCGTCCTGCCGCGCGACGAGCGCGACGAGCACGCCCGCGGCATGGGCCACCGGGTGGCGGCCGCCCTGGCGATCGTCGCCGCGGTGGGCGTCGCGCTCGCGCTCGCCGCCTCGGGTGAGGACTACGGCCGAGTCGACTCGAGCGGTGCCGGCCGGCTCGGGACCGTCGAGAGCAACCGCTACGAGTACTGGCGCGTGGGCGCCGGGGTGTTTGCCGACCACCCGATCGTCGGCCACGGCTCGGGGTCGTTTCGGGTCGACTGGCTGCGCGAGCGCGATATCCGCGAGCGCGTCGATGACGCGCACTCGCTGTACGTGGAGACAGCCGCCGAGCTCGGCCTGCTCGGGCTTGCGGCACTCGGCCTGTTCCTCGCCGGGATCGCCCTCGCCGCGGTCGCTGCGCTCAGGCACGCTCACGCCGAGGCGGTGGGACCGGCGGCGGTCGTCGTGGCATGGGCGCTCAACACGGGGATCGACTGGCATTGGGAGATGCCGGCCGTGACGCTGGTGGCGCTCGCCTGCGCCGCCCGTCTGCTCGCCTTGGCCGAGCGGACCGAACGCTACGCTGGCGCCGCGTGAACGTCCGCGACATGCGCTTCCCGCTGGTCGACTCGCTGCGGGCGATCGCGGCACTGTCGGTCGTCGGGGCGCACGCCGCCTTCTCCTCCGGCATCTACGACGACGAGTTCCTGCGCAGGTTCGTCACCCGCCTCGACGTGGGCGTGACGATCTTCTTCCTCATCTCGGGCTTCCTGCTCTACCGCCCGTTCATCCGCGCCCGCTTCGCGCGCGAGCGCTCGCCCTCCGCCGGCGCGTACGCGTGGCGGCGCTTTCTGCGGATCGTCCCCGCCTACTGGGTCGCGCTCACGGTCATCGCGCTCGTCCAGCTCGACCACTCCGAGATCTTCTCGATCAGCGGCTTCTTCACCTACTACTGCTTCGGCCAGGTCTACGACCCGCAGACCGGCCTCGGCGGCATCCCGCAGGCGTGGACGCTGTGCGTGGAGGCGGCCTTCTACGTGATGCTGCCGATCTGGGCGCTCGCCATGCGTCGGCTCCCGGGCCGGAGCCCCGCCGAGCTGGTGCGCTGGGAGCTGATCGCCCTCGCCGTGCTCGCCGCGACGAGCTTCGCGTACAAGGTCGTGATCGTGCAGAACCACGCTCTCGACGACTCCTCGATGACCCCGTACATGCTGTCGCTTCCGCAGTTCCTCGACCAGTTCGCGGTCGGGATGGCGCTCGCCGTGGCGAGCGTGTGGTGGAGCAGCCGCGAGGAGCAGCCGCGTGCGATCCGGTTGCTCGACCGCCGCCCCGGTATCGCGTGGCTCGGCGCGGCCGTGGCGTTCGTGCTGGCGTCCACGGCGATCGGCCTGACCGGCGAGTTCGGCGAGCACGTGGACCGCTCGGAGTTCTTCGCACGCCATTACCTCTTCACCATCGTTGCGATCGGCCTCCTCCTGCCCGCCTTCTTCGGTGACCCGGAGCGCGGCCTGGTGCGCCGGCTGCTCGCGAACAGGGTGCTGCTGTGGCTCGGCCTCGTCTCGTACGGCATCTACCTGTGGCACTCGGCGGTCTACGAGCAAATGGCACGCTGGGACTTCGCGGAGATCGCGGACGCGACGCACCGCTACATCTGGTTCTTCGTGGCGGCGGCGCTCAGCGCGCTGGTGGCAGCCGCCAGCTACTACGGGGTGGAGCGGCCCGCGCTGAGGCTGAAGCGGCTCGTGGGACGCCGCGCGCCGGTCATCCCCGGCGGCGGTACTGGAGGGGGTTGAGCTCGCGCGCGCGAGCTTCCGCGCGGGCGGCGAGCGACGGATCACGTTTCGCGGCCACGCCCGCCATCAGGAACCATGCATCGAAGTTCTCGGGCTCGCGCCGCGTGACCTCGCGCAACAGCCGGATCGCCCTGCGCGGGTGTCCCGTGAAGTTCTCGAGTGCGGCCAGGTGGAGGTCGGGATCGCTGCTCGCGTTCAGCCTGTCCGCACTGCGGTAATCGTCACCGGCCCTGTCGAGCTGCTCGAGCGGAACCGTCCTCACCGACGTGCCGATCAAACGCACGGCCTCGGCCTCGGATCGCGCGTTCCGCACTCCCACGGCGAGCCAGGCGAGGACCACGAGGGCGAGCACGCCGAGGGCGACGCGCGCGACCACGGCTAGCGACCGAGCCGGTGCTTCAGGAGCGTCGAGATGACGCGCGCGGCGTCCATAGCGGTGAGCTTCTTGCCCTCCTCGCGCCCGCGCGCCCTGTAGGTGATCGGCACCTCGTAGATGCGCCTGCCGCTCGCGAGCACGCGCGCCGTGATCTCGCCCTCGAGCTCGAAGCCGCGCGCCTCCAGGTGGAGTGAGCGCCACACGTCGGTGGCCATGGCCTTGTGGCAGGTCATGATGTCGGCCAGCCACGAGTTGTAGATCACATTGGCGACCATCGTCACGGCCTTGTTGCCCATGACGTACCAGAAGCTGAAGGCCGAGCGGGAGTCGAACCCGCGCACCCCGAAGACCACCTCCGCCTCGCCCGACTGGAGCGGCTCGAGCAGCCGCCCGATGTCGCTCGCGTCGTACTCGAGATCGGCGTCGAGGATCGCCGCCCACTGCCCGGTGGCGTTGTCGATCGCGGTCCGGACCGCGGCGCCCTTGCCGCCGTTCTGGTCGCGGAAGTGGATGTCCACCTCGGGCGGCCACTCGCGTCCGCGGAGGATCTCGCGCGTGCCGTCGGTCGAGCCGTCATCGACGACGACGAGCTGGCGCGACTCCACGGGCAGCTCGGCCGCGACCGCACGCTCGATCGCCTCCTCGACGGTGGCGCGCTCGTTGTACACGGGCATGAGGATCGAAAGCTCTGGCATTGGCGGCCGAGGACTCTAGGCGGAACCGAAGCGGCCCGCGCGCCATGCGGGACGACGGCTGGGCGTGGGCCGGCGCGGAATGCGCGGCCAGCTGTCCTGACGGTCGGTCGGACCCTGATTCAGCGCGGCCTCGACGACGCGCGGAAACGCCTCCCGGAACACCACCGAGTCGAAGCGCCGCGCGTTCTCGATGCAGGCGTCCGAGTCGACGGCCTGAGTGTCGAAGCGGCGGACCGCCTCGGCCAGCTCCTCAGGCCCGCCCTCCCAGAGGCAGCCGGTCACGCCGTCGATCACGTTCTCGAGCAGGCCGCCAGCTGCGCGGGCGATCACCGGGCGCCCGGCCGCCTGGGCCTCGACGGCCGCGATGCCGAACTCCTCGCCCGTCGTGACGACCAGCGCGCGCGAGCTCGCCAGGAGGCGCGCGGCCTCGTCGTCGTTCACGCGGCCCGCGAACCGGATTGTGGGCCCGGCGAGGCTGCGTAGGCGGCGCCTGTCGGGCCCTCCGCCGGTGATCACGAGCGGCAGGCGCAGGCGGTTGAAGGCCTCGATCGCCACGTCGATCTGCTTGTGCGAGACGAGCTCCGAGAGCACGAGGTAGTGGTCGCCGAGCGGCTGCGGCCGGAAGCGCTCGGTGGCCACGGGCGGGTAGACGATCTGCGAGTCGCGCCCGAAGTAGGCTTTGATGCGCGCCTGTGTGGTGCGCGAGTTCGTCACGTAGCGGTCCACGCGCTGGGCCGCGATCCAGTCCCACTCGCGCCAGCGCCGGAACAGGCGGCTGAGCACGGCGCGCGTTACGGGGTTGGAGCGCTCGGCCAGCGTACGGTGGCGCTCGTTCCAGGCGTAGCGGAACGGGTTGTGGCAGTAGGAGACGTGCACGGCGTGCTCGTCGCAGATCACGGCGTGAGCCCACGCGCTCGAGCTCGAGATCACGAGGTCGTAGCCCGATAGGTCGAACGACTCGATCGCCGCCGGATAGAGCGGCAGGAAGGCGCGGAAGTTGCGCGCGTTCGGCCGGAGCCTCTGCAGGAAGGAGGCGTGGATGTTGCGGTCCGCGAAGCGGCCCTCGGTGCCGCGCTCGTTGTAGACGGGCGTGAAGACGTCGGCGTCCGGCCACAGGTCGCAGATCTCGAGGAAGACCCGATCGGCGCCACGAACACTCACGAGGAAGTCATGGATAAGGGCTGTGCGCGGGGCTTTCCGTGCCGTCGGGGCGCTCACGGGGGTGCAGTCTATGCGCGGCGGCGTTCGCCGCTAGGCTTCGCCGCCATGCGTCGACTGGTGACCCTGCTTACGGCCGTGTGCCTGCTCGCCCTCCCGTCCGCCGCTCTCGCCCAGAACGCCGGCGACGAGCAGTACAACGACCCGTTCGGCGGGTCGCAGAACGACAACGGCGGCTCCGGCGGCAACGGCGGCACCGACAACGGCGGCACCCAGGACCCGGAGCCGGCGCCGGCCGCTCCAGCGCAGACCGACGGGACGCCGGCCGAGGCGACGCAGGAAACGGCCGCTCCCACACTGCCCCGCACGGGCCTTCCTGTGGTCCTCGTCGCGGCCGGCGGCGCACTGCTCCTCGCCGGCGGCACCACGCTGCGCCGGCGCGCGTCCTGACCGCAGCGCCGGTCGCGATCAACGCCCGCGCCGCGGCGCGGCGGGAGCTCGGCGGCGTCGAACGCTGGGCGCGCGAGCTCTCGACGCTGCTCCCCGAGCTCCGCCCGGACCGCTACCGGACGATCCAGCCGCCCGCCGCACTCGCCCACAAGGCCGGCCAGGCCTGGGAGCAGGCGGCGCTCCCGCTCCTCGCACGCCGGTCGGAGCTGCTGCTCTCCCCCGCGAACCTGGCCCCACTGGCGTCCCGCCGCAACGTCGTCGTCATCCACGACGCCGCTCCCTTCCACCAACAATCCTGGATGGGGGTCCTATATCGACGCCTACACAGGACTGTCGTTCCGAGGGTCGCGCGCGGGGCGCGGTTGGTGATCACGCCGTCGGAGCACGTTCGCCAGGAGCTCGCCGAGCTGTTCGGCGTCCCGGAGGGGCGCATCCGGGCGATCGCGCCGGGCGTGGACCCGCGCTTCGGCGCCGCCGTGGACCCGGAGCCACTCATGCGCCGCCTCAACCTGAAGCGCCCCTACGTACTCGCCGTAGGCACAGACAGCCCACGCAAGAACCTGACCCTCCTCGATGCGGTAGTTCCGGCCCTGGCGAGCGAAGGAATTGAGGTGGTGATCGCCGGCTCGACACGCGCGTACCTGGCGAGCTCGGCCCGCAAGGGAGCGCGCAGGCTGGGCTACGTCGCGGACGACGACCTTCCCGCCCTCTACGCCGGCGCCGCCGCGTTCGCGATGCCATCGCTCTACGAGGGCTTCGGCCTGCCCTGTATCGAGGCGATGGCGGCCGGCACGCCCGTGGTGGCCTCGAACCGCGCCGCGCTACCCGAGGCGTGCGGCAACGCCGCGCTCCTGGCCGACCCTCTCGATGCCAAGTCGTTCGCGGACGCCCTGCTGCAAGCGGCCGGACCCGAAAGGGAGCGGCTGGTCAAAGCCGGGCGCGATCGCGCGGCCGGCCTCACCTGGCGGCGTACCGCCAGGGAGGTCGACAGCGCGATCGAGCCGCTGCTTGCGGCCCGTTAGGGCGTGTGGTTCAGCGTGACGGTGCAGGGGTGGCCGTTGTCGGTCAACGGCTGTCCCTTGTCGTCCTTCGGCGTCACGACCAGCTGGTTCGAGGTGACCTTCACCTGGCCGTAGCTGAACTTGTCGATCACCGAGCAGTACATCCCAACGCCGCCCGGAGGCGCCGGCGTGAGGAACCCGGCGTCGACGAGCTCGCCGGCGTCGGATCGGCCGGCCACCTGATCGATCTCGAGGTCGAAGTTGGCGGTCGCCGACGGCCCGACCGTCACGTCCATGATGCCGCTGTTCTGCGGCCCGCCCGACTCGAGCGTCTTGAAGCGCGCGTCGTTGATGAGCGTCGCGTGAACGTCCGTGGTCAGGAAGATCACGTTCTTCACGCTCTGCAGCTCCTGAAGCAGCTGCTGGCGCTCGGCCGCGAAGCCCTCCCAGCGGTCGTACGGCAGCACGTAGTACTGCTGGATCGGCATCTCGTTCATGATCACCTTGAAGCGAGCGTCCGACTTCTTGATCGCCGCAACGAAGCGACTCAGCTGGCGCTGGCCGAGGAACGTCCGGTTCGGGTCGTTGATCTTGTCGAGGCAGGCCTGCGACACCGGCTGCGCGAGCGACGGCGTCACCGCCGAGAACAGCGTGCGGTGGGCCTGCGGCGCGGTGGGCGCCAGATCGGGCGACCCGGTCGACGGGTTGTTGCAGACGCCGTTCGCATCGGCGTTCGCGCTGCGGAAGGAGCGCTCGTCGAGGAAGAACAGCTCGAGGTTCTTGCCCCAGCGGGCCGTGCGGTAGATGCCGTTCGCCTTCGAGTAGGTCACGGGCGCGTAGCTGCGGAAGGCCTTCACGCCGCGGTTGTAGAGCGTCCGGCCGTTGATGTTCACGCCGTTGTCGAACGAGTTCTCAGCCGGCGAGAAGTCGTTGACGAACTCGTGGTCGTCCCAGTGCGAGTAGTAGCCGGTCGAGGCGCGCAGCGCGCGGAGCGGCGGCATGCCGAGGTTGACCTTGTACTTCGCCCACTTGGCCCTGACCGTCGTTGCGATCGGGTTCAGGCGCCCGGGCACCTCGCTGTCCGAGTAGATCGTGTCGCCGAGCATGACGTTGAACGCGTTGCGCTCCGCCTTCATCCGCCTCAGGACCTCGCCGTTGTTCCAGTACGGCTTCTTCTTGCCGGGCTCCGGGTTGAAGTCCTGGTCGCCGGTCCAGGCGAACTCGATGGTCTTGTTCTGCGAGCGCTTCGGCGCGGTCGTGAACGTCCCCACGTCGCTCCGCAGCCGTCCGCGCGTGAAGCGGAAGAAGTAGCGCTTGCCCGGCTTCAGCCGCTTGACCTTCGCCTGCATCGTGTTGTCCGCCGACTTGTTCGCCCGGACGCCCACGTTCCTGACGCCCCCGATGAAGCGCTTGTTGGGAGAGACCTGGAGCGTGTACAGGCCGCTCTTGTTCGCCTTCGCCCACGGGATCGCGCTCGACGCGGTGACGTCGCCGGCGGTGACGCCGAACGAGAAGCCGCGGGCAGCATGGGCGCTCGGCACGGCGAGCAGCGGGATCAACAGGGCCAGTGGGAGAAATCGGTGCATGCGCATGGAACTCGTCATCCTATGCCTAGTTGCGGGGCCCGGCCGGTAGGCTCCGCGTCCACTGTGGAGATCTCGCAGACCGGCGGCACGCACGCCGTCGAGAACCAAGCCCCACCGCTAGCGCCATACAACGTGTTCGAGGCGGACGTCCCGCTGCGCGAGGCGCTCGAGCGCGAGGGCGGCGGTTGGGGGGTTGACAGGCTCCGCGATACGGGCGAGCTGGCGGGCTCGCCGGAGGCGCTCGCCCACTCGGAGCGCGCGGAACGGAACGAGCCGATCCTCCGCACGCACGACCGCTTCGGCAACCGCGTCGACGAGGTGGAGCTCGACCCCTCGTGGCACTGGTGCCTGCGCCAGGCGATCGAGCGCGAGATCCACGCGCTGCCCTGGAGGGACCCCCAGCCGGGCGGGCACGTCGTCCGAGCCGGCCTCTTCTTCGTGTGGAGCCAGGTCAACTCTGGCGTGATGTGCCCGGTGTCCATGACCTACTCGGCCATCCCGGCGCTCCGCGAGGAGCCCGACCTGGCCGCCGAGTGGGAGCCGCGCGCCACGCGCGCGAGCTACGACGACGGCGCCCTCGTGGGCATGGCGATGACCGAGAAGCAGGGCGGATCGGACGTGCGCGCCAACTCGACGCGCGCCGTGCCCAACGGCGACGGCTGGGAGATCACCGGCCACAAGTGGTTCTGCTCGTATCCGCCCTGCGACATCTTCCTGACGCTCGCGCAGACGCCCGCCGGCCTCTCCTGCTTCCTGATCGAGGGGCGCGACCCCGGCTTCCGCATCCAGCGGCTCAAGGACAAGCTCGGCACCCGCTCGCTTCCGTCCGCCGAGGTGGAGTTTCAGGGGGTCCGCGGCCAGCTGATCGGCGAGGAGGGCCACGGCGTGCGGACCATCATCCGCATGGTCAACCACACGCGGCTCGACTGCCTGATCGGCTCGTCGGCGGGCATGCGCTGGGGCCTCGCCCAGGCGGTGCACCACGCGCGCCACCGCAGCGCCTTCGGGAAGCTGCTCGCGGACCAGCCGCTGATGCGGAACGTGCTCGCCGACCTCGCGATCGAGTCCGAGGCGGCCACCGCCGTGACCATGCGCGTCGCGCGGGCCTACGACGAGGGCGACGCCTCCTTCCGCCGCATCGCGACCGCCGTGATGAAGCACTACGTCTGCAAGCGCGCGCCGGGCCACGCGGGCGAGGCGCTCGAGTGCCTCGGCGGCAACGGCTACGTGGAGGAGTCCGGCATGCCGAGGCTGCTGCGCGACTCTCCGCTCAACTCGATCTGGGAGGGCTCGGGCAACGTGTCCGCCCTCGACGTGCTGCGGGCGCTGGTCCGCGAGCCGGACGCCCTGCCCGCCTTCCTCGCCGAGTGCGAGCTCGGGCGCGGCGGCAACGCGGCGCTCGACGCACACCTCGACCGCATCCGCGACACGCAGCCCCAGGACCCGGAGTTCGAGGCGCGCCGCGTGGTCTCGGACCTCGCCGTGGCGCTTCAGGCGAGCCTGCTCGTCCGCAACGCCCCCGCCGCCGTGGCCGACGCCTTCTGCGCCGCGCGGCTCGAGGGGGTCGGCCGCTCGTACGGCACGCTCCCGCCGTCCGTGGACACCGCGGCGATCCTGGACCGCGCGCTCCCCGCTTGAACACGCTGCGCTACGAGGTCACCGGCCGCGTCGCGCGCATAACGCTCGACCGCCCCGAGCGGGCGAATGCGATCACGCTCGACATGCCGCGCGAGCTCGAGGAGTGCGTCGAGCAGGCGAATCTCGATCCGTCCGTGCACGTGATCGCGCTCGCCGGGAACGGCAAGGGCTTCTGCGGCGGCTACGACCTCGTGGAATACGCCGAGAGCCAGGCGCCGAATCACGATCCGAGCGCGCCCTGGGACCCGGTCGTCGACTGGCAGATGATGAGCCGCAACCTGCGCGGCTTCATGAGCCTGTTCCACTCGGACAAGCCGGTGGTCTGCAAGGTGCACGGCTTCTGCGTGGCCGGCGGCACCGACCTCGCACTGTGCTCCGACCAGCTCGTCGTCGCCGACGACGCCCGCATCGGCTACCCGCCGGCGCGCGTGTGGGGCGTGCCGACCTCGGCGCTGTGGGCGTTCCGGGTGGGCGACCAGCGCGCCAAGCGGCTGCTCTTCACGGGCGACCTGATCGACGGTCGGACCGCCGTCGAGTGGGGCCTCGCCGTGGAGTCCGCCCCGGCGCCGGAGCTCGACGAGCGCTTCGAGGCCCTCGTGCAGCGCATCGCGCTCACGCCCGTGAACCAGCTCGTGATGATGAAGTTGCTCGTGAACCAGGCGCTCTACTCGCAGGGGCTCCACGCGACTCAGGCGCTTGGCGTGTTCTTCGACGGGATCGCGCGGCACACGCCCGAGGGCTACGAGTTCCAGCTACGCGCGGCCGAGCGCGGCTTCAAGGACGCCGTGCGTCAACGCGATTCGCCGTGCGACGCGCCACAATCCCCGCCGTGAGATCGCGAGTAGCGGCCGACCGACTGCGTGATCTGCAGCAGATCACCGATGCGGCGCTCGCCTACCTGCCGCTCGAGGACCTGCTGAACGAGTTGCTCACGCGCATCGTCGAGATCCTCGGGGTGGAGACCGCCGCGATCCTGCTGCTCGAGGACGACGAAACGACGCTGGCGGCCCGCGCCGCCAAGGGGCTGGAAGAGGAGGTCGAGCGCGGCGTGCGGATCCCCGTCGGGCGCGGCTTCGCGGGCCGCATCGCCGCGACACGCCAGCCCGTCCACATCGTCAACCTCGACGAGTTCGAGGTCGTGAACCCGCTCCTGCGCGAGCGCGGGCTGCGCTCGCTGCTGGGAGTGCCTCTGCTGGTCGAGGGCGCCGTCGTCGGCGTCATGCACGTGGGGACGCTCGAGACCCGCATCTTCAGCGACGACGACACCGAGCTGCTCCAGCGCGCCGGCGACCGGGCGGCGCTCGCCATCTTCAGCCGCCTCACGGAGCGCGAGCGCAACCTCGCGGACGCGCTGCAGCGAAGCCTCATCCCACGGCTTCCCGAGCTGCCGGCCGTGTCGCTCGCCGGCCGCTACCTGCCCGCTGCCGCCGCGCGCCTCGGCGGCGACTGGTACGACGCGTTCCCGCTGCCGGACGGCCGTCTCGGGATGGCGATCGGCGACGTGGTGGGGCACGGCTTCCACGCCGCGGCGATCATGGGTCAGCTCCGGAGCGGACTGCGCGCGTACGCGCTGGACGGCATGCCGCCGGGGCAGGTCCTGGAACGGCTCAGCCGGCTCCTGCGCCAGCTCGAGCCGGGGCGCACCGCGACGCTCGTCTACCTCGTGCTCGACGCCCACGGGGGAGGGCTCGCCGTGGCGTCCGCCGGCCATCCGCCCCCGCTGGTCCACCCGCGCGGAGGCGAGCCGCGCTACCTCGACATGCCGGGCTCGGTGCCGCTCGGCGCCGCCCGCCACGTGTTCTACGAGGACCAGCGGCTCGAGCTCGAGCCGGGAACCGCGCTCGTGCTCTACACGGACGGGCTGGTGGAGCAGGCGGGCGAGCCGCTCGACGCGGGGCTCGAGCGGCTGAGCGCGACGATCCGCGACGGCCCGGTGGACCTCGAGCACCTCGGCGACGCCATCATCGACAACCTGCTGCCGGGCGGCCCGCGCGACGACGACGCAGCCCTGCTGATGGTGCGCGCGCTGCCGATCGGCGAGGAGCTCACGGCGGAGTTCCCCGCGGAGGTCGAGTCGATCCCGGTCATGCGGAGGCTGCTCGGCCGCTGGCTGGCGGAGGCGGGCGCCACGCCCGCCGACATCGACGATCTCGCCCTCGCAAGCGCCGAGGCCGCCGCGAACGCGATCGAGCACGCCTACGGCCTGGCCGCCGGGATCGTGGAACTGCGCGCCTCGCGCTCGCAGGAGGGCGTGGTCAAGGTGGCCGTGCGCGACTTCGGCAACTGGCGCCAGCCGCGCGGCACGAACCGGGGCCGTGGGCTGATGCTGATGGAGGGACTCACGGACGGCGTCGAGGTCATCCACCGCGACGAGGGCACGACCGTGGAGCTGCTGAGGCGACTCGGGCGCGAGGCCGCGTGAACGCTCAGCCCGACCTGACGATCGACTACCACGGCCGCGTGGCGGTCGTGAGCCTGGCCCGCGAGGTCGACATCGTGCAGGCGCAGGCGCTCCGCGGGCGCCTGCTGGGCGCCGTGCGGAACGAGGACCTCGCGCTTGTCGTGGATCTGTCCGAGGTCACCTACCTGGACAGCGTGGGCGTGAGCATCCTGTTCGAGCTCGCCGAGCGGCTGGACGAGCGTCAGCTGCGGCTCGCCGTGGTGCTTCCCGAGGGTGGCCTCGTCGAGCGCGTGCTGAGGATCGTCAACCTCGGTTCGGTGGCTGCGGTGCACCGGAGCCTCGCCGACGCCCTCGCGGACGTAGGCGGATAGCCACACCGGCCCCGGCGAGCACCAGCCCGGCGAGCGGGAGGATCCACGGCACGCCGCCGCGACCACCATCACCACCGTCGTCGTCGTCGTCGCCGCCGCCGCCGACGCCGCCGCCGACGCCGCCGTGGTCCATGTGGATGAACGTGGCTCCGTGCTTGGCAGCGTCGGTACCGGCCGGAAACGCGAGATAGTCCTTCGGCGG
The DNA here is from genome assembly GCA_034664005.1 of Thermoleophilaceae bacterium. Classification (GTDB taxonomy): domain Bacteria; phylum Actinomycetota; class Thermoleophilia; order Solirubrobacterales; family Thermoleophilaceae; genus JACVRW01. Next base: position 3,092 of record JAXDIL010000154.1, on the reverse strand, counting down.
CAGGCCCGTCCCGACCCGGATCCCCTTGAACCAGAGGCTGCGTCCGCCGGCGTTGAGCAGCAGCCGCCACCTTCCCGCGGCCGGGAACACCAGCGTCGTCTTGAAGGTGTCGTCCGGCAAACGGCGCATCTGTGCCGGCACACGGCGGTCGCCCTTTACGGCGACGAGCTTGGGAGCCGCGCCGACATCGAGCTCGTTCAGCTCCGCGACGGTCACCCATGGCTGTCCCGGCTCGATGGGCTCCTCGTCCGACCAGAGAACCGCGTACGGACCCTTCGCGAACGCCGGCGGCGCCAGCACCAGGCTGCCGGCAACCAGTACGAGCAGTATCCGCTTCATGCCCCCTCTACAACCGTGGGGACCGGGCGGTTCCCGCGAGCGCGCTAGTCGTCGAAGCGGCCGGCGAGCAGCCCGAAGAAGGCGCCCTGCGGGTCCTGTGCCACGAGGATGCGCCCGCCGGGCACGTCCTGGGGCTGGACGATGATCGCGGCGTCGGTGCCGTCGAGCTGGCTGACCGCGGCGTCGAGGTCGTCGAAGCCGAAGTAGACGAGCCAGTGCGAGGGCGCGGGGCCACCCGGCGGGAGCTCCATGAGTCCGCCGTTCAGGCGCTCGCCCAGGTAGATGCCGAAGTAGGGCGTATCGGTGCCGGGCGCCTGCTCGACCCGCCAGCCGAACAGGCGGTAGTAGAAGCGGGCGGCGGCCTCCGGGTCGGTCGTGTTCAGCTGATTCAGCGTGAGCGCCCCGGGTCCGTTCACGACCTCGGCGCCGATGCTGCGGCGCGGCTGCCAGATGCAGAAGACGGCGCCGGTCGGGTCCTGGATCGTGGCCATGCGGCCCGCGTCCATCACGTCGAACGGCTCGGCGATGAGGGTCGCCCCGAGCTCGCGCGCGCCGGCGGTGGTGGTGTCGACGTCCTCGACCGTGACGTACGAGGCCCAGGCCGGATGGCGCTCGGTCGTCTCGAACATCGCCGCCGCCCGGCGGCCGCCGAGGGTGGCCATCACGTACACGCCGCCGCCCGCGATCGGGTCGTCCTCGAAGTCCCACCCGAACAGCCCTCCGTAGAAGGTCTTGGACGCCTGCGCATCCGGCGTGCTCAGGTCGGTCCAGGAGAAGCTGCCCGGCTCGTGCGCCTCACGAATGCCCATGCGCCGACCCTATCTGGGCCGGCGCATGGGACTTGACTAGCTGTTCGAGGGCGCCATCTCCTGCGCCTGCTGACGCCCCTCTTCCTTCACGGTCTCCACCGCCTGCTCGGCCACGTGCTTGCCGCGCTCGATGGCCTCCTGACCGGTCTCCTTGGCCTGCTCCTTCACCTGGTCGGCCAGTGGGCCGATGCGCTCGTTCTCCACACGCGTGGCCGGAATCAGCAGCCCCGCGACGAACCCGACCGCGGTCGCGCCGATTGCGAGCCCGAGCGGGTTCTCCTTGGCGACGCCGACAGCCTGCTTCGCCCCCTCCTGCGGGTCCACACCCGAGAACGTGGACTTCACGCTCTCGACCTTGTCGGAGATGGCCTCACGCGCACGGCCCGGCACGTCGGCCTTGTGGCCGAGCGCCTCCGCCGTGTCGCCCAGACGTGCGCGCGTCTGCTCTATGTCATTCCTGATCTGGCCTGGGTCTTCGCCCATTGGACGTCCTCCTTCACGCTTTCGATTGTCTGCTCAGGGACGACCGGGGTCGCCTCCTTCACCTTCTGCTTGCCTCTCAGAGCGAGCACCGCGGCGGCCGCCGCATAAACGACCGCGACGATCAGGGCGGCTGCCCAGATTGGAACCGCGCCATCCAGCAGCGCGACGAAGAACCCCGTCAGAGCCAGGAACGCGCCGAGGCCGAACAGACCCGCGCCACCGAACATCCCGGCACCGATGCCCGCCGGCTTCGCCTTCTCGGCGAGCTCGGCCTTCATCAGCTCGATCTCCTGCTTGACAAGCGTGGTCGTCTCGTCCGAGAGCTGCTTGAGCAGCTCCCCGGTCGAGCGATCCTTCAGCTCGTTGTCCGCCGCGGTCATGCCCGCGACTCGCTGTACTCCTCGCGCTCGAACTGCGCGCCCGTCGTCGCCCTGCCCGAGGGCATCGGCTCGGCCGCGAGCGCGCGGGGCTGCCCGTTGGAGCCCCCGCCACCGTTCGAGAGCGACTGGCGGTAACGCTCGCCGCTCGACGCTTTCAGGAAGCGCGAGGCCGCGAGGCCGAGCACCAGCCCTCCGGCCGCGACGCCCCACGGGTTGCGCCGCGCGAAGTCCTCGACGTCGCGCAGGATCTGGTCGCCGTCGGCGTGCTCGAGCCACTGCCCGGCGCTCTCGACCTTGTCCGCCGCCTGCTCGGCGTAGCGCGCAGGCGTGTCCTTGCCCTGCGTGCGCAGCTCCTCGGCGACCGAGCGAACGTCGCTCGCCACGGTCGTGATCTGCTGGCCGGCCTGCGTCGAGCGCTGGTCGACCTCCTCCTTCAGCCTGCCCTTCGCCTCCTCAACCTTGCCCGTGTCCTCCACGGTGGTCCTCCTCCATTTGGGAAGTTGGTGTCCAAATGGGTTACCCGGCCAAGCCCGGCGAAACTCCGGCTGAACGAACTGGATTGACGCCTGAGCGGAGGGGTACGAGGACGGGACTCATGAATCACCAGCGCTACTCGGCCTACAGATCGTTGCTCGCGGAGTTGGAGCACTGGCGGCTGGCGAACGCGCTCGACGACGAGTCTCACCAGGAGCTCCGCGACGCCGCCGAGGGACTCCTGCTCTCGCGCTCCGGCGACGACGCCGAGCAGCCGCTCGCCCAGGCGAGCACGGCGGTCCTCGGGATGCTCGCGCTCGACGAGCTCGACGAGCAGAACGCCTCGTGGCTGCTCGACGCCCTGCTCTCCTGCGGGCCGCGGATCCGGCCTGCCATGAGCGACGCCGCCTAGGCGGCCACAATGCATCTGGCGCGCTTCGTGATCACGTACGCCGGACCTGTGCGCGCGGCCAGCGCTCGTTGATGCGCTTCGCCCGCAGGCGGCGCTCGTACTCCTCGACGGAGACCGCCGTCTGCGTGGGCGTGCGGCTGGAGCCGGACGGCGCGATGACCATCGCTGCCCCGCACGGCCTCGACGACCTGCTCG
>JAXDIL010000150.1:0-10538 GCA_034664005.1 Thermoleophilaceae bacterium | reverse complement strand
AGGAGCAGGCCGGCGACCCCCACCGCCGTGGAGACGTCGCGCCACCATGCGCGCCGCTCGGGCGCGCCGTCAGAACGAGCCGCCACGCCGTGCTCTCGCGTACACGGCCGTGCGCCCGGGGCCCGGGTGCCTGAACGTGGCGCAGGTCGACGCGTCCATCACCCGCTTGAAGCTGTTGACGAGGCGCCCGCCCCTCGAGTAGGTCCGCACCGTGACGAGTACGTCCGCCACGAAGTACGGGTGGCGGATGCACACGGACGTGCGGCTCGCTGAGCCCGGCCTCCGGACGTGGGCGCTCACCTTGGGATCGGCCGGCGGTATCCGGGCCGCGTCTGCCGCATCCTGCGGAGGCCAGACCGTCGGGCGCACGATCTCGGCCCCGAGCTGCGGGCACTGCGTCGGGCCGCGCTGGTCGCCGCGGAACGCGTCCTGGTCCGAGCAGCGCAGATCGTCGCGAACCTCGACGCCGAACACCTCGTCCTGACCTGGGCCGGTCTCGAAGACGTCCCTGCCGCCGCCGCCGAGCAGCGCGTCGTCGCCCGCGTCTCCGACCAGCCGGTCGTCTTCGGGGCCGCCGCGGATGAGGTCGCGGCCGTCGCCGCCCACGACGACGTTCCCGTCTCCACTCTCGCCGTCGAGGACGTCGTCCCCGCCACCGCCCTTGATCGTGTCGGCGTCCTTGCCGCCGCGGACGACGTCGGACCCCTCCTCCGCCGCCAGCGAGTCGTCGCCCTCGCCGCCGATGATCGTGTCGTCTCCGATTCCTCCAGTGACGGTGTCGTGCGCGTGGCCGCCCTCGAGGAGGTCGTTGCCCTCGGCGCCGGTCAGCTCCGCTGGGATCTCGATGTCCCAGAGGCCGATCAGGTCGTCGCCGGGCCCGCCGTCGACGGCTATCGCGGACACCTGGAGTTGGCAATACACGAGGTGAGGCGACGCGCCGCCGCAGCCCGGCCCGGCCACCAGCTCGTCGCGGCCGTCGTACACCTCGTAGCTGAACGGCGTGGGGCGGATGTCGATCAGGTCATCGATCTCGCCCTGCCCGGCCACGGTGAGCTCCCCGTCGACCACGCTGACCTCGGCCGCGGGCGACTCCGCCGCGCCGACCAGCAGGACGGCGATCACCAAGACGAGAGCGAACCAGGAACGCTGCATCTTTCCCCTGCACTCAAGGTACGCTCGCGTCAGGCGGCGGTCAAGGTCAGGCCGAGGCGTTCCCCCAGGCGGCGTACGCCTCCTCGACGGCCCGCTTCGCAGCGGCGTGCATCTTCGTCGCCCGCTCGCTGCTCGTCGGGCTCGCCCAGGCGCTCGGGTCGGCCAGCTCGTCCTCGATCGCGCGCAGCTTCGCCTCGGCCTTCTCGACCGCGCGCTCCAGGTCGGCCGCTCGCTTGATCGCGTTCTTCGAGGGGCCCGCCGCCTTGGGCCGGCCGTTCGTCCTCGCCTTCGCCGCCTTCGCCGGCGCGCGGTCCGCGCGGGCGCCCGCTCGCTTGGCGGTCGCCGCCGCCTCGCGGCGCTCCTCGCGGATGCGCGAGTACTCGGCCCAGCCGCCCTGGTAGCTGCGGAGCGCGCCGTCCTCGATGGCGAACGTGCGCGTTCCGACCGCGTCGAGCAGCGCACGGTCGTGGGATACGAGCAGCAGCGTCCCGTCGAACGCGCTCAGCGCGTCCTCGAGCGCCTCGCGCGCGTCGATGTCGAGGTGGTTCGTCGGCTCGTCGAGGATCAGCACGTTCGCGCCGGAGGCCACCAGGATCGCCAGCGAGAGCCGCCGCCGCTCACCGCCCGACAGTCCGTCGAGCGGCTTCTCGGCCTCGGCGCCGCTGAACAGGAAGCGGCCGAGCAGCGCACGGGCCTTGTTCGGGGTGAGGCCGGTCGCGCGCTGGGCCGCCTCCAGCACGGAGCCGGTGATGCCGAGCTCCTCGGCGTGCTGGGAGAGGTAGCCGAGCTGCACGTTGTGGCCGGTGCGCAGCTTCCCGCCGTCGAGCTCGCGGCGCCCGGCGAGCGCCTCGATCAGGGTCGTCTTGCCGGCGCCGTTCGGGCCCACGAGCGAGACGTGCTCGCCGCGCTCGAGCCACAGCTCGCCGTCGTCGAGCAGGGTCCGGCCCGGGACCTCGAGCCGGGCGCCTTGGAGGTCGAGCACCACGCGGCCGGATCGCTCCGCTCCGCCGAACTTGAAGCCGAGCGTCCGGTTGTCGGTCGGGTCGCGCTCGACGCGCTCCATCTTGTCCAGCTTCTTCACGCGCGACTGCGCCTGGCGCGCCTTCGTCGCCTTGTACCTGAAGCGCTCGATGAAGCGCTCCATGCGCTCGATCTCCGCCTGTTGCTTCTCGATCTGCTTGCCGAGCTGGAGCTCGCGCGCGGCCGCCTCGCGCCGCCACGCGTGCCAGCTGCCCGGGAAGAAGCGCGCGCGGCCTGCCTCCAGCTCGAGCACTGAGGTGCCGACCGCCTCGAGGAACCAGCGGTCGTGCGCCACGAGGATCACGGCCGCGTCGAGCCCGGTGAGGTAGTCCTCGAGCCATTCGAGCGACGCGATGTCGAGGTGGTTGGTGGGCTCGTCGAGCAGCAGCAGGTCGGGGTCGCCGGCCAGCGCGCGGGCGAGCGAAGCGCGCGTGAGCTCGCCGCCGGAGAACGTGGACAGCTTGCGGTCGAGCTGCTCGTCGGCGAAGCCGAGCCCGTGCAGCGGGCCGAGCGCGCGCTTGCGCCAGTCCCAGCCGCCGGCGTGCTCGAGCCGGCCCTGGGCGCGCGAGTAGCGGTCGAGCAGCGCGGAGTCGTTCGGGCGCTCGGCCATCTCGCCCTCGAGCCGGCGGAGGTCGTCCTCGAGCGAGACAAGGAAGCGGCAGCCCGACAGCACGTAGTCGCGCAGCGTCAGGTCGCGCTCGCGCGGCGGGCGCTGGTCGTGGAGCGCCACGCGCGTGCCCTTCTCGAAGGCCAGCTCGCCGCCGTCGACGCCCGTCTCGCCCGCGACCATCCGCAGCAGCGTCGTCTTGCCCGCCCCGTTGCGGCCCGCGAGCGTCATGCGGTCACCGCGCTCGAGCTTGAACGAGACACCGCGAAACAGCGGGGAGCCCGCCATGTCCTTGTCCAGAGCGCTTGCGATCAGTACGGCCATGTCGAGATCAAGGCTAGGGGTCGCACCCAAAGATCAGGCCGAGCCGGGGGGTGATAAACACACAGCGCTCAGCGGTTTGCCATCCATGAGACGGGGGTAAAGCGGCGAACTCGATGGATCGTGCCTCGGTTCTCGTACTACAGCGAGACCCTGATCTGGCTCGTCGGCTGGATCCCCGAGATTTCGCGCTCGCTCTGGCGAGGCTTCGCCGAAGCACGGGCGAGTTGACGTCGGCGGCGCAAGTGGGGCGCCGGTCAACGGCCAGGGCGCGCTGGACTCCTCGCTTCAAGTGGGTTCGAACAGCCCGCGGCGGATCGGAATCGACTACGACGCCGGCGACTTCGTCGTCTTCGATCGAACAAGCGAAGGCGTCTTCCACGGGCACGTCCGGCCCTGGGACCAACTCACGTCTCAGATGCGGAACACCCTCCGTCGCTCGGGCATGACCGACCGACGCGGCCGGATCCTGGTTGGGGGCCCGTGATGGAGTATCGCGAGCCGCGAGCGATTAAGAGGGAGGATGCAGCTGAGGCATTCGCGAGCGCGGACGTTGGGCGCATCAACGACGCCCTGATCGGCCTGGTTTACCACGACCCCGATGGCCGATGGGTCCAGGACCAATGCCTCGCCCTCCTCGACTACCCCGACAACGACGTCCGGGGCCTCGCGGTGACATGCCTGGGACACATCGCGAGAATTCATCGGGACCTCGATCGCGATCGCGTGTTGCCGGCGCTCGAGGGACTCCGAGACGATCCAACCATCGGCGGGCGAGCGCAGGATGCGCTCGACGACATCGCGATCTACCTCGGGGATCGATGACCCGACGCCGCGCCGTCTTGCGTGAGCGTGGTGAGAAGCGCCGACCCGTTCCGCTAGTTCCACGCGGGCAGGTGGAAGACCGGCTACTACGACCCAGCCTCGTAAGTCTTCGCCGGCTCGGCAGGGCGCCGAATCACGACGGTGACAACGATGCGAGGCCGCAGTACATCAAGCACAAGGGTGTCCGCATCCCCCTGGCGGGAAATCCTGAGTAATGAACGCAGATTTGAGCCAGGTTAAGGAGGTAGTACTAGACCTCGGGCTTGGGGACTGGATTCCCTTGCCGCCACCTTCGCCGGAGGCATGATCGGCGGCGGCAAAATCAAGACAGGCGCGCGGCTCGCTATCACCGGAACGAAGGAAGCAATCGAGCACGCCGACGACGCCGCGCGCGTTGGCAAGAAGCTCCTAGGAATAGGCAAGAAAACGGACGAAGCGGTCGACGTCGTAAGGGCGCGACGTCTACCTTGGGGTAGCTGGGAGGACTATCCCAAGGGTGATGAGCGGTGGACGCGAGTACGCAAAGATCGGCGACCGGATCTACACCCGTCACGCTGTCGATCGCACGATGCCGCGCGGCCTTACGACGCACGGGCGGAGCATGTCGCCCACGAACGTCGAAAAGGTGATCCGACACGGCGCGATGCGGGAGGAAATCGTTGATGGCGTCACCCGCCAGATCTACCGCGCTGGGACGGCCGAGGTTGTGACCAAACAGGGAGGCAAACTTGTCGTGACCCTGAACCCCCGCAAGTACCGGTAGGCCTCTGCGTGCATCTCGCCAGTCATCCGCTGATCTCTCGTGTTCTCGAAGCTGGTGAGGCATTTCGCGCGGGCAGCCTCTCTGCCGAGCAGTTGCAGTTGGTGGTTTCGGCGAACATGTCGGCGCTCGAGGGTGACGTTCCGTCCACCGTCCGAGATGCGATGTTTCAGTTGGAGGCCGATATCGACAGCGCTCGCTTCGCGACTAGCACAGCCGAGCGTCCTGGGCGCATCAGCCGTTCGTTGGAGGAGTTCGAGAGCGCGCTGTCAGGAACTATTGGACCTTCACAGGCGCCCTCCTGATCTGGGGACGCCAGTCCTCACGCCAAGCGCGCAGGTCGTGGCGGGCGGCGAGCGGACGCGCAGCACCTCGACGGACTATTGGCCGGGCGGGGAGCGCAGCCTGCGGCGCACGCAGCGCGAGTCAGTGGATGACGACACGGTCGAGCGCTGGTTCCGCTTCTCGGACGGGCGTTTGTCGCGCACGGATCGCAAGCGCGAGGGCGCGGCCGGGTTCCTGAAGGAGCAGCCGTACGACTACGACCTGAACGGCAACCGGATCCAGGACGAGCGCGGCGGACATGAGTTCAACTCGCGCGACCAGCTCGTGCTGTGGAACCCGGACACGGCCGGGAAGCCGGACGTCGCCTATGAGCTGAACGGCTCGGGCGGGATTGTGGAGCGCACTCAGGGCGGCGAGCTGACCGCCTATCACTACCTGGCGGGTGATGAGCGGCTCGATTACGCGATCACGACGGTCGGGGGCCAGTCGGCACGCACGAACTACAGCTACGACACCGGCTTCGGCGACGTGACCAAGTACCAGGTCGTGGGGGAGCCGGACCCGGCGGCGGAGTTTGTCTATGACGCGTTCGGCCGCCAGACGCGCGCGACGCGCGGCGCGAAGGTCGAGGACTTCAGCTATGACGGGCTCGACCGCCGTGACACGCGCGAGGTCGGCACGAAGTTCTTCGACCTGTCCTATGTGGGGTTGAGCGAGGCGCTCTCGCAGGAGTCGCAGTTCGCTGGCGGCGACGAGCGCCGCTCTTACGACTACACATCCGCGCTCGAGCGGGTCGGCACCGCCCGCAAGCCGGACGGCGAGTCGGGCGAGGCGCCCTACCGGGCCTACTCGCTGGACGCGAACGGCTCGGTCGAGGGCCTCCAGGACGACACGGGCGACGACAGCGACCAGCGCTACGGCTACGACCCCTACGGCGAAGCCCTCGACTCAACCGGCGACCCACAGGATGAAGCTGACCTGTCGCCCGATCAGCAGGCGAACCCGTTCCGCTTCGAGGGCCACTACTACGACGCCGCCTTCAAGACCTACGACATGAAGGCCAGGGCGTACCTGCCCGAGATCGGCCGCTTCCTCCAAGAAGACCACTACGAACAAGCGCTCGGCGACCAGGCCCTCGAGACCGACCCGCTCACCCAGGACCGCTACGCCTTCGCCGGCGGCAACCCACTCAACAACATCGAATTCGACGGGCACGAACCGATCGGCTCGTTCAACCCGCGCGGCGAGCAGACAATGCAAGACAGCAACGGACGCCAACTGCGCGGTCGAAGCGACGCGGGCCGGCGCGCCGCACAGCAATGCAACTGCAACACATCCAGCCAGCCTCCGCCCAGGCTGCCCTCGACGAGCGATTCGTATACGACCCAAGCCACCTTCCCCGGCGCCGCTAAGCCACCGCACCCCGCCGACGCGGGGCGAGAGGGACTCCTTCACGCGCCGACGGTGCGGAACGGGAGGTCGATCGACTATCCCGACTATGGAGCGCAGGCGTTCCGGGGCCAACTTCCCCCGGCGCACTTCAGTGATCCTGATGCCTTCGTCTCTTGGGCAACAGTCCTGTGGCCAGGCGGCGGCGAGGCCAAGGCGGGCGTGGTCGGCGGCTCGTGGGCGATTCGCGCCTTCCGCGGGTTGGCGAAAGGTTCTGACGAAGCCGCAAAGGTTGGAACGAGTGGACGTACGACGGTGGTCGGCGAGAACATGATGGATCGGGTGATCCCGTACGCTGAGAGGACGGGTGGGCGTACGGTCGACAGGGTCTCACCCGGGGAGTGGGCGCGGATGACCCCGAGGCAGCGGTGGAAGGCAAATGACAGTGCGCTGCGGAGCCGCATTCGGGAGGGCGACGTATTCAGCTACATCGGGCGGGATCCAGTCGGCCTGATTGGGTGCGTCGGCGCTTCGACCTAACGGGCTCTGAGTTGCTGCGTCTACGAGATCGGGGCATTCCTTTCGAGATTGTCCGTCGCAGTCGTGTCAGACAGGTGATCGGCAGACGATGAATGTGAAGCTCGCCGGCTACGAAGCCGAGTACTTCTTGCCGACCGTGAGAGAAGTACTGGATCCGCGCCTTGCTGAGCATGGATTCAGATACGCAGGCGATCATCGAGGCGTCACCGCCTACTGGGCCTCTGATGGTCAGTTTTTCAGGGTCGGCTACCTGCCGGAGACCACGCCGCGCTACGAGCTACTACTGGGCGTCGGTGAGTCCGAGAGTACGCCGCTCGAGCCGAAGTCGTCCAGCAATAGCATCGGCGTGTGGCGGCTATTGCCGGCCGACGTTGCGCCCGAGATCGCCAATTGGCGATTCGACAGCCCGCAGGCGCTCAGGGACGAACTCCTCAGGGCTTGGGAGGAGGTCGTCGTACCCTTCGTCGTGCCGATCCTGAATGGCGAGGATGAACTGGCGCGACTAATCGCTGAGCACTCCGATGAGATCACTGACGAGGGCGAGCAGCTCATGGACGAGCGCCTGCTACGCCACGCGCGCAGCGAATTTGATGCAGGGAGATTCGCGGAAGCCAGCCATGCGTACGACGAACTTGGCGGGGAGGCATTGACACAGGCCGATCGAAAACGCGCGCGGATAGCTCGGCAACGCAGGTAACGACCCACAGGGCTCACGTTCGGGCTTGCGCTCTGCAGCGGCCAGCGGCTGGGTGCGCCGGGCCTCGCCGCCGGGCGACGGCCACGCGACGGGTCCAGGGTCGGGTTTTGTCTACGACCTTCGGCGTCCAGTACAAGCTCGGGGGCCGACGGTGGCAACGTCTCGAAGCCAGGGCGGCCGCGGGGGCGAGGGGTCGCACGGGCCATTTCACCGGCTCGAATCAAGACACTCAGTCGCCTGAAATTGCGCGGAAGCAGGAGGAGTCGGGCGAGATATGGGGGCGCGGACTCTTCGGAAGTGACATGCCGGCGGTTCAGGCTTGCCGTGGGGCTTTGCCGAGCCGCTCCAGGGGATCGAGTTCTACACGATATTCCGCCAGACCCGTTCGCTTCGCTCGTGCCTAGGCTGCGGCGGCGGGGGTGACCGCGTCCGTGCGCGAGCGGCGCCCGGCCAGGACGAAGAGCCCGATTCCCACGATCAGCGCGAAGGAGCCGCTGCCGATGGCGCTCCAGCCGAGCTCGTCCAGGAAGGGGACCTTGGCGCCGGCGTTGATGTCGGCGTCCACGCCGAGCGAGCCGTCGGCGTTCATCACGACGACCGACCAGTCGCCGTCCTCGATGTGCCAGTCAACCGCCTGCTGGCCGTTGCCGTGGGTCGACGCCGCCCAGATGCCCGCGTGCTCCGGCGATACGGGATGGCGCTGCCCGGAGTGACGCGCGTAGTCGGCGCGGAACGGCGACGACTCCATCTCGGTCAGGGTCGTGTGCGGCACGTCCGCGAGGTAGCTCTCGACGTCGCTCGTGCGGGCGATGCCCACGAAGAGCGGCTTGCCGTCACGCGATGTCGCGGCGATCCTCACGTCGCCGAGATCGTTCGTCTGTGCGATCCAGTCGGCGTCGCCGAGATCCAGGTCGAGGTTCTCCGTGGCGAGCGCACGCGTGTCCGCCTCGAACCGGTGGGTGCTCGTCGTGAGATAGCCCTCCGAGTCCTTTTGGGAGTCGCCCCAGAGAGCAAGCCCTCCGATCGCCACGAGCCCTGCAGCCACGAGCGTCGCGACGGCGCCGGTGACGATGATTGCGATGCGGGTTCCGTTCTTCATCTGAGTCCTCCGAGTCGTTGAATTTGCGATGGGTCAACGGTCTCAGGGGAGCGGTGTCGCTTCGCTGGGGCCAGCAGGCGTCCGGGGGTGCGGTTATCCCTCCTGCGAGTGGCGGCCTTCGTCTACCTCCTGCGCTGCGCCGACGGCACGCTCTACTGCGGCTGGTCGACCGACCCGGAGCGGCGCCTGCGCCAGCACCAGCGAGGCACCGCCAGCCGCTACACACGCCGGCGCCTGCCGGTGGAGCTCGTCTACACGCGTGAGTTCGCCACCCGCTCCGAGGCGATGCGCGAGGAGGTGCGGATCAAGCGCCTCCCGGTGGCCCATAAGCGGCGCCTATTGAGCTGAGGCCTGCCGCTGAGCCCCACTCTGGCCGGCCGCGAGACGCACACGCCGCGGCGGAGGACCCCGGGCCACACGCGAGGCGTAGTAATGGTGTGCAGCGCACGCACCCCTGCCTGGTCGCGTTGATCGCCGTCGCGTTCGCCGGCTGCGGCGCGCAGCCCGCCGCCGCGCCTCCCGCAGCGGACCCGGGCTTCTACGAGAACGCACAGCGGGGCTACTCGGTCACGATCCCGCCGGGCTGGCACCGGGCCGAGCGCAAGCTCACGGTGCTGACGGATCCGGTCGAGCTGCTCGTCGCGGCGACCTACCGCACGGAAGCCGGCGCGGAGGCGAACTGCGGCCCGATCGGGTTTCGCGGCTTCGACGCTCATCAGGTGCTCGTGATGGTCCTCGAGCGCGGTCGCGACCCGGCATCCGGCTGGCCGGACTTCCCACCGCGGCCTGCCCACTTCGCCTTCGAGCAGGGGATGAGCTCCGAGTTCGCCGACTGCCTCCGCACCACCCGCCACATCCCCCTGAAGGACCACTGGTTCCGCTTCACGGATGCGGGACGTCATTTCCATGTGCTCGTGGTGATCGGCGCCGACGTCCCGCCGGGGTCCGAGGCCGAGGCATACCGGCTGCTCGACAGCCTCCGCTTCGACGCGAGCGTGAAGCCCGACTGGCCCTCCTCGGGATAACCGCCTCGGCGGCCGTCTTCACCGCTAACGTCTAGAGGTCGTGCCGAAGTTCGAGCTCAATTCCGCCTACAAGCCCGTTGCCGACCAGCCGAAGGCGGTCGCCGGGCTGTCGCGCGGCATCGAGGAGGGCGACCGCTTCCAGACGCTGCTCGGCGTGACCGGATCGGGCAAGACGGCCACCATGGCGTTCACGATCGAGCAGGTCCAGCGCCCGACGCTCGTGATCGCGCACAACAAGACGCTCGCCGCCCAGCTCTGCAACGAGTTCCGTGAGTTCTTCCCGAAGAACTCGGTCGAGTACTTCGTCTCGTACTACGACTACTACCAACCCGAGGCGTACATCGCGCAGACCGACACCTACATCGAGAAGGACTCGTCGGTCAACGACGACGTCGAGCGGCTGCGGCACTCCGCGACGATGAACCTGCTGTCCCGTCGCGACGTGGTGGTGGTCGCCTCGGTGTCCTGCATCTACGGCCTCGGCACCCCGCAGTCCTACCTGGACCGTTCGGTGCAGCTCGACGTGGGCGACCAGATCGACCGGGACGCGCTGCTCCGTGCGCTGGTCGACGTTCAGTACACCCGCAACGACGTGGCGTTCGCCCGGGGTACCTTCCGGGTCCGCGGTGACACCGTTGAGATCATCCCGGCTTACGAGGAGCTGGCGGTCCGCATCGAGTTCTTCGGTGATGAGATCGAGGCGCTGTACTACCTGCACCCGCTCACCGGGGACGTGGTCAAGCAGGTCGAGTCGGTGCGGATCTTCCCGGCCACCCACTACGTGGCCGGTCCGGAGCGGATGGAGCGGGCGATCCGGG
>JAXDIL010000108.1:0-8828 GCA_034664005.1 Thermoleophilaceae bacterium | reverse complement strand
GTGAGGCCCGTGCCGGCGAGCCGGTCGTGGTCCACGTTCAGGCTCACGTTGCCGAAATGGTCGATCACGAGCGCGTGCGCCACCACGACGCCCGCCTCCTCGCGCGGCTCGGGCAGCTCCACACGCTCGAGCGTCTCCGGGTCGAGCGGATCGCCCGCGTCGGCCAGCTCGGCGCCGGCCGCCAGGTGGGCGGCCACCGGGGCGAAGATGTCGCGGCCGTGGAACGTGGCGGAGACGGGCTCGAGCCGGTGAGGCGAGCGCGTCACGTCCACCGCGAGCTCGACGCCCCCGCAGCGCTCCCAGGCGAGGCTCAGGAGCCCGTTGTCGGGCCCGACGAACACGCGCCCGTCGCCGGTTCGGAGCGCGACCGCGCGCCGCTCGGTGCCCACCTGCGGGTCGACCACGCCCACATGGACGCCCACCGGCATGTATGGCAGCGTGTTGCGAAGGACGAGCGCCCCCTGTCGCACCGCGTAGCGGTCGATCCCGTGAGTGATGTCCACGATCTGCGCGTCGGGGTGGATCCCGCGGATCACGCCGTGGCAGACGCCGACGAAGTCGTCGTCGCGGCCGTAGTCGGTCAGCAGCGTGACGATCACGCGGGCACCCGCCGCTGCTCGGCGTCCGCGGTCAGCGCGGCCACGAGCCCGTCGATGTCGTGCCGCTCCGCTTCCACCTGAACGGTGAGACCGTGCTCCTCGGCGGTCGCGCTGGTGACCGGGCCGATCGTCACGACTCGCGCGCCGTCGGGCAGCTCCGCGCCGGAGCCGAGCAGGAAGCGGACGGTCGAACTGGAGGTGAAGGTCACGTAGGTGGCTCGCTCGATCGCGGCGCGTGCCGCCTCGCCGAGCGGCTCCGCGACGGTCTCGTAGAGGGCCACGTCGTCCACCTCCGCGCCACGCCCGCGCAGTGCGTCGGGGAGAACGCTGCGCGCCTCGACTGCTCGCGCCACCAGCACTCGCCGTCCTTCGACCTCGACCGGCTCGAGCGCCTCCACCAGCGCCTCGGCAACGAAGCGCTCCGGCATCACGTCGGCGCGGATGCCGTGGCGCGCCAGCTCGGTGGCCGTGCCGGGGCGACCGTCGCGGCCATCGGCCCCGGCGAGCGCGCGCGCGTCACGGCCGGCGCTCCGGAGCGCGTCGAACAGCAGCCGCACGCCGTTCGGGCTAGTCAGGCACACGAGCGCGTAGTCGGCGATTCGCTCGACCGCGTCGCGCAGCTCGCCCTCCACCGGACGCGGCTCGATGCGGATGGCCGGCGTCTCGACCACCTCGGCGCCGAGCTCGCGCAGCCGCGCGGCCAGCTCGCTCGCCTGCGCGCGGGCGCGCGTGACGGCCACGACCTCGCCGTGCAGCGGCCGCCGCTCGAGCCAGCCGATCGTCTCGCGCAGCTCGGCCACCGCGCCCACCAGCGTGATCGCGGGCGGGCGTATCACCTCGGCCTCGGCGCGCGCCGCGATGCCGCCGAGCGTGTCGACCAGTGTCCGCTGCCCGGGCTGGGTGCCCCGCTCCACCACCGCGGCGGGCTCGCTCGCGTCTCGCCCCGCCGCCGTGAGCCGCTCCGCGATCAGCGACAGGTTCTTGATGCCCATGTAGAAGACGAGCGTGCCGGGGAAGCGCGCGAGCGCGTCCCAGTCCAGGGCGGTGCCGTCCTTCTCCGGATCCTCGTGTCCGGTCACGAACGCCACCGCAGACGCCGCGTCGCGGTGCGTCACGGGGATACCGGCGTAGGCCGGCGCGGCCACGCCCGCAGTCACGCCCGGAACGATCTCGAACGGAATGCCGGCCGCCGCAAGCGCCTCGGCCTCCTCGCCGCCGCGGCCGAACACGAACGGGTCGCCGCCCTTCAGGCGCACGACGCGCTTGCCAGCGCGGCCCAACTCCACGAGCAGCGCGTTCGTCTCCTCCTGCGAGAGCGCTGCGCGCCCCGGCTCCTTGCCCACGTAGCGCAGCTCGGCATGCGGCCGCGCTCCCTCGAGGGCGCCCGGCGGTATCAGCCGGTCGTACAGGATCGCGTCGGCCGACGCGATCAGGTCCAGGGAGCGCCGCGTCATCAGCCCGGGGTCGCCGGGCCCCGCGCCCACGAGAAACACGGTGCCGCTCACGCGGACAACGCTACCCGGCGGTCACGCTGCGCTCTGCTTCCACGAGCAGCTCGCCTGCGCCCGCCGCGAGCATGCGCCCGCCGACCGCCGCCCCGAGCGCGGCCGGATCGTCCTCCGCGCCCGCGAGCTCGTCGCGTATCCAGCGCGACCCGTCGGGCAGCCCCACGAACACCACGAGCCGTATCCGCGCGTCCTCGGCCACGGCGTGCGCGCCCACCGGCGTGTGGCAGCTGGCCTCCAGCGTGCGTACGGCGGCGCGCTCCGCCGTCAGGCAGGCGAGCGCGCCCGGATCGGTGAGCGAGGCGGCCGCGGCAGCGATCGCGTCGTCGTCCGTGCGCGCCTCGAGCACCAGGCAGCCCTGGCCGGGCGCCGGGACCATCGAGTCGATGCCGAGCGGCGATCCCTCGCCGGCGCGGCCGAGTCGCTCGAGCCCCGCCTGGGCGAGCACGATCGCGTCGAAGTCGCCGTCGGCGAGACGACGCAGCCGCGTGTCGACGTTGCCGCGCAGGTCGCGTATCTCGAGGTCCGGGCGCAGTGCCAGCAGCGCGGCACGCCGGCGCAGGCTCGCGGTGCCCACTGCAGCGCCCTCCGCCAGCTCGTCGAGCGAGGCCGCCCCACAGAGCGCGTCGCGCGCGTCGGCGCGCTCCGGCACCCCGACGATCGAGAGCCCGTCCGGCAGCTCCGCGGGCACGTCCTTGGCGGAGTGCACGGCCAGGTCGACGCCGCCGGACAGGAGCGCCTCCTCGATCTCCTTGACGAACCTGGACTTGTCGGTGGTCTCCGGCGCTCCACCGCGGCGTTCGTCGCCCGAGGTCGCGATCGGCACCAGCTCCACCTCGCCGGGCATGCGCTCGGCGACCCAGCCGGCCTGTGCCAGGGCGAGCGCGCTCCCGCGCGTGCCTAGCCGGATCACCGGCCGCGGTGCTGGCGGCGGGCGTCGAGCTGGGTGACCTCGGCGGGAGCGTCCTCGAGCGGCGCGAGTGCCGCCTCCAGCCCGAACAGCTCGTGCAGCGTGTGCACGTACCTGTAGGACGTGCCCTCGCCCGCCGACCCGCGCAGCATGCGCGTGGGCTCGTGCAGCAGCCTGCTCACGATGGCGCCGGCAAGCGCCGCCACGCGCTCCCGGTCGGCCTCGGAGAGCGACTCCCAGCGCGACTCGTTCTCGCGCAGCACCTGATCGACGATCTCGTCGCCGCGGCGGCGCAGCGCGGAGATGGTCGGCACCACGTCGAGGCTGTCGAGCCACTCGTCGAAGCGAGTCACCTCCTCGCGCACGATCACGCGCGCCTCCTCGGCCTCGGCCTGGCGCCCGCTCAGGTTGCGGGCCACCTCGGCCTGAAGGTCGTCCATGTCGTAGAGGGCGATTCCCGGGCAGTCGCGCACGCTCGGCTCGATGTCGCGCGGCACGGCGAGGTCGATCATCACGAGCGGCCGTCCCATGCGCGACGCCGCTACGAACTCGAGCTCGTCGCGCCCGACGATCTGGTGTGGCGCGCCCGTCGAGCTCACCACGATGTCGGCGTGCTCCAGCTCACCGGGCAGGTCGTCGAACGCGATCGCCCGGCCGCCGTAGCGCTGGGCGAGCCCGAGCGCGCGGTCGTAGCGGCGGTTGGCCACGAACAGCGCCTCGACGCCGCGCTCGCGCAGCGCGCGAGCCGTGAGCTCGGCGTTCTCGCCGGCGCCGATCACGAGCACGCGGCGCTCGGAGAGGTCCCCGAGGAAGTCGGCGGCCAACTTCACGGCCACGGAGGAGACCGACACGCTCGCGCGCGACACCTCCGTCTCGCTCCGCACGCGCTTGCCGGTGCCGAGCGCGTCGCGGAACAGCCGGTTCGTGACCGGCCCGGTGACGCCCTCCACGAGCGCCATCTCGTACGAGCGCTTCACCTGGCCCTGCACCTCGGCCTCGCCGACGATCATCGAGTCGAGCCCGGCCGTGACGGCGAAGAGATGCTCCACCACGGCGCTGCCGCGCAGCGAGTAGATCGAACCGAGCAGCTCCGTCGGCCGCAGGCCCGCCTGGCGCGAGAGGATCCCGAGCACCGCGTTCTCCGCCTCGACCGGATCGGCCGTGACGAGATACAGCTCGGTGCGGTTGCAGGTCGAGATAGCGACCGCCTCGTGCACCGCCTCGTGTTCCACGAGCTCGGCCAGCACGCGCGCCGCGCGGCCGTCCGGCAGCGCCAGCCGCTCGCGCATCGGCAGCGGGGCGGTCTTGTGGTTCGCGCCGAGCGCGAGCAGCTCGCCGGTCACTCTTCGTCCTCGACGAGCTCCGTGATCTGGCGGTCGATGCGGGCGATCTTCGCCGAGATGATCGCCACGTAGATGAGGATCAGCGCGAGGAAGACCACGTAGGCCGCGGCCACGTACTTCCCGGCTTCGTCAAGCGGCAACGCGGGCACGATTCCTCAATCTCTTCAACTGCATGGACGCATGCTTGGCGGTCAGCTCGAGCTTCCAGAGCGTCACGAACAGGAGCGCCATCGCGAGGATCGCCACCAGGAACGTCACGCGCATGTCGGCCGGCATGCTCCCGCCGGTCTGCGAGAGGACACGCGGGTGCGTGTACGCCTCGGCGAGCCGCACCGCCATGAAGTTCAGCGGCACGAACGCCCCTGCGGCGATCGCGAACACCGACGAGTAGCGCGCCTGACGGTCCGGGTCCTCGATCGAGAAGCGCAGCGGGTAGTAGACGCAGTACAGGAGGAAGACGACCAGGAACGACACCAGCACCGGCTCGTCCCAGACCCACCAGTGCCCCCAGGACGCCTTGGCCCAGATCGCCCCGGTCACCAGCACGCCGAGCCCCAGGATGATCGAGATGTGGATGGCGACGTACGAGCGCAGGTCGTGGCGCGCGTCGCCGCTCCGCAGGTGCTTGATCGCGAACACGCCGCCCGCCACGAAGCCGCACAGCGCGACGATCGCCATCGGCACGTGCACGTAGAAGATCTTCTGGACGAAGCCCTGGTCGGCGTCGTTCGGCGCGTAGAAGAACACCAGCGCAAAAGCCGCCGTGATGGTCACGGCGGTCGCGGCGGCGAGTGGAGCGAGGCCCTTGGAATACATCAGTCCTCGAACAGGAAGTCGAAGACGGCGACGGAGAGAAGCACGAACACCACATCGTAAAGACTGAGAAGCCCGATCCAGCGGCCGAGGTCCTCCGCGACGGCCTCCTGGCGCATGAGCGGCTCGGTCGCCTGGGCGCAGGCGATCAGCAGGGGCACGAGCAGCGGCAGCAGGAGGAGCGGCACGATCAGCTCGTGGGCGCGCGTCTCGGCGGCCAGCGCGGCCACCAGGGCGCCCAGCGCGCCGATGCCGAGGTTGGCGAGCACCAGCACCACAAGCAGCTCGGGGAAGGCGCCAGCCAGGTCGGGCCCCAGCAGCAGCAGCCCGAACGCCGGGATGGCCACCAGCTCGACGGCTGTCAGGAACAGGAAGAGCGCGGCCGCCTTGGCCACGAACAGCGCGGTCAGGTCGACAGGCGCGAGCCGCAGGCCGTCGATGCCGCCCTGCTCGCGTTCGGCCGCGAACAGGCGCGACACGCCGATCACAGCCGCGAGCAGCAGCGTCACCCAGAGCACTCCGGAGGCGAGGTCGCCGTCCAGCGAGTCGCGGTCGAGCCCGAAGTGGAAGAGCACGTAGACCGTGATGGCGAACAGCGTCATCGCCGGGACCGTCTCCTTCGTGCGGAGCTCGATCAGCAGGTCCTTGCGGAGGATCGTGCGGGCGGTGCGGATCACCGGTACAGCTCCGCGTCCACCGGGGCGGGGAGGCCGCCGCGCAGGCCGAGGCTCAGGTCCGACTCGGCGAGCGCGCCCTCCACGTCGTGGCTCACGAGCACGCGCGTGCGCCCGGACGCGCGCCCGATCAGCGGCTCGAGCAGCTCGGCCGCGGCAGGGTCGAGGTTCGCGCGCGGCTCGTCGAGCAGGAGCAGCTCGGGGTCATGGAGGACCGCGCGTGCCGCCGCGAGCCGCTGCACGAGGCCGCGCGAGAGGTCGCGCACGGGATCGTCGGCGCGGCCGGCCATCCCCACCGCCTCCAGCAGCTCGTCCACGCGCGCGTCCGGCAGCCCGTGCAGCCGCGCGTGGTAGCGAAGGTTCTCGCGGCCGCTCAGCTCCCGGTAGAGAAGCGGCTCGTGGCCCAGGTAGCCCACCTGCGCCGGCAGCTTCCAGCGCTCGCCGGGCAGCGTCGCGCCGAGCACGCGGGCCGCGCCGCCGTGCGGGCGCAGCAGTCCGGCGAGCACGCGCAGGAGCGTCGTCTTGCCCGCGCCGTTCCCGCCGAGCACGGCGAGCGTCTGCCCCGCCTCGACGCGCACGCTCACGCCGCCGAGCGCGACCCGCTCGCCGTACCGCCGCTCGAGGCGTTCGAGCTCGATCGCAACCACGGGCGGAAGCCTATGCTGAGGATGTGGCACGGATGGTCGGCATCAACCACGTGGCCCTCGAGG
This sequence comes from Thermoleophilaceae bacterium, assembly GCA_034664005.1. Classification (GTDB taxonomy): domain Bacteria; phylum Actinomycetota; class Thermoleophilia; order Solirubrobacterales; family Thermoleophilaceae; genus JACVRW01. The sequence goes on along the minus strand of JAXDIL010000108.1, from coordinate 2,274 downwards.
TGGGCGACGTGGACGAGGCCGTGGACTTCTACGGCCGCATCTTCGAGCTCGAGCTGCGCGGCCGTGTGCGCGGCATGGCCTTCCTCGATATGGGCGACCAGTTCCTGGCGCTCGCGCGCGCCGACGAGCCGAACGCGGGCGGCGACGGCCATATCGGCCTGGTCGTGGACGACCGCCCGCGCGTGCGCCAGACGCTCCAGGAGGCCGGGATCGAGCTGGAGCCGAGCCGCGGCCTCCACTTCCGCGACCCCTGGGGCAACCTGATCGAGGTCGTGCAGTACTCGGACGTGCAGTTCACGAAGGCCGACTCGGTGCTATCCGGGATGGGCCTCGAGGAGCTGGGGAAGTCGGAGTCCGCGCAGGAGGAGTTGCGCGAGAAGGGCCTGCTTTAGGCCCGCTCGAGCAGCTTCGCCGCGTGCTCCAGCGTCGGCTCGATGATCGGCCACGACTGCTGGATCGCCTTCGGGTTCCCGGGCAGGTTCACGATCAGCGTCCGGCCACGGACCCCGGACACGCCGCGCGCGAGCAGTCCCAGCGGGGTGTGCTCGCGCGAGTCGGCGCGGATCGCCTCGGCGTAGCCGGGCGCCTCGCGGTCGATCACCGCGCGTGTGGCCTCCGGCGTCACGTCGTCGACCGTCAGCCCGGTGCCACCGGTCGTGAAGACGAAGCGCACGTTCTCGTGGTCGGCCAGCCGCTTCAGCGCCGCGACGATCGACTCGCGGTCGTCGGAGACGAGCTCGTGCTGCACGTCGAGCCCGGCCTGCTCGCAGAGCCGGACGAGCGCCGGGCCGGACTCGTCCTCGCCCTCGCCGCTCGCCAGCGAGGTGGACACGGTCACGACGGCGGCCCGCGCGCTCACGGCTCGCGGCGCCAGTCGTGTCGGCCGCCGGACTTCTCCAGCAGGACCACCTCGGCGATCTCCACTCCGCGCTCGATCCCCTTGACCATGTCGTAGACGGTCAGCGCCGCCACCGAGGCAGCCGTGAGTGCCTCCATCTCCACGCCGGTCTGCCCGCTGGTGCGCGCCTCGGTCTCGATCTCCACCCGGTCGTCCTTCACCTCGATCCGCACGTCCACGAACGACAGCGCGAGCGGGTGGCAGAGCGGGATCAGCTCGGACGTGCGCTTGGCGGCCTGGATGCCGGCGATGCGCGCGGTGCCGACCACGTCGCCCTTCGGCGCGTCGCCGCGCGCCACGGCGGCCGCCGTCTCGGGGGCCATCCGCACGACCGCGCGGGCGAGCGCCCGGCGCTCGGTCACGTCCTTGCCGCCCACGTCGACCATCCGGGCGCTCCCGGCCTCGTCGATGTGTGTGAGCTCGTCAGGCAGGCTGATTGACCCGCTGCGCCGCGGCGATGAGGTCGCGGACGGCCTGCTCGTCGCCGTGCCGGAGCAGCTCGATCGGATCGGGGTCGCCGTTCACGATCGACTCGAAGAAGACCTTGCGGTCCTGGTAGGTGGGGAGCGTGCCCTTCGCCCAGCCGCGCACCTCGTTGAGAAGGATCGCGAGGCGCGCGTAGGGCTCGCCGTACTCCTCCGCGATCTCGTTGCGGATGCGCTTGGCGAGCGCGGGCGACGCCCCCGCCGTGGAGATGGCGATGGCCAGCGGGCCGGTGCGGATGATCGCCGGCAGGATGAAGTTGCAGAGTGGCGGCACGTCGACCACGTTGACGAGCATCGCGCGGCGCTCGGCGTCGTCGTAGATGCGGATGTTCACGTCGGTGTCGTCGGTGGCCGCGATGACCATGAAGACGCCCTCGAGGTCCTCCGGGCCGGCGTACTCGCGCTGCTCCCAGCGGATCGAGCCCTCGGCGGCGAGCTCGCGCAGCGGCGGCGTGGCGTCGGGCGCGATCAGCGTGACCTCGCCCTCGCAGGCGAGCAGGCCCTCGACCTTCTCGAGGCCGATGTCGCCCCCGCCGACCACGACGCAGCGGCGGCCGCTCAGCTTCAGGCAGGCGATGTAGAAGGGGATGTCGAGCATCCCCTGAACGCAGCTCTGGTCGCAGATGCCCTTCCTGAGCTGACAGACGCATTCCTTGCCCGCGTAGGCCTGTGCCGGCATTGGAAAGAGTGTAGAAGCGCCCTAGCGCTTGAACACGTCGCGCAGCGTCTTGCCGCCCAGGCGCGCCAACGGCACCGCGCCGCGGCGCAGCGCGCCGGGCTTGTCCGCGTCGCGGCCGTAGAGGAGCCGCGCCGAGGCCTGCATCGCCTTGCCGAGCGCCTCGTCGTACGGGTGCCACCAGAAGTCGCGCGTGCGTGACGGCTCCCAGGTCA
>JAXDIL010000081.1:0-8829 GCA_034664005.1 Thermoleophilaceae bacterium | reverse complement strand
GACCGCCAGCTCCACCTGCAGCCAGGTGTCGAGCTTGCGGCGCTCCGACCACACCGCCCCCATCTCGGGGCGCGTGTAGCGCTCGATCACGCGGACAGGATGCGCGCCGCGAGCACGTGGACACGCTCTGCGTGGGGCGCACCCACGGCGTGCACGCCGAGCCCACGACCTTCGGCGTGAAGCTGGCCGGCTTCGCGTTCGAGGCGCATCGCAACCTGCGCCGGCTGGAGCGGGCGGCGGAGGGGGTCTCGGTCGGCGCGCTGTCGGGCGCGGTCGGCACCTACGCCGCGAACGGGCCCGAGGTCGAGGAGGCGGTGCTGAAGCGGCTCGGCCTCGCGCGCGAGGATGTGTCGACCCAGGTCGTGCCGCGCGACCGGCACGCGGAGCTGCTCTCCGCGATCGCCGTGGCGGGAGCGGGACTCGAGCGCTTCGCCACCGAGATCAGGCACCTCCAGCGCACCGAGGTGCGCGAGGTCGAGGAGCCGTTCCGCGCGGGCGCCCAGAAGGGCTCGTCGGCGATGCCCCACAAGCGCAACCCGATCGTGTCCGAGCGGCTCACCGGCATCGCGCGGCTGCTACGCGGCTACGCGCAAACGGGCCTCGAGAACGTGGCGCTGTGGCACGAGCGCGACATCAGCCACTCCTCTGTAGAGCGCGTGAGCCTGCCGGACGCGACGATCCTGCTCGACTACGCGCAGCACCTGGCGATCCGGGTGGTGGAGGGGATGACCGTCCACGAGGAGCGGATGCGCGAGAACCTGAACGCGACCCACGGCGCGCTCTACTCGCAGCGCGCGCTGCTGGCGCTGGTCGAGGCCGGCCGCTCGCGCGACGAGGCCTACCGGACCGTGCAGGAGGCCGCACAGCGCGCGTGGCAAGAGGGCATCGAGTTCCGTGAGCTGATGGCCGAGGCGGCGCCCGACCTCGACCTCGACACGGTGTTCGATCCGGGAGCGTTCGTGAAGCACGCGAGCGCGATCGTCGGCAGGCTTGACCGGATTGGCTAGGCCCACAGCGCGCTGATCGGAACCGCCCACAGCCGGTCTGTCAGCGGCAGGGTCTGCTCGCCTGCGTAAACAACGATCCCGGCCTTGAACCGGCTCCGACGGGCGTCGCGGAGTCTCTCCATCGGCTGCCAGTCCCTCGCGCGCAGCGAAGCAGCCGCCTTCTAGCTCGTCCTCTCGCTGCCGGTAGCGATACGCGGGTGGCCTGGTCGTCCAGCGTGAGCAACGAGCGGCAAATGGCGAATACTGCTAGGGAAATTGGCGAATGAGTCCGATCTGAATCGCGCTCTCGCCCCGCCTGGACTAGCGTCGGCGCCAGTGCCGGTCCTCCTCGGGTTCCTGGGCGTCCTCGCCTTCAGCTTCACGCTGCCCGCCACCCGAGTTGCGGTGGAGCAGCTCGACCCGACCTTCGTGGGGATCGGCCGTGAGGCGCTCGCCGCCCTGCCCGCGGGGCTGATCCTGCTCGCCACGCGAGCGCCGCTCCCGTCGCGCCGGCAGCTGCGCAGCATCGCCATCGTCTCGTTCGGCGTCGTGTTCGGCTGGCCGCTCTTTACCGCGCTCGCGCTCCGGGAGCTCACGTCCGCGCACAGCGCGGTGATCGTCGGCCTCCTGCCGGCCGCAACCGCCGTGGCGGCGGTGCTGCGCGCCGGCGAGCGGCCCTCGCGTGCCTTCTGGCTGGCGAGCCTCGCGGGCCTGGTGGCGGTGCTGGCCTTCGCCGCCTCCCAGGGCGCCGGCCTGCTCAGCACGGCCGACGTCTTCATCCTGATCGCCGTGGCGCTGAGCGCGATCGGCTACGCCGAGGGTGGCGCGCTGGCGCGTGAGATGGGCGGGTGGCGCGTGATCTGCTGGGCGGTCCTCCTGTCCGCCCCGCTGACGCTGCCGATCGGCCTGATCGCGGCGGCCGGCTCGGATCTCCACGCGGACACGGACGCATGGCTCGGCTTCGTCTACGTGGCCATGGTGAGCGCCCTGCTCGGCTTCTTTCCCTGGTACGCGGGCCTGGCTCGCGGTGGCGTCGCGAAGATCGGCCAGATCCAGCTGCTCCAGCCGCTGCTCACGCTGGCGTGGTCCGCGCTCCTGCTCGACGAGCAGATCGGGCTGGTGACCCTGGTCGCATCCTTCGCGGTACTTGCGAGCGTCGTGGCCACCCAGCGGACCGGGGTGACCCGAAGCAGTCGGCCGCCCTTGGTAACGTCGCGGGAGTGAGCGAAGCGTCCGCTCTAACGCACCTCTCCAGCGGGAAGGTCCGGGATATCTACGCCGTCGGCGACGACCGGCTGCTGCTGGTTGCCTCGGACCGGATCTCGACCTACGACGTGGTGCATCCCACGCCGATCCCGGACAAGGGGAAGGTGCTCACCGGGCTCACGGCCTTCTGGCTCGAGCGGACCGGCGAGGTCTGCCCGAACCACCTGATCTCGCTCACGGACGTGCCCGAGGAGTTCCGCGGGCGGGCCATGCTCGTGGAGCGCCTCGAGATGGTGCCGGTCGAGTGCGTGGTGCGCGGCTACATCACCGGCTCGGGCTGGAAGGACTACCAGTCGACGGGCGCGGTCTGCGGGATCGAGCTGCCAGAGGGCCTCCGGGAGTCGGAGCAGCTCCCCGAGCCGATCTTCACGCCGTCCACGAAGGCCGATCTGGGCGAGCACGACGAGAACGTGGACTTCGAGCGGGCGGTGGAGATCATCGGCGACCGCGCCCTCCTCGAGGAGCTGCGCCGGCTGACCATCGCCGTCTACGAGCTCGGCGCCGCGCACGCGCGCGAGCGCGGGATCATCCTCGCCGACACCAAGTTCGAGTTCGGGCGCCGCCCCGACGGCACGATCGTGCTCGGCGACGAGGTGCTCACGCCCGACTCCTCGCGCTTCTGGCCGGTCGACGGCTACGAGCCGGGTCACGGCCAGCCCAGCTTCGACAAGCAGTACGTGCGCGACTGGGCCGCCGGCTCCGGCTGGGACAAGACCCCGCCGGCGCCGGAGCTGCCTGACGACGTGGTGGCGCGCACGCGCGAGCTGTACGTGGATGCCTACGAGCGCATCACCGGCGAGCCGTTCGACGCCTGGCTCGAGCGCTCCTCGTGAGGGCGAGGGTGTTGATCCGCCCGAAGGACGGAATCCTCGATCCACAGGGCCAGGCCGTGGAACGCGCGCTGCCGGCGCTCGGCTTCGACGGCGTGGCCAACGTGCACGTGGGGAGGTTGATCGAGCTGGACGTCGAGGACGCCTCGCAGGTGCCCCAGATGTGCGAGCGGCTCCTGGCCAATCCGCTGATCGAGGACTACGAGGTGGTCGAGTTGACCGGAGAAGCGGCATGAGGTTCGGAGTGGTGCGCTTCCCCGGCTCCTGCGACGAGGTCGACGCGCTGATGGCCTGCAGGCGCTTCGCGGACGCCGAGCTGCTCTGGCACGGCGACAGGGAGCTCGACGGCATCGACGCGGTCGTCGTTCCCGGCGGCTTCTCGTACGGCGACTACCTGCGCGTGGGCGCGATCGCGCGCTTCTCGCCGCTGATGGAGTCGGTGATCGAGTTCGCACATGAGGGCGGTCCCGTGCTCGGCATCTGCAACGGCTTTCAGGTGCTCTGCGAGGCGGGGCTCCTGCCGGGAGCGCTGCTCCCGAACGACTCGCTGCGCTTCGTGTGCCGCCAGGTCGAGGTGATCGTCGAGAACCCCGATACGCCGTTCACGCGCGCGTGCGCCGTGGGTGACCGTCTCTCGATCCCCGTCAAGCACACGACCGGCCGCTACTACGCGCCGCCCGGAACGCTTCCGGACGACCAGGTCGTGCTGCGCTACGCGCCGGGCGACAACCCGAACGGCTCGATGGACGACGTGGCGGGCGTCTGCAGCGAGGGCGGCAACGTGATGGGGCTCATGCCGCACCCGGAGCACGCCGTGGACCTGCTGACCGGGTCCGCGGACGGCGGGAGGCTGTTCGAGTCGCTCGCCATGGTCCCCGCGTGAGCCTCGCGGCCGCTCCGCACCGGGAGCTCGGCCTGACCGACGCGGAGTTCGACGGCATCTGCGAGCGCATGGGCCGCGAGCCGAACGCGCTCGAGCTCGCGGTCTTCTCGCTGATGTGGTCGGAGCACTGCGCCTACAAGCACTCGAAGAAGCTGCTGCGGCTGCTGCCCACCGAGGGCCCGCACATCCTGATGGGCCCGGGCGAGAACGCGGGCGTGGTCGACGTCGGCGACGGCCTCGCGGCCGCGTTCAAGGTCGAGTCGCACAACCACCCGAGCGCCGTCGAGCCGTTCCAGGGCGCCGCCACCGGCGTCGGCGGGATTTTGCGCGACATCTTCGCGGTTGGCGCGCGGCCGGTCGCCGTGCTCGACTCGCTCCGCTTCGGCGAGCTCGACTCGCCCCGCTCGCGCTACCTGTTCGACTGGGCCGTGAAGGGCATCGGCCACTACGGCAACTCGATCGGAGTGCCGACCGTCGGCGGCGAGGTCTACTTCGAGCCCGCCTACGAGCAGAACTGCCTCGTGAACGCTATGTGCGTGGGGCTCGCGCGCCGCGAGCGGCTGATCCGGAGCGCCGCGGCGGGTGTCGGCAACCAGCTCGTGCTGCTGGGCGCCCGCACCGGGCGCGACGGGATCGGCGGCGCGTCGGTGCTGGCGAGCGCCGAGCTGGCGGAGGACGACCAGACGAAGCGGCCGACCGTGCAGATCGGCGACCCGTTCGAGGAGTCGAAGCTCGTGGAGGTCTGCCTGGAGCTGCTCGAGCGCGACCTGCTCGCCTCGCTTCAGGACCTCGGCGCGGCGGGCCTCTCGTCGAGCTCTTCCGAGATGGCCTCGAAGGGCGAGGTGGGGCTCGACATCGACGTGTCGCGCGTGCCCTTGCGCGAGGCCGACATGGAGCCCTTCGAGATCATGATCTCCGAGTCGCAGGAGCGGATGCTGTGCGTGGTCGAGCCCGAGCGGCTCGACGACGTGCTCGGCCTGTGCGAGCGCTGGGACGTGCGCGCGACCGTGATCGGCGAGGTCACGGACACGCAGCACCTGCGCGTCTTCGACGGCGACGAGCTGGTGGGCGACATGCCCGTCGACGCGCTGGTCGACGACGTGCCGCTCTACGACCTCGAGCCGGAGGAGCCCTCGGAGCCGATCTACCCGGACCCGCCGGCGCGGCTCGAGGAGCACGCACCGGCCGCGGACACGCTGCTCGCGCTGATCGGGTCGCCGAACATCGCGTCGAAGCGCTTCGTGTTCGAGCAGTACGACCCGATCGTCGGCTCGCGCACGATCCGGCGGCCGCAGTCCGCCGACGCGGCGGTGCTCGTCCTGGAGCACGACGGCGGCAGCGGCGCGCTCGCCGTGTCGATCGACGGCAACGGCCGGCGCGTGGCGTGCGACCCGTACACGGGGGCTGTTGAGGCCGTGCTCGAGTGCGCGCGCAACCTGGCCTGCGTGGGCGCCGAGCCGCTCGGGCTCACGAACTGCCTCAACTTCGGCAACCCGGAGAAGCCGCACATCGCCTGGCAGCTCACACGCGCGGTCGAGGGCCTCCGCGACGCCTGCCTCGCGCTCGGCGTGCCGGTGGTCGGCGGCAACGTGTCGCTCTACAACGAGGGCGGCGGCGGACCGATCTATCCGACTCCTGTCGTCGGCATGGTCGGGAAGCTGCCCGAGCCGGCCGCCGTGCCACGCGTCGGCTTCGCCGAGGAGGGCCACGCGATCGCGCTGGTCGGGATGTTCGAGCCGGCGCTCGAGGGCTCCGAGCTCGAGAAGCTGCGCGGCCGGCTCGCTTCGTCGCTCCCGCCGCTCGACCTCCCCGCCCACGCGGACGCGCTCGTGCGCGTGCGCGCGGCCGTCCGGAGCGGCGAGCTGCCCACCGCGCACGACATCTCGGACGGCGGGCTCGCCTGCGCGCTCGCCGAGTGCTGCATCGAGGGCGGGCTGGGCGCGCGCGTCTCGGTGGACGGCGACGACGCCAGTCTGTTCGGCGAGGGCCCCGGCGGGGTGCTGGTGGCGGGTCCGCGCGAGGTCGTGGAGGCCCTGGAGGGGGCGATCGTCCTCGGCGAGGTGGGCGGCGGCGCGCTCGATATCGAGGGCTCGCTGAGCGTGCCGGTCGAAGAGCTGCGGGCCGTCTACGAGGGTGTCCTGCCTGCGGCGTTCGCCGCCTAAGGCACTGTTACCCTCGGTTCTTCCACTCCAATGAATCCCGACTCAGATTTCCGGGACGGTCCTCGCGACGAGTGTGGCGTCTTCGGCATATACGCGCCGGAGCGCGACGTCGCCAGACTCGCGTACTTCGCCCTCTACGCGCTTCAGCACCGAGGCCAGGAGTCGGCGGGGATAGCGGCCACCCACAAGGGCCAGATCATGACCGTGCGGGACCTCGGGCTGGTGTCGCAGGTCTTCGACGAGGAGAAGCTCCGCGCGCTCCGGGGCGAGCTCGCGATCGGACACGTGCGCTACTCGACGACGGGCTCCTCGGCGTGGGAGAACGCGCAGCCGGTGTGGCGCTCGGACCGCCGCCAGGTGGCTCTGGCGCACAACGGGAACCTGATCAACGCGGTGGAGCTGCACTCGGAGCTGCGCGAGCGCGGCGTCCAGTTCCGCGGCACGTCCGACTCGGAGATCATCGCCGCGCTCCTCTCAAATCACGAGGCGGAGCGGATCGAGGACGCCCTGGTCGAGGTGATGCCGCGGCTCGAGGGCGCGTTTTCGACGGTCGTGATGACGAAGGACGCCGTCGTGGCGTTCCGCGACCCCGCCGGCCTGCGGCCGCTGTCGCTCGGCAGGATCGGCGAGGACTACTGCATCGCGTCCGAGAGCTGCGCCTTCGACATCATCGGCGCGGAGCTCGTGCGCGAGGTGGAGCCGGGCGAGATGGTGCTGCTCGGGGCGGGCGGCCTCGAGTCGCGGCAGGTCGTCGAGTCGCCGCGGCGCGCGTTCTGCGTGTTCGAGCACATCTACTTCGCGCGGCCCGACTCGATCCTCGAAGGCAACCGCACGCAGGTCTCGCGCCGCAAGATGGGCGAGATTCTCTGGCGCGAGGCGCCCGCGGACGCGGACGTCGTGATCGCGGTCCCGGACTCGGGCAACCCGGCGGCCGCCGGCTACTCCAAGGCATCCGGGATCCCGCGTGACGAGGGGCTGATCAAGAACCGCTACGTCCAGCGCACCTTCATCCAGCCTGGCCAGGACCTGCGCAAGCACGGCCTGCGGATGAAGTTCAACCCACTGCGCGAGGTGGTGGCGGGCAAGCGGATCGTGGTCGTGGACGATTCGATCGTGCGCGGGAACACGACTCGCCAGATCGTGCAGATGCTGCGCGACGCCGGCGCGAGCGAGATCCACATGCGGATCTCGGCACCGCCGATCCGCCATCCGTGCCACTACGGGGTCGACATGTCCACCACGCAGGAGATGGTCGCCCACGGGCGCACCGAGGAGGAGATCGCGGTGGAGCTGGGCTGCGACTCGCTGCGCTACCTGTCGCTCGGCGGCGTCTACGAGGCGATCCGCTCCACGCGCTCGACCCACTGCGACGCCTGCTTCTCGGGCGACTATCCGCTCGAGCGGACCGAGGCCGCGAACGGCAAGTACGCGCTCGAAGAGCTGCCGGTCGTAAACAGCTCGGTACCTGTGTAACGGGTTGGTTCGGGGCCGGTCCTACCGCCGGATGCGGCGTTAGTCTCGCCATTCGCGATGGACCTGAGCGCCGCTCTCCACAAGTACTTCGGCTTCGCCGATTTCCGGCCCGGCCAGCGCGAGGCGTGCGAGGCGGCTCTCGCGGACCGCGACGTGATGGTCGTCATGCCGACCGGCTCGGGCAAGTCGCTCTGCTACCAGCTGCCGGCGCTCCTGCGGGACGACCTCACGGTGGTCGTCTCGCCGCTCGTGGCGCTGATGCAGGACCAGGTCGAGGCGCTGGCGGCGCGCGGGCTCGGCGAGCGCGTCGCGCTCGTCAACGCGCAGCAGGACGCCGGCGCCAACGCGGAGGTGATCCGGCGCGCGGCCGAGGGTGAGCTGAAGCTGCTCTACGTGGCCCCCGAGCGCTTCGCGGCGGTTGGGTTCCTCGACCGGATGCGTGAGGTCGACGTCGGGCTGTTCGTGGTGGACGAGGCGCACTGCGTGTCGCAGTGGGGCCACGACTTCCGGCCCGACTACTTCCGGCTTGCGGACGCCGCGCGCATGCTCGGGGCCGCGGCGATCGTGGCGTCCACCGCCACGGCGACGCCGCGCGTGGCGGGCGACGTGGTGCGCCGGCTCGCGCTGCGCGAGCCGCTGCAGGTGGCCACCGGCTTCGACCGCCCTAACCTCAGCTTCGCGGTGGCGCGGCCGGGCGGGCACCAGAAGCGGGCGATGCTCGCGGAGGCGCTGAGCGCCGACGGCGCGCTCCCGGCCATCGTGTACGCGGGCACGCGCGCGGGCGCCGAGGAGATCGCGAGCGACCTGACAGACGCGCTCGGCGAGGAGGCCGTGGCCTACCACGCGGGGCTCGACCGCGACCGCCGCGCGACGGTTCAGCGCCGCTTCCTGGCCGACGACGTGCGCGTGATCTGCGCCACGAACGCGTTCGGGATGGGGGTCGACAAGCCGAACGTGCGAACGGTGGTGCACGCGAGCGTGCCCTCCTCGCTCGAGGCGTACTACCAGGAGGCCGGGCGCGCAGGCCGCGACGGCGCGCCGGCGCGGGCGCTGCTGCTCGCCGAGAACCGCGACAAGGCGCTGCACGTGCACTTCATCAAGCGCGAGGAGCTCGACCCCGGACTGCCGGGCTGGCTGGCCGACCGGCTGATCGCCGCGGCGGACGGCGAGGGGCGCTACTCGCTGCAGGGCTCCGAGCTGGCGAGCGGCATGCGCGGCGACGGCGAGCG
>JAXDIL010000079.1:0-2704 GCA_034664005.1 Thermoleophilaceae bacterium | reverse complement strand
CGCAGGACCTGGTGCGCCAGGACGACGTGATCGACCTCCTGAACCGCGAGGTCTTCCACCTGGCTCTGGAGCTGGGCGACGACTCGGACAGGCGCGAGTGGGCGATGCACATGATGCTCGTGGGGCGGTGCATCGAGCGGATCGGGGACAATGCCGTCGACATCGGCGAGCAGACGGCATTTGTCGTCACCGGGCTCTTCAGGGAGTTCGAGGACGCCTCGCACCCCGTGCCCGCACCGCCCACTGCTTGATCTGCGCCTGCATCGACATCGGCAGCAACACGACGCGCCTGCTCGTGGCAGACGCGGGTGACGGCAGGCTGCGTGAGCTGGTGACGCAGCGCGCCTTCACGCGGATCGGGAAGAGCCTCGGCAACGGCTCCGTGATCCCCCCGGAGAAGATCGCGGAGACGGCCGAGGTCGTGCGCACGCAGGCGGCCGTGGCCGCCGAGGTGGGCGCCCAGCACATCGTGGCCGTCGCCACCGCGGCGATCCGCACGGCGCACAACCGCGACGAGCTCGTGAGCGCGGTGCAGGAGGCGGGCGGGATGGAGCTGAGCGTGCTGTCCGGCGAGGAGGAGGCGCGGCTGTCGTTCGTCGGCGCCACGCGCACGCTGCTCGAGCCGCCCGAGGGCACGGTCGCGGTCGTCGACGTGGGCGGCGGCTCCAGCGAGATCGCCATCGGGCTGGCCGACGGCGAGATGACCTGGTCGGAGTCGTTCCGGATCGGGTCCGGCTTCCTCGCGGACGCGTACCTCCGCTCGGACCCGCCCTCGGCGGACGAGCTGGAGAAGGTGCGGCGGCACGTGGACGGCACCTTCGAGGGACTCGAGCCGCCCGAGGCGGCGAGCGCCGTCGCGGTGGGCGGCACCGCCACGTCGCTGCGCCGGCTCGTGGGCGCGGAGCTCGAGCACGAGACGCTCGAGCGCGGCATCCGCGTGCTGTCGAGCACGCCGATGGGCGAGGTGGCCGAGCGCTTCGAGCTCGACCTCGAGCGCGTGCGCCTGCTGCCGGCGGGCATCCTGATCCTGGAGGCGATCTCCGACCTGCTCGGCCTGCCGCTGCGGATCGCGCGCGGCGGCCTGCGCGAGGGCCTGCTGCTCGAGCTCGTGGAGGGCCGGCGCCTTGCCTAAGCGGCGGAAGCGATCAGAGCCAGCTCGGCGGGGCGGAGCAGCACGATGAGCTCGCCCTTCTCGACCCCCGCGAGCCCGCCCTTCTTCATGCGCACCTGCGCGCCCGTGAGCGAGTGGACGGCCATCGAGAAGTCGGGGTCGTGCCCCACGAGCAGCACGTCGTCCCCGAGCCCGGCGGCGAGCGCCTCGGCGTCGAACGGCCCTCCCGCCAGCTTAGGCTCGAGCTGTGGCTCGACCCCCAGCGGCTCGCACACCAGCCGCGCCGTCTCGGCCGCGCGCACCCTGGGGCTCGTCAGGCACGCGCTCAGGTCCACGCCGAGCGCCTTCAGCGCCAGCCCCGCGGCACGCGCCTGCTCCTCCCCCTTCTTCGTGAGCGGCCGCTCGGCGTCGGGGGACCCGTCGGCGGCGTCTCCGTGGCGCAACAGCCAGAGCACGCTGCGGCACGATAACGAGAGCCAATGGAAGCGGTAACCGCACCCGCGGAGGCCACGGCGCTCGACTCGCCCGAGCTGTTCGTGAACCGCGAGCTGTCGTGGCTCCAGTTCAACGAGCGCGTGCTCGAGCTGGCCGAGGACGAGTCCACGCCGCTGCTGGAACGCGTCAAGTTCCTCGCGATCTACGCATCGAACCTCGACGAGTTCTTCATGGTGCGCGTGGCCGGGCTCCACGACCAGGTCGACGCGGGCATCGACGCTCGCGGCCCGGATGGGCTGTCGGCCCGCCAGACGCTCGAGGCGATCCGGGAGACCGAGGCCGAGCTCGCCAAGCGCCACTCGGGTGCATGGGAGGAGGAGGCCCGGCCGGCGCTCGCCGAGCACGGCATCCGCGTGGTCGACGCCTTCGACTGCACGGAGGAGGAGCAGCAGGCGATCGACAGGCTGTTCGCGGAGCAGATCTTCCCCGTGCTCACGCCGCTCGCCGTGGGGCCGGGGCGCCCGTTCCCCTACATCTCCAACCTGTCGCTCTCGATCGGCGTGTTCGTGCGCGACCCGGAGTCGGACCTCGAGACGTTCGCGCGCGTGAAGGTGCCGAAGGAGATGCTGGCGCGCTTCGTCCCCACCAGCGACGGGCGCACGTTCGTGCTGCTCGAAGACCTGATCGCCGCCCACCTGCACACGCTGTTCCCGGGCATGGAGATCGTCGACGTCGGCGTCTTCCGGGTCACCCGCGACGCGGACTTCACGGTCTCCGACGAGGCCGACGACCTGCTGCAGGCCGTCGAGGACGAGCTGCGGCGGCGGCGCTTCGGCGAGGTCGTGCGCGTGGAGACCTCCGCCGGCATGAGCGCGGCGATGCGCGAGCAGATCACCGAGGCGCTCGAGGCCGAGCCCGAGGACCTGTTCGACGTGCCGGGCCTGCTGGATCTCAACGACCTGGTGGACATCGTCAAGGTGCACGGCTTCCCGGAGCTGCGCGACCCGCCGTGGACGCCGGTCACCCAGCCGCGGCTGCAGGGCGACGACGGCGATCCCGCCGACGTGCTCGGGGCGATGCGCCGCGGCGACCTGCTGGTCCACCATCCCTACGACTCCTTCGCGACTTCGGTCGAGCGGTTCGTCGAGCAGGCGGTCG
>JAXDIL010000077.1:0-15775 GCA_034664005.1 Thermoleophilaceae bacterium | reverse complement strand
GTGTACGCCTTCCGTGGCGCGGACATCGAGAACATCCTTGGCTTCGAGCGGGATTACCCCGACGCGGAGGTGGTGAAGCTCGAGCAGAACTACCGCTCGTCGCAGACGATCCTGAACGCGTCCAACGCGGTCATCTCGAACAACCGGCAGCGCAAGGACAAGCTGCTCTGGTCCGAGCTCGGCGAGGGCGATCCCGTCCACGTGCGCGAGCTCGAGGACGAGCATGCCGAGGCGCGCTTCGTGGTCTCGGAGATCGAGCGGCTCGTCGACGAGGGCGCCTCGCGCGACGAGATCGCGGTGTTCTACCGAACCAACGCCCAGAGCCGCGTGCTCGAGGACATGCTGGTGCGCTACGGCGTCGGCTACCAGGTCATCGGGGGCACGCGCTTCTACGAGCGGGCCGAGATCAAGGACGCGCTGGCGTACCTGACGCTGCTCGTGAACCCCGCCGACACGGTCGCGTTCTCGCGCGTCGTGAACTCGCCCCGGCGCGGGATCGGCGCCACCTCGCAGGGGCGGCTCGTCGGCTACGCGAACACCATGGGCGAACCGATCTGGGACATCGCAGCGGAGCCCGAGTCGGTGCCGGGCCTCGCGCCCGCGGCGATCAAGGCGGTCGACCGCTTCATGTCGGTGATGGAGCGGCTCCGGGAGCGGGCGGAGGGCGGCGCGGGCGTGGGCGCCCTGCTCGCCGAGACGCTCGAGGAGACCGGCTACACCGACGCGCTCCGCGCCGAGCGGACGATCGAGTCGCAGGGACGGCTCGAGAACCTCGAGGAGCTGGTGGGCGTGGCGCGCGAGTACGACGCCACGGCCGAGGACGGCGGCTCGGTCGAGGAGTTCCTCCAGGGGCTCGCGCTCTTCTCGGAGCAGGACAACCTCCGCGACGAGCAGGGGATCGTCACGCTGATGACGCTCCACAACGCCAAGGGCCTCGAGTACGGCACCGTCTTCATCATCGGGCTCGAGGACGGCGTCTTCCCGCACATGCGCTCGATCGAGGCGGGCGACCTCGAGGAGGAGCGCCGGCTCGCGTACGTGGGCATCACCCGCGCGATGCGCCAGCTCTATCTCACGCACGCGCGCACCCGGCTCCTGTTCGGCAACCGCGACTGGAACATGCGCAGCCGCTTCATCGACGAGATACCGCTGGAGTTCACCGACCGCGAGGAGGACGCGCCGACCGGTCCGGCCGCGGCCGCGCGCTGGGATCGAGGCGGGTCGGCGCCGGAGCCGCCCGTGGGAGCCGAGCCTCCTTACGCGGGCGCCTCGTTCACGCTCGGGGACGACGTCGTGCACGCGCAGTTCGGCGAGGGAGTGGTCGTGGGCGTCGAGCCGGGCGGCCTCGTGGTGGTGCGCTTCGCGGCCGACCGCTCCGAGCGCAAGCTGATGGCCGACTACGCGCCGCTGAAGCGCCGCTAGCGCGGCGATGGCCTCGCCGGATACGCTGCCGCACCCATGACGGCCCAGATCATCGACGGGAAGACGGTCGCCGCGAAGGTGCGCGAGGAGGTGAAGGCCGCGGTCGCCACGATGGACCGCACGCCCGGCCTTGCCACGATCCTCGTGGGTGACGATCCCGCCTCGGCCGTCTACGTGCGGATGAAGCGCGAGGACTCGGCGGAGGTCGGCATCGAGTCGTTCCACCACGAGCCCGGTGGCGACGTCGACCCGGGCGAGCTCGCCGAGCTGATCCGCTCGCTGAACGCGGACGACCGGGTGGACGGCATCCTGCTCCAGCTCCCGCTGCCGGACCAGCTCGACCAGGACGAGTTCATCGGCCTGATCGACCCGGCCAAGGACGTGGACGGCCTCACGACGGCGAACGCCGGCCTCCTCATGCACGGCCGCGACGAGGCGATGGTGCCCTGCACGCCGGCAGGGGTGATGCGGCTGCTCGAGGAGGCGCACGTCGAGCTGTCCGGCGCGCGCGCGGTGGTGCTCGGCCGCTCGATCCTCGTGGGCAAGCCGATGGCCCAGCTCTTGCTCGCCGCGAACGCGACCGTGACGCACTGCCACTCGCGCACGCGCGATCTCGGCGCGGTCTGTCGCGAGGCCGACGTGCTGATCGCGGCCGTCGGCTCCGCGGGCCTCGTGACGGGCGACATGGTCGGCGAGGGCGCCGTCGTGATCGACGTGGGCACGAACCGCACGGACGACGGGCTCGTCGGCGACGTGGACTTCGACGCCGCCAGGGAGCGCGCCCGCGCGATCACGCCTGTGCCCGGTGGAGTGGGCCCGATGACGCGCGCGATGCTGCTCGTGAACACGCTGAAGGCCGCGCGCGCCCGCGACGCGCCCAGGTAGATTTCCGGGCGGATGGATCTGCGGAGGCTGCGCGTAGGAGAGTGGCTGGTCGGGGTCGCCGGCCTCGCGCTCCTGATCGCCCTGTTCCTGCCCTGGTACGAGGGCGGGGTCGAGGGCACGTACTTCACCCGCGATATCGGCGCGGACCGCGGTTGGACGATGTACGCGCCGCTGGCTGCCGCGGGCGGCTCGCTGACCGGCTGGCAGTCGCTCGGCGCGCTCGACGTGATCCTCGCCCTGCTCGCGCTTGCGGCGATCGCGGTCCCCGTGGTGACGGCCACCCATCGCGTGCCCGCGCTGCCGCTCGCCTTCGAGTCGCTCCTGACGCTCGCCGCGTTCGTTGCGACGCTGCTCGTCCTCTTCCGCGTGTTGAACCTGCCCGACTGGGCTGACGGGCGCGACTGGGGCCTGTGGCTCGCTTTCGCGTCCACGCTCGGGATCTTCGCCTCCGGCCTCGTCGCGATGCGCGACGAGCGGCGCGCGCCGTCCGCGCGCGCGCTCGAGAAGCTGCCGGCGCCCCGACCCGAGGGGGGCACTTGACCTTCGCGCGGCTGCGGCCGGCCCACTGGGTCGTGTTCGTGGCGGCGCTTGCGCTCCTCTTCACGACGGCGCCGGACTGGTACAGCACTCAGAGTGGCGACGAGGCCCGCCGTATCCAGGATCAGGCGCGCCCGCCCGACGGCCAGCCGGGCGGCCAGGCCGAGGCGGACGTGGTGCGCGAAGCGGGCGCGGTCGCGGAGTCGAAGGAGCGGAACGCCTGGCAGGAGGACGGCGGGATCGACCGCATCCTCCTCATCTGCCTGCTCGGCACCGCCGCGCTCGGCGTGGCCGCCGGGTTCTGGCGCGCGAGCGGGAGGGAGGCGAAGGGCATCGGGCCCTACGGCATCGTTGGCGCGGCAGCCTGCATCAGCGCGCTGCTCGTGCTCTACCGGATCGTCCAGGAGCCCGGCTTCGACGATTTCACGACCGTGAAGATCGGCGGCCCGCTGGCGCTCGGGGTGCTGGGGGTGATGGCGTTCGCGTGCGCGACCGCCCTACGCCACGACGGCGACGAACCAGCGCCCGTCGTGGATCGCGCTCCCGCCGCCGAGCTCGGTGGCTAGCTCCTCGGGGGCGAAGAAGCGCTTGTAGACGCGGTGCCGCGAGCCGTCGTCCAGCTTGCGCTGCTGCCATTCCTCGGGCTCGACGCCCTGGCGCAGCGCGGAGTCGACGACCACGAGCTCGCGCCCCACGCGGCGCGCCTCCGCGAGGAAGGCCGCGCGCTCGCTCTCCAGTAGGTGACCGTAGAAGTGGCTCGTGAAGACGCGCTCGAACTCGCCGTCGGCGAACGGCAGCGGCACCGCGTCGCCCTGCACGACTCGCACGCGCGGCATGCGCCCACCCGCCAGCTCCACCATCGCCGCGCTCTGGTCGAGCGCCACGACCTCGCCGGGGAGGTGGCGCGTCAGGAACCCGGTGCCGCATGCCACGTCGAGGGTGCGCGCCGGCGGCAACGCTCCGATGGCCTCGATCAACTCCGCCACCTCGTCCGGCCAGCCGGGACGCTCGCGCTCGGCGAACAGGCCCGTGCCGAGCCACCAGTCGTCGTACTCGGCGGCGCGCGCGTCGTAGTAGCGCCGCATCTCCTCGTCGACGACACGTTCCTGCATTTCCGGCCAGCCTACAATCGGGCCGCGATGATCGACCGCGAACAGGTGCTGCACGTGGCCAAGCTCGCTCGGCTGCGGCTCGACGAGGACGAGGTGGACCGCATGCCCGCGGAGCTCTCCAAGATCCTCGAGCACGTGGAGACCATGAACGAGCTCGACCTCGAGGGGGTCGAGCCGACCTCGCACGTCGTGGACCTCACGAACGTGCTGCGGGAGGACGTCCCGCGCCCCGGCCTCGACCGGGAGACCGCGCTCGAGCAGGCGCCCGACGCCACCGACAGCGGCTTCCGAGTACCGAGCCCGGGAGCGTCGTGAGCGACGAGCTCCTCACCCTGACCGCGGCCGCCCAGGCCGCGCGTATCGAGGCGGGCGAGCTGAGCGCCGCCGAGGTGTTCGAGTACTGGCGAGGCCGGGCAGCCGCCGATGAGCTCGGCTCCTACCTCTGGGTGGCCGACGACGCTCCCGAGGATGCGGGCAGCCTTCCGCCGATCGCCGTCAAGGATCTGTTCTGTGTCAAGGGCGTTCCGAGCACGGCCGCCTCCCGCATCCTCGAGGGCTACCGGCCGCCCTACACGGCGACGAGCGTGCGCAGGCTCCAGGAGGCGGGCGCGCGCGTGCTCGGCAAGACGAACCAGGACGAGTTCGCGATGGGCTCCTCGAACGAGAACTCCGGCTACGGGCCGGTCCAGAACCCGTGGGACCGCACGCGCGTGCCGGGCGGCTCGTCGGGCGGAAGCGCGGCGGCGGTCGCGGCAGGCACGGCCCCCTGGGCGATCGGCACGGACACGGGCGGCTCGATCCGCCAGCCGGCATCGCTGTGCGGGATCGTCGGCCTGAAGCCCACCTACGGCGCCGTCAGCCGCTACGGGATGATCGCCTTCGCCTCGTCGCTCGACCAGTGCGGCCCGCTCACGCGCGACGTGACCGACGCCGCGATCCTGCTCCGCCATCTCCAGGGCAGGGACCCGTGCGACTCGACCTCGCTCGGCATCCCCGGCGAGATCCCGCTACCGAGCGCCGAGCGGCTCGACGGGCTCCGCTTCGGGATCTGGGGGATGGAGGAGGAGGGTCTCGAGCCCGGCGTGGCGGAGGCCGTGAACGCGACGCTCGCCAGGATCGAGGAGCTCGGCGGCAGCGTCCAGCAGGTGGAGCTGCCGACCGCCAAGCACGGCATCGCCGCGTACTACGTGATCGCGCCCGCGGAGGCGAGCGCCAACCTGGCTCGCTACGACGGCGTGCGCTTCGGCATCCGCAGCGGGAACGGCGACCTCACCTCGCTCTACGAGCAGACCCGCCACGACGGGTTCGGCGACGAGGTCAAGCGCCGCATCATGATCGGCACCTACGCCCTCTCGTCCGGCTACTACGAGGCCTACTACGGCACCGCGCAGAAGGTGCGCACGCGGATCGCCCAGGACTTCGCCGCGGCCTTCGAGAACGTGGACTTCGTGGTGAGCCCGACCTCGGCCACGGTCGCGTTCAAGCTCGGCGAGCGGACGGCCGACCCGCTCGCGATGTACCTCTCGGACTACTACACCGTGCCGATGCCGCTCGCCGGCCTCCCGGCCATCTCGATCCCGTGCGGCCTCTCCGAGGGACTCCCGGTCGGGTTCCAGATCGCCGGCCCGGCCTTCAGCGAAGCGCGCATCCTGGACGCCGCGCACGCGCTCGAGAAGAGCATCGAGTTCACCGGGGTTCCCGTCTCGTGACCATCACCGAGCCCGAGGTGCGCGCCTACGAGCCGGTCATCGGCATCGAGATCCACGTGCAGCTCCGCACGCGCACGAAGATGTTCTGCGGGTGCGCGCTCTCGTTCGGCGACGAGCCGAACACGCACGTGTGCCCGGTCTGCCTCGGCCACCCCGGCACGCTGCCGGTGACGAACGCCGAGGCGGTGCACTTCGCGCTCATGATCGGCATGGCGTTCGACTGCGAGATCGCCCCGCGCTCGATCTTCCACCGCAAGAACTACTTCTATCCGGACCTGCCCAAGGGCTACCAGATCAGCCAGTACGACATCCCGCTCGGCCGGCGCGGCCACCTCGGCGACGTGCGCATCCACCGCGTGCACATGGAGGAGGACGCCGCGAAGCTGATCCACACCGGCAGCTCCGGGCGCATCCACGGAGCGGAGACGAGCGTCGTGGACTTCAACCGCGGTGGCACGCCGCTGGTGGAGATCGTCACCGAGCCGGACCTCAGCTCCCCCGCGGAGGCCGCCGACTTCGGTCGTCTGCTCCAGGCGACGCTGCGCCGCATGGGCGTCTCCGACGTGAACATGGAGGAGGGCTCGCTGCGGATGGACGCGAACGTGTCGATCCGGCCGGTCGGCACCGCGACGCTGGGCACGAAGACCGAGCTGAAGAACATGAACTCGTTCCGCTTCCTCGAGCGCGGCATCGAAGCCGAGATCGAGCGCCAGGAGCGCATCCTCCGCGAGGGCGGCGCGGTGGAGCAGGAAACGCTCCACTACGACCCGCAGTCGGGCTCGCTCACCACGCTCCGCTCGAAGGAGGAGGCGCACGATTACCGCTACTTCCCGGAGCCGGATCTCGTGCCGATCGCGCCCACGGAGGCGATGCTCACGCGCGCCCGCGACGCGCTCCCAGAGCTGCCCGCCGCACGCGCGGAGCGGCTCGAGCGCGAGCTGGAGCTGCCCGCCGAGACCGCGCGCCTGCTGGCGTTCCGCTCGGACTGGGGCGATTTCGTCGAGGCGGCGGTCGACTCGCGTAACGCTTTGGCGCCAAACGTGGCCAACTGGGTGACGAACGAGCTCGCGGCACGGCTCGGCGACCGCGATCTGGCCGCGACGCGGCTCGAGCCCGCGGCCTTCGCCGAGCTGGTCGAGCTCGTCGTCGAGCGGAAGATCTCGGCGAGCGCCGGTCGTGAGGTGCTCGCCGTCCTGATCGAGGAGGGCGGCGACCCGGCGGCGGTGGTGGACGCGAAGGGTCTGGGCCGCGCGGAGAGCGGCGAGCTCGAGTCGATCGTGGACCAGGCGATCGCCGACAACCCGGACGCGGTCGAGAAGATCCGCGCGGGCAAGGGCCAGGCGATCGGCGCGATCGTGGGCGCCGTGATGCGCGAGACCAAGGGCCGCGCCGACGGCGGCGAGGTTCAGCGCATGATCAGCGAGCGCATCGGCGCGGGCTAGCGGGCGCCGGACGCGACGGGCTAGCGGCCGAAGCGGCCGCTACGCCGGCGGCCGGAGCTGTCCCGGTCGGTGAGCTGGCGGATCGTGGTGCGGACGGTGTCGAGCAGGGCGCTCCTGCCCGAGGTGCGCTTGCTCTCCCGCCGGTACGCGCGAGTTCTGTTTCTGGGAGCCATGGCTCTGGGCTACCCGGGAAGCGACCTGTGAACCCGGCAGCGGGTAGCCTCGCCGGGTGGCCTTCGATGTAGTGATCGCAGGCGGCGGCTTCGGCGGCCTGTACGCGGCGCGCCGGCTCGAACGCCGGCTGCCGCGTCACAGCGCGCGGATCGTCGTCGTGTCCGACGTGAACTTCCTGCTCTACACGCCGCTCCTGCCGGGCGCGGCGGCCGGGACGCTCGAGCCGCGACACGTCGTGGTGCCGATTCGCGAGGAGCTCGAGTGGGCGGAGCTCCAGCTCGGCCGCGTGACGGGCGCCGACCCCGGCGTGAACGAGGTCTACGTCCGTACGCTCGACGGCCGTGACGAGACGCTGCGCTACGACCAGCTGATCGTGGCGCTCGGCTCGGTCTCGCGCGTGCTCCCGATCTCGGGCCTCGCCGAGCACGCGCTCGGCTTCAAGACGCTCGCCGACGCCATCGCGGTACGCAACCGCACGCTCCTCAACCTCGAGATCGCCGAGTCGCTGCCTGACGACGACAGCCGCCGCGAGTACCTGACCTTCGTGTTCGTCGGCGCCGGCTACGCCGGGGTGGAGGGCATCGCCGAGCTCCAGGACTACGTGAGTGACATCCTCGACGCGTACCCGCGCTGTCGCATGACGGGCACGCGCTGGATCCTCGTCGAGGCGCTCGACCAGATCATGCCCGAGATCCCGAAGAGCCTCGCCGAGTTCGCCTCGCGCGAGCTACGCGGACGGGGCATCGAACTGCGCACCGGCACGCGGCTCGAGCGCATGGACGAGCACGAGGCGGTGCTGTCCACGGGCGAGCAGGTGCCCACGCGCATGGTCTGCTGGACCGCGGGCGTGAGGCCGCCGGCCGTGGTGAAGCAGCTCGGCCTCCCGCTCACGGAGGCGGGCCGGATCGAGGTGGACGCGACCATGCGCGTTCTGGGACGCGAGAACGTCTGGGCGATCGGAGACGCGGCCGCCGTGCCGGACCCGGCCAAGGGACGCAGGGCTCCCACGCCGCCCACCGGACAGCACGCGATCCGCGAGGGGCGCGTGGTGGGGTCGAACGTGGCCGCGGCGCTCGCCGGAAAGCGGCCGCGCCCCTTCCGCTACCGGACGCTCGGCGTGTTCGTGGACCTGGGCCGGAACAAGGCCGTGGCGACCGTGCTCGGCGTGCGCCTGCGCGGCTTCCCGGCCTGGTTCGCGGCCAGGACCTACCACCTCGTGATGATGCCCGGCATGGCCCGCCGCGTGCGGCTCGGCGTCGACTGGGCCGTGGGCCTCGTCTTCGGGCGCGCGTCCGCGGAGCTGGGCCAGCTCGGTCACCCGCCCGCGCTAGGCGACTATCTCGAGGAAATGTCGCGCGCGGGCGAGACGCCAGGCCAGTGAGCGAGCTGAGCTTCCGCCCGGGCCGCGCGAGCGACCTCCCGGCCGTGTACGAGCTGGGCGAGCTGGCCTGGGACGAGTCGCGCCGCGCCCGCGGGCTGATCGCGCCGGACGAGGTCCGCACCGAGGAGGAGCTGCGCGAGGACTGGCGCCGCGAGCGGCCCCTGATCGAGTTCATGACGGCGCAGGAGGCGGGATCATTCGTCGTCTGCGAGGACGGCGGCGAGATCGTCGGCTATGCCGTCGTCGTGAGGTTCGGGTCGATGGACGAGCTCGCGGAGCTCTGGGTGGCGCCCTCGCACGCGGGGCGCGGCGTCAGCCGCGGTCTGCTCGAGCGCTGCTGGCCCGAGTCGCCCACCCCGGACCTGGGGCGGCTGGTGGTGGCCGTCGGCACGCCCGCCGATCTCACGCTGTTCACCGAGTTCGGCGTCATGCCCGTCAGCGGGCACTGGCAGATGCGCCACAGGGTCGACCAGTACCTCGAGCAGCGCGCCCTGGAGCTGGACGCCACCGACCCGGGCGTGCACGTGCTCACTCCAGAGCGGGCGCTCGAGGAGTGGAAGCGGCTGGAGCCGGCCGCGATCGGCCACGACCGCCGGACGCTCCACGACTTCTTCAGCCGCACGCGCAACTGCCTAGCGACCGTCGACGCCGAGTCCGGGCGGGCGACCGCCCTCTGCTGGGTGAGCGGTCACGGCGAGATCGGGCCGGGGGTGGGGGAGCACCCGGAGGATCTCGTGCCCGTGGTCCTGGCCGCGCTCGACCGCGTCGCGAAGATGCAGGAGCCGGAGATCCTCGCCATCTTCTGCACCACGGACTCCTGGTGGCTGCTGGACCGGCTGCGGCGGCTCGGATTCAAGGTCCACTGGCCCGCCTGGGTCATGTCCTCGGTGCCGATCCCGGGCCTCGACCGCTACCTGCCGACGCGCCCGGTCAGATTGCTCTGAGAGGCCTGGCTGCCCCTAGACTTGGGGCCATGGGACAACTGGCCTCCGATACCGCTCGCAAGCTGCTCGCCGTGGCAGTTCTCGTGGTCGCGGCGTACGTGCTCTTCAAGCTCGTGATCGGGTTCGTGGCGGCGATCGCGTGGATGGCCGTGGCGGTCGTCGCGGTGTTCGCCGTCTTCTGGGCCCTCCGAGTGCTATGACGACGCTGCGCAGCGGGCACCGCCCGCTGCTTGCGCCCGGCCTTTGATCTTCGTAGTCATCGCCGTCGTGTTCGGCATCGCGACCGGCATGATCGGGCGGATGAAGGGCAGCTCGTTCTGGATCTGGTTCCTGATCGGGCTCGCCACGCCCGGAGTGGGGATCTTCGCGGCGCTTCTCTACCGCTACGAGCAGGAGGACCCGCTGCGGCAGTGCCCCGAGTGCGGAAACGTGGTTCCCATCTCGGATCAGGTCTGCATGAGATGTGGCGAAGACCTCAATTTCCCCACCACGGCCGGTTAGACTGGCTTCTTCATGCGTGCCGTGGACGCCATCATGGAATGCCTCAAGGCCGAGGGGGTCGAGCACGTGTTCGGCATCCCCGGTGGGGCCAATCTGCCCACCTACGACGCCCTCTACGACGCGGGCATCCGGCACGTCCAGTGCCGCCACGAGCAGGGCGCCGGGCACGCCGCCGAGGGCTACGCGAAGGCCTCTGGCAAGGTCGGCGTGGCGCTCGCGACAAGCGGCCCCGGCGCGACCAACCTCGTGACCGCGATCGCGGACGCCGTGATGGACAGCGTCCCCACCGTGTTCCTCACGGGCCAGGTGCGCACCGACCTGATCGGCACCGACGGCTTCCAGGAGGCCGACATCTCCGGCATCACGATGCCGATCGTCAAGCACTCGATCATGATCCAGGACCCGCGTGAGATCCCGAATGCGATCCACGAGGCGTTCCACGTGGCCCGGACGGGACGCCCCGGCCCGGTGGTCGTCGACATCCCGCAGGACCTGTCGCGCGCCGACATCCCGTACGAGCCGGTCACGAGCGTGCACCTGCCGGGCTACCAGCCCACCACCGAGGGCAACCTGAAGCAGATCCGGCTCGCCGCGAAGGCACTCGCCAACGCGCGCCGTCCCGTCATCTACGGAGGCGGTGGCATCGTGAACGCCAACGCCGCCAAGGAGTTCGCCGAGCTGTGCACGTCGGACCGCTTCCCGGTCACCTGCACGCTGATGGGCCTCGGGGCCTTCCCGGCCGACAACGAGCAGTGGCTCGGGATGCTCGGCATGCACGGCACGCGCACAGCGAACTACGCGATGGACGAGGCCGACCTGATCGTGGCGATCGGCGCCCGCTTCGACGACCGCATCACGGGCAAGCTGTCCGAGTTCGCGCCGCGGGCGAAGTTCATCCACATCGACGTCGATCCGGCCGAGATCTCGAAGAACGTGCCCGCCCACATCCCGATCGTGGGCGACGCGAAGCACATCGTGCCGAAGCTGACCGCGGAGTACCGCGCGCTCGGATCCGACTCGACGCGGCTCGAGGGCTGGTGGCAGCGCATCAAGGGCTGGCAGGACAAGCACCCGCTGGCCTACGAGGACAGCACCGATAGCGAGATCAAGCCTCAGTACATGGTCCAGGCGATGCACGAGGCCACCAACGGGCAGGCGATCATCACCTCGGACGTCGGCCAGCACCAGATGTGGGCCGCCCAGTGGTACGGCTTCAGCCGCCCGCGCCAGTGGATCAACTCGGGCGGGCTCGGCACCATGGGCTTCGGGCTGCCCTCCGCCATGGGCGCCAAGGTGGCCTGCCCGGACGACGACGTGGTCTGTCTCGCCGGCGACGGCTCGCTGATCATGAACGTCCAGGAGCTCGCCACCTGCGTGGACGAGAACATCCCGGTGAAGATCTTCCTGATGAACAACGGCTACCTGGGCATGGTCCGCCAGTGGCAGGAGCTGTTCTGGGACCGTCGCTACTCGTCCGTGAAGATGGGCTCGAGCCCCGACTGGGTGAAGCTCGCGGAGGCGTTCGGCGCGCGCGGCATGCTCATCGAGGACAAGAGCGAGCTCGTGGGCGGCTTCAAGGAGGCGCTCGCGGCCGAGGGCCCGGTGCTCGTCGACGTGCGCGTGACGGCCGAGGAGAACTGCTACCCGATGATCCCGGCCGGCCAGGCAGCCAGGGACATGGTCGGCTGAGCCGTGGGTGAGCCCGGCACCAAGGAGATCCTCCGGCTCGAGGACCTGGAGGCGAGCGGCGGCATCCGCACGGGCCGCAAGCACATCCTCTCGATCCTCGTGGAGAACAAGCCCGGCGTGCTCGCGCGCATCGCGGGCCTGTTCGCGCGGCGCGGCTTCAACATCGACTCGCTGGCCGTGGGAGCGACGGACGACACCTCGATTTCACGCATCACGCTGACGCTCGACGGCGCCGCGCACCCGATCGACCAGGTGACGAAGCAGCTCCACAAGCTCGTCCACGTGATCAAGATCCGCGACCTCGAGCCGTCCGACACCGTGGCCCGCGAGCTCGCGCTCTTCAAGATCTCGTGCCAGGACGGCGAGGCGCGCGCCCAGGTGATGCAGTTCACCGAGATCTTCCGCGGCAAGACCGTCGACGTGTCGAAGCGCAGCGTGACGATCGAGATCACCGGCACCGACGACAAGATCGAGGCCTTCGAGAACATGGTGCGCCCGTTCGGCCTCATCGAGCTGATCCGCACCGGCGAGATCGCCGTCTCACGCGGACGCAGCATCACCTAGCCCGAAGCGTGTCGCCCTTGACCATGCATGTCATGGAAAAGGAAGACACGGTCCTGCTCGGGCGCCTTGCCGAGCGGGTCGGCGCGGCGCTCAGCTCGGCGCGGCGGAGCGGAAGTCCGGCGCTGGCGGCCGTCACGGTCCCGCTCGACCCGGGGCTCGACCTCAGCGCCGCGGTTTTGAGCGCTCGCCGCCCGACGGACCGCTTCACCTGCCTCGAGCAGCCCGACAGGGACGGCTTCGTGCTCGCGGGCCTCGGCCAGGCGGTGACACTCGAGGCGCGCGGGCCCGGTCGCTTCGCCGACGTCGCCGCCCGCGCGCGCGAGCTCGGGCGCGCCGCGTTCGCCGACGATCTCGGTGAGGATCCGGCACGTCCTCCCGCCGCCGGGCCCGTGTTCGTCGGCGGCTTTGCCTTCGCCGACGAGGGCGGCGCCTCGCCCGAGTGGTCCGGACTCCCGCCCGCGTGCCTCGTCCTGCCGGAGCTGGCGCTGTCAAGGCAGGGCGGCGAGGCGAGGCTGACCGTCAGTGCTCTTGTCCAGCCCGATGACGACGCCGAAGATGTTGTCCAGCGTCTGCGCATGCGGGTGGAGGAGCTAAAGCCCTCCTCGATGCCGCTGCTCGACCCCGACCCCGTTGAGCGGACGCGCGTGGCGAGCGCCACGCCGCCGTCGCACTACGAGCACGCCGTCGAGCGGGCGATCGAGCGGATTCGCGCCGGCGAGCTCGAGAAGGTGGTGCTCGCCCGCGAGGTGCGCGCGCACGCGGCGCGCGACCACGATCCCGCGGCCGTTCTGGGAGCGCTTCGCGAGCTGTTCCCGGCCTGCTACTGCTGGTGCGTCGGCACGCCCGAGCTGGCCTTCGTCGGCGCCAGCCCCGAGCTGCTCGTGCGCCGCGACGGGCAGCGAGCCCAGACCGTGGCGCTCGCGGGTACCACCCGCCGCAGCGCGGATCCGTCCGTGGACGACCACCTCGGCGAGCAGCTGCTCGGCAGCCAGAAGGACCGCGAGGAGCAGGCCATCGTCACGCGCAGGATCGAGCGGACGCTCGCACCGGTCAGCCTCTGGGTGGCGGCGGCGGCCGACCCGCTGCTCGTGAAGGTCCACAACGTCCAGCACCTCGCCACGCCGATCCGGGCACAGCTCAAGGACCCCGTCCCGGCGGTCGAGCTCGCAGGCCTCCTGCTGCCGACGCCGGCGGTGGGCGGCGAGCCGCGCGAGGCGGCGCTGCCCCTGATCCCGGCGCTCGAGGGCCTCGATCGGGGCTGGTACGCGGGCGCGGTCGGCTGGACCGACCTCGCCGAGGACGGCGAGTTCTGCGTGGCGCTCCGCTGCGCGCTGCTGCGCGGCCCGGTGGCCCATCTGTACGCCGGCTGCGGGATCGTGCGCGATTCGGTGCCGGCCGAAGAGCTGGCCGAAACCGAGGTCAAGCTGCAGGCGCTCCTACCCCTGTTGGCGTAGTCGCGCCGTATCCGCGTGTGAATGCGCGGTGAAACGGGGTAAGGATGGCTAATGAGCGCGGTTGGGGCCGGGCTGCGCACGGAGGACAGTCCGGATCTCAAGAAGCGTCTTTTCGCGGGCGCACTGGTCCTCCTGGCCGTAATTGCCGTCGCAATCCTGCTGTTCCGGGGAGACGGTGGCTACCGCGTGACCGCGGAGTTCATCAACGCGGGCCAGCTCGTGAAGGGCAACGAGGTGAAGGCCGGCGGCGTGAGCGTCGGCAGCGTCAAGGGCATCGACGTCACCCCCGACGGCCGCGCCAAGGTCACGCTCGGGATCACCGACTCGGACTACCAGCCGCTTCGCCACGGCACGCGCGTGATGATCAAGCAGGCGTCGCTGTCCGGGATCGCCAACCGCTACGTGGACCTTCAGCTCGGCCCGGCGAACGGCGCCGAGATCGACAACGGCGGTGTGATCGGGACCGACGACACGGCCACCGCCGTCGAGCTCGATCAGATCTTCAACCTGTTCGACAAGCGCACCAGCAAGGGCCTGCAGGACTTCTTCAAGGGCTCGGGCGCGATGCTCCGCGGGCGCGGCAAGGAGCTCCGCAGGGGCGTCCACTACCTGAATCCGGCGTTCAGCACCGGCGCCCGGCTGTTCAAGGAGCTGACCCGCGACGACGCGCTGCTCGAGCGCTTCCTCGTGGACTCCGGCACGCTCGTGAACGCGCTCGCCAACCGGCGCGAGGACCTCACCGGCGTGGTGAGGAACCTGAACGGCACGTTCGGCGCGCTCGGGCGCCAGCAGGACGCGCTCGCCGAGTCCGTGGAGCGGCTGCCCCCGTTCATGCGCCGCGCCAACACGACCTTCGTGAACCTGCGCTCGGCGCTCGACGACGTGGACCCGTTCGTGGACGCCTCGAAGCCGGCGGTGCGCAGGCTCGGGCCGTTCCTGGACCAGGCGCGCCTGTTCGTGCGCGACGGCGAGCCCACGATCCGCGACCTCTCGCGGACGATCGGCCAGACCGGCCCGCGCAACGACCTGATCGAGCTGATCAGGAGCTTCCCGCCGCTCGCGCGCGTGGCGATGGACGAGCGCCGCGTGAACGGCGCGAACCGCCGCGGCGCCTTCCCTGAGACGACCGACGCGCTCAACCGGGCGGCCCCGACGATCGCCTTCGGCCGCCCGTACACGCCCGACTTCGTGGGCTGGATGGACGACTTCTCCACGACGGGCGGCTACGACGCCCTCGGCGGCTTCTCGCGCGCCTGGATCAACCTGTCCGAGATCCTCTACGGGCCCGGGCCGAAGCTGCGTCAGTTCCGCCGCTGCCCCGGCGCGAACGAGGAGCCCGCCTCGGACGGCAGCAACGTCTTCACGGGCGACCAGGCCGCCGCGCTCGACTGTGACCCGAGTCAGAGGACGGTGGGCCCGTGATCCGGCGCGTGCTCTCGGCGCTCGCCGTGGTCCTCGTGGCCGGCGCCGTCGCGCTCGCGCTCGGCGCCAAGGAGGGCGAGGACACCGGCAGCAAGACCTACGAGCTGCTGTTCGACAACGCGTTCGGGCTCACCGAGGGCGGCGACTTCAAGGTCGCGGGCGTGCGGGCCGGGCAGACCAGCTCCTTCAAGGTCGTCAAGGTGAACGGCCGTCCGCTCGCGGCGGTGGAGGCCCAGGTCACCGAGCCCGGGCTCGCCGACCTGCGTCGCGACGCCCTGTGTGAGATCAGGCCGCAGTCGCTGATCGGCGAGTACTTCGTGGACTGCCAGCCGGGGACCTCGGACGAGCGCCTTCCGGATGGCGGCCGCCTGCCGGTGAGCCGCACGCGCTCGACGATCGCGATCGACCTCGTTAACGACATCATGCGGCGTCCCTACCGCGAGCGCCGAGAGCACGCGCCGGATCACGGGCCCACCGTCCTCTGACTCGGGTCACAGTCGAGCGCGGCGGCCTGGTCGCCCGTGAAGACGTTGCTGCCG
>JAXDIL010000024.1:0-8570 GCA_034664005.1 Thermoleophilaceae bacterium | reverse complement strand
GGCGGCCCTGTTCGGCTTGAGCTTGACGGTGGTGCGGCCGCTGCTGCCGATCCTGAACGGCTTGCGTGCGACAGTCCTCACGCGCGCGGCCAGGATGTTGGCCGTCAGCGTCAGCACGCCGGTCGTGTTCGCCGGTCCGCGCACCAGCATGGAGATCACGCCCTTCTTGCTGACCGACAGCTTCCCGAAGCTCGGCTTGCCGAGCGGCGTGGGCGTGGGCGGCGGCGGTGGTGGCGGTGGCGGCGGGTTCGGCAGGGCGATCGCGGCGTCCATCGAGCGCACCGCGTCGGCCACACCGCCGCTGACAGTGACGCCGGCCATGCTCGCGGCCGGCTTCGCGCCGTTCCGAAGCGCCTGAACCACCTGCGACGGCGGCGCGCCCGGATCGACCGCGCGGACGAGCGCAGCGACCCCGGCCACGTGCGGCGCGGCCATCGAGGTGCCGGCGATGGCGGTGTAGCTGCCACCGGCGGGAGCATCCTCGGGGGCGATCAGGTTGTTGTAGACGTTGCCGCGGCAGAGCAGGTTGAAGTCGTCGACGTAGGCGCCGTCGCCGTTGATCGTGTTATCGGAGGTGAACGTGAACTTCGGTTTCACGTCGGTGCGCCCGTCGGCGGCCGAGATCGACCTCTCCATGTGTTCGAAGGACGCCCCGGTGTTGCCCGACCACTGATCGGCGATGTCTCCGGCTCCGGTCGTGATGCCGACGCCGACGAAGTCGAAGCCGAGCTCGACGTTGGCAAGCCTCAGGAAGTAGTCGATGCGGCAGCCGCTTCCCAGTGTCGGGACCGCGGTCGTCTTCTGGAAGCTCGAGCTGACATCGTTCCCGTAGTTGGTGCTCGGGCTGTCCGTCGCCGAGTTTCCGCTCACACCGCTGGTCGCGCCCCCAGGTCCCCAGGTGCCCGTGGCGGTCCAGAGCGAAAACGGCGTGGTGTTGAAGCTCTCGCTGAACAGCGACGTCCACGCCGGCTTGGCGCTCAGGATGTCCTCGTTGGCAACGCCGCTGCCGTCGCCGCCCGGCGCGCCGAGGTCGACGCTGGTCGCCCCGAAGTTCGAGAACTCCGAGATCGCGCCGCTCTTCTCCACGGCCGCCACGCAGACCAGGTTCGCGTTGCCGAGCGTGCAGGGTGTGAAGCCGGCCGCGTCGTTGTCGTCTCCGAGGCCGTCGTCGCCACCGTTCCCCGCCGCCGCCACGACCACCGCGTTCTTGGTCTCGGCATGGGTGATCGCGTCGCCCATCGCCGCGTCGCCCGCCCCGGCCGGACCGCCGAGGCTCAGGTTGATCACGCCAGCGCCGTTGTCGGCCGCGAACACGATCCCGTTCACGATCGCCGACGTGCTGCCGGCCCCGTCCCCGTCGAGCGCGCGCACGGCCATGATCTGCGCCTGCGGTGCCACGCCCGCGACGCCGAGAGCGTTCCCGGCGATGGCGGCAGCCGTTCCGGCCACGTGCGTTCCGTGGAGGTTGAAGTCGTCCGGACTGTCGTCGTCGTCGACGAAGTCGCGGCCGTGCACTCCGGGCGCCCCCGGCTTCGTCCAGAGGTTCGCCGCGACGTCGGGGTGCGTGAGGTCGACGCCGGTGTCCACGATGGCGATCACCTGACCGCTCCCGCGTGAGCGGTCCCAGGCGGGAAGCACGTCCACGCCGACATTCACGCCAAGGCCCCAGAGGTTGCCGAAGTGGGTGTCGTTCGGGGCGGCCGCGAGCGCGTGGTAGCGGTAGTTCGGCTGGGCGTAGAGCACGCCCGGCTGCTGCTCGAGGCGCCGGATGGCCGCCTGCACGGATCCCTCGAACTTCACGACCTGCGTGCGCGCAACGCGGAGCGACTGCTCGAACTCAACGCCGGCGGCCTCGCGCAAGCCGCGCCGCTCGGCGGCCTCGGTACCGGCCTCGTAGCGCACGAGCGCCTCGCCGGGCAGGTAGCGCTGTTCCGAACCGCGGCGCTGAACCTCCGCGCTCGCCACCGCCGGCAGCGCGGCTGCGATCACAAGGACGACTAGGAGAGGAAGCTTGCGGGCCATCAAGCTCGCCCCACCGTAACCCGATCTCGCAGTTAACGCGAATCGAGAACCGGTCGGCTGCCTCAGAGAACCTTTTCGAGCCGCGTGCGCAGCCGAGCGAGGCGCTCGTCGGCCGGGGCGTCGTTCTCGTCGAGCAGTTCGAGCAGGTCGCGCGCGAGCGCGGCGTCCGGGTCGCTCGCGCGGTACGCGCGGTCACGCCCGTGGGGGGCGGGCGGCTCCTCCAGATCATCGCCGGCGAGCACCACCGTCACGTCCGGGGCGCGCTTGGCGCGGTACTGCGCCTGGTCGGCCGCGCGGAGCAGGTCCGCCGGGCCGGTCAGCTCCTCCGTGCGCGCCGCGACGCCGCACGAGATGCGCTCGCCCCCGGTGGCCTCGAGGCGGCTCGACACGTCGAGCGCCAGGCGCAGCGCCTCCTCGGCCGTGCCGGACGGGAGCAGCACGCAGAACTCGTCGCCGCCGAAGCGGCCCACCACGGCATCCGGATGCGCGAGCGCGGCCTCGACGAGCGCGTCGGCGGCCGCGCACAGGGCGCGGTCACCCGCCTCGTGCCCGCCGGCGTCGTTCACCTGCTTGAGGTCGTCGATGTCGCACAGGACGAGCGCCGGACTCCCCGGGCCCGCGGGCGCGGCGCAGGCGTCCTCGAGCGCCATCTCGACCGCGCGGCGGCTCGCCACGCCGGTGAGCGCGTCGGTGTACGCGAGCTCCTCGATCTGGGCGAACAGCTCGGCACGGTGGATCGCGCTCACGAGCTGGTCGGCGATCGCGCGCAGGAAGCCCACGTCGTCGATGTTCACCCGCGGCCTCCCGGGTCGCGTCATCACCTCGAGCTCGCCCCACGGCAAGCCGTTGAGGATCATCGGCACAGCAAGGCTCGACTCCTTGCCGAGGCGCTCGAGCAGCCGGCGCATCGCGGGGTCCGAATCCGGGTCGTCGATCGCGGCGGAGGCATACCCGCCCTCCCTCATCACGGTGACGACGGACGGGTACTCGTCAACCGAGTAGGTCTCGTTCTCGGGGAAGCGCTCCTCGCCGGGGCCGAGCTCGCCCACGTTCACGAGCGTGCGCACGAGCCGGGCATCAATGTCCCAGCGGCTGATCGACAGCGACGCGCCGCCCAGCGCGGCAAGAGCGCGCTCGGCTGCGAGCTCGAGGACGTCCTCGAGCCTGTGAAGACCCGCGGCCGCTGAGGCCACGTCGATCAGGGCGCGCAGTTGCGCCTCGGCGAGATTTCCGTTCTGCATAGGCGTTCAGAAGACTTTTCGTCATCCGAAGGGCCTATCTGAAGCTATTTAGGCCTCTGCTTCTGCCGTTTCCCGGCGCCGTGCGGCCTGGCGGAGCTCCACCGGAGCCGCGTGGAGGGTCCTCAGGCGCAGATCGCGCCAGGTCATGCCCTCGCGCAGGAGCGCCGGCATGCCCATCGTCATGGCCGTCGCGATCTCCACAGCCTGGAGGATGATCCCGTAGGCCAGGGCGTTCGTCTTGCTCACTCCGTATACCGACAGGACCGCCACGCAGGCGGCCTGGAAGACGCCCAGGTTCGACGGCGTGGCGGGCAGCGCGGCCGTCACGTTGACCGCGAACAGAACGGCCGCGGCGGCACCGATCCCGGCGTGCTCGTCGAGCCCGAGCGCCAGCAGCAGGACGTAGCAGGCGAGCCACTGGATGGCCCAGGCACTCAGCTGCATGGCGAGCGCCCAGGCGCCGAGCTTCGGCTTGCGAAAGACCTGGAGGCCGGTGCGCACGCGCAGCATCGCTCCGCGGGCCAGGGTCGCCGCCTGCTGCACGCGCTGGAAGCGGCTCGGCTTGCCGCTCCTCAGCATCCACGGGGCGCCGAGCACCAGGGCCACCAGCACGACCGGCGCGAACGTGGCGATCACGAGCGCGTCCTCGTTCCCGTTGAAGAGGCCGACCGTATGGAACATCACGGCGCCGAGGATCACCAGCGCGAGGATGTTGAGGAGGGTCTGTGAGACGAGCGTGCCGAGCACGATCGGGAAGCGGTCGCGCACGCGTCCCACGCGCCTCGCGACGATCAGCGCTCGCGAGGGCTCGCCGAGCCGCGCCGGGAGCGTCGCGGACATCAACACGCCGATCATCGTCGCGCGGGCGGTGTCGCGCCGGCGCACGCGCGTACCGGGCAGGGCGGCCTTCAGGATCGCGTGCCAGGCCTCGGCGCGGACGAGCATCGACAGGCACATCAGCGCGAATGCCACAAGCACCCAGACCGGTGTTGCGGCCACGATCGCGCGTCCGATCGACTCGATGCCGAGCCGCTGGAGCGCGAGCACGGCGAGGCCCGCGCCCGTGATGGCGCCGGCTGCGAGCACGACTCGGCGTGCGGCGCGGGCAACGCGCCTGCGACCGGCGGCGGGCTTCTTCGGCTCTAGCGAGGGCAGGCGCTTCGGGCCAAGTCTCGGCCCGCCGTGTGACGGCGCGACGCCGGTGCGGCGCGCGAGCCGCTCGACGCGGCCCTCCGGCTCGGGCGCGCCGAGCGCCTCCTCGTAGACGGCCTCGATCTCCCGCGCGACGTTCGGCCACGCGAAGCGCTCCGCGCGCTCGCGGGCGGCGGCGGCCATGTCGGCGCGCTGTCCAGGGTCCGACGCGAGCTCGAGCAGGGCCTCGCCGAGCGCGGAGGCGTCGCCGGGCGGGACGAGGACACCGTGGCGGCCGTCGCTCACGACGTCGCGGTAGCCGGCGATGTCCGAGGCCACGACCGGCGTGCCGGAGGCGAACGCCTCGGTCAGCACCATCCCGAAGCTCTCGCCGCCGAGCGACGGGGCGCAGAGCAGGTCGGCGCCGCCGAGCAGGGGCCACTTCTCGGCGTCGTCGACCTGGCCGACGAGCTCGATGCCCTCGGGGTCGAGCAGCAGCGGCTCGACCTCCTCGGCGGTCGGACCGGCGACGGTGAGCCGCGCGGGCACGCCGACGCCGCGCAGCGCCTCGAAGGCGCGCAGCAGCACGGGCAGCCCCTTGCGCTCGTCGGCGCGGCCGATGAACAGGAGTCGCAGCTCCTCGTGCGGGCGCGAGTCGTCGGGCTGTGCCGCGGCCAGGTCCACCCCGTTGGGCACGATCGTGTAGCGGCCGCCGTAGTAGCGCTGGGCGGTCCACTGGGCCGCCTCCGAGACCGCGATGCGCGCGCTCAGCTTGGCGTACAGCCGCCGGGCGCCGAGGACGTTCGCGGTGAAGCGGCTCACCATGGCGCTGGTGGAGTAGGTGTGGAAGGTGCCGACCACCGGCACGCGGGCCGACTCCGTGGCGTACCACGAGGAGTAGGGCGCATTCGGCTCGTGCACGTGGACGAGGTCGTAGCCGCCGTGGCGAAGCTCGCGGCCCAGGATGCCGACGGTCGTAGGGAAGGCGGCGAGGTTCGAGACCGCCCCGTTCATCGGGAAGCCGATCGTCCTGCCGAGCGGCACGAGGTGGTCCGGCATGGGCCGGTCCTGCGGGCGGGCGCCGCGGTGGCTTACACGCGCAAGACGGTCATCGGGGTCATACGGCGCCAGCAGCCGGACTTCGTGGCCCCGCGCTGACAGCTCATGGGCCAGAGCTTCCACATGACGCCCGACGCCGCCCGGATACGTGTAGGAGTAAGGCGACACGAGCGCTACACGCACGTGGGCCATGGTATCGGCAACACTCCCTGTAGTGACCGAGCCCCGTAATTACGTCAAATACACGTTCTTGAAGGTGCACTCAGCATGGCGCGAGCGGAGCGCCGAGGAGCGCGCGGCCGACAAGCGCGAGTTCGCCGCCGCGTGCCGGGAATTCGGCGAGGGCCACTACCTGAGGGCCTATTCGCTCGTCGGCACGCGGGGCGACTGCGATCTGATGGTGCGGGCGATCGCGCGCACGCTCGACCCGATCCACGAGCTGCACGTGCTCCTGAACCAGAGCGGCCTGATGCGCCACGCGGAGATCGCCCACTCGTATCTCGCGATGACGAAGGAGTCGCCCTACTCGGACGAGCCGGATCAGCCGCTCGCGCCGCGCGCGGGGGCCGACTCGAAGTACCTGATCGTCTATCCGATGTGGAAGAAGCGCGAGTGGTACCGGCTGGCGCCCGAGGAGCGCATGCGCGTGATGCGCGAGCACATCGACGTGGCGCGCCGCTTCACCGGCATCGAGACGAACACCGCCTACTCGTTCGGGCTCGACGACCAGGAGTTCGTTGTCGCGTTCGACGCCGACGACCCGGCCGAGTTCCTCGACCTCGTGCACGAGCTGCGAGCGACGGAGTCGAGCGCCTACACCGAGTCGGAGACGCCGATCTTCACCTGCATCCGCATGTCGGTCGAGCGGGCGCTCGATGCGCTGGACGGCGAGCACGCGGCCGTCAGGGAGCCGGCGTAGCGTCCTTCGCGGCCTCGAGCAGCTCTTCGAACGAGCACAGCTTCACGCGCGGGCGCCCGTGCGGCTCGCCCGCCTCGCGCTCGGCGCGGTCCACGGCCTGCCAGCCCGCGTAGCTCACGGCGTCCGGCTGGCGCTCCGCGAGCAGCGCCTCCATCGAGTCGCGGTCCGGATCGGACGGTGAGCCGAGGCGGTCCGCGTCGAGGTCGCCGAGGAGGGTGTCGACCGTCTCCTGGGCGTCGCGCTTGTTGGTCCCGATGATGCCGGTGGGGCCGCGCTTGATCCAGCCGACGGCGTACTCGCCGGTGCGCTCGAGCACGCGGCCGGCCTGGTTGGGGATCACGCACGCCCGCTCGTCGAAGGGGACGCCCGGCAGCGGCGTGCCGCGGTAGCCGATCGAGCGGAAGACGAGGCCGCAGTCGAGCGCCTCGGTGATGTCGGTGGCCTGCGGGCGGATCGAGCCGCCGTCGCCCTCCACGAGCTCGTTGTGGACGATCCGGATGCCCTCCACACGCTCGTCCCCGAGGATCTCCACGGGCGACACGAGGAAGCGCAGCACGATGCGGCGGCGCTTGCCGAACGGCTCGCGCTTCGCGTACTCGTCGAGGATGTTGACGTTCTTCTTGGCGGTGTTGTGCGCCGCCTCGCTCTCGATGAACGCCTTCGAGAGCGGGTCCAGCGTCGCGTCGCCGGGGTCGACGAACACGTCGGCGTCGGTCATCTCGCCCAGCTCGAGCAGCTCGGGGTTCGTGAACGCGGCCTGGGCGGGGCCGCGGCGGCCGAGCACGACGATCTCCCTGATGTTCGACTCGGCGAGCACCTCGAGGGCGTGGTCGGCCACATCGGTCGCGGCCAGCTCGTCGCGGGTCAGGGCGAGCATGCGGGCCACGTCGGCGGCCACGTTGCCGTTGCCGACCACCACTGCGCGCTCCGCGCTCAGGTCGAACTCGAGCTCGCGATAGTCGGGGTGGCCGTTGTACCAGGCCACGAACTCGGTGGCGGCCCAGCTGCCGGGGAGGTCCTCGCCGGGGATGCCCATGCGGCGGTCGGTCTGCGCCCCGACCGCGTAGATGACGGCGTGGTAGCGCTGGGTGAGGTCCTCGTGGGAGAGGTCACGACCAAGCTCGACGTTGCCGTAGAAGCGGAACTCCGGGTGCTCGGCGGTCTTCTCGTAGACCCGGCTTACGGCCTTGATGTTCGGATGGTCGGGGGCGACGCCGGCGCGAACGAGGCCCCAGGGCGTCGGCAGGCGGTCGAACATGTCGACCTGCACGCAGAGGTCAGGGTGCGACTTCGCCTTCAGCAGGTGTCCGGCGGCATAGAAGCCGGCCGGCCCTGAGCCGACGATCGCGACGCGCAGCGGTAGCTCGGATGTGCCGATGGCCATGCGGCCAACGAGTGTAGGCATCGCGCGAGCGGACCCGCTGGAAAGCGGAGTCCCTGCGGCCTAGGCGGACGCGGGGGTGTCGCCCGAGGGATCGTCCTCGGAGACGTCGCCCATGATCAGGTCCATGGCCGAGACGGTCTCGACCGACCTGAGCGTGATCGGCTCAGCGTCCTCGTCCGACGCCTCGTCGGCCTCGGCCTCGGGCTCGGGCTCGGCCTCGGGCTCCGGGGCGGCGTGCGCAGCGGCGACGTCCCTGGCGAGCGCCTCGAGCGAGGGCGAGGTGAGGTCCGCGAGCTCGTCCTCGTCGGCCTCGGCCGCCGCGGGCCCGGCGATCGGCGCGAACTCGAGCACCTGCGCCTCCTCGACGGGCTCCTCCTCCTCGACGGGCGGCGACAGCTCGTAGATCTGCGCCTCCTCGGGAACCACCGACAGCCCGGCGACCGGCGCGTCCTCGACCTCGTCGGCCTCGGGCTCGTCCTCGACGGGCTCGTCCTCGACCTCGGCGGCCGGCTCGGCATAAATCTCGGCGACCGGCTCGTCCTCGACGTCAGTGACAGGCTCGGCGTAAATCTCGGCGAGCGGCTCGTCCTCGATCTCGGCGACCGGCTCGTCCTCGACCTCGGCGACCGGCTCGTCCTGGACCTCGGCGACGGGCTCGTCCTCGTCCAGCTCGTCGCGCTGCACGGGCGGCTCCGGCTCGGCCAGGTCCACCAGCGTGGTGGGCGGCGCGGCGCGCGTCGGCAGTGTGATCGTCGGAGTGAAGTTTGGCTCGTCCTCGTCCTCGGCGACCGGCTGCTCCGACTGCTCCGGCTCC
>JAXDIL010000005.1:0-16947 GCA_034664005.1 Thermoleophilaceae bacterium | reverse complement strand
TCTCGAATGGGCGCATGATCCTCGGCATCGGCTCGTCGGGACCCCAGGTGGCCGAGGGCTGGCACGGCCAGCCCTTCGCTCGCCCGCTGCGGCGCACGCGCGAGTACGTGGAGATCCTGCGCAAGACGCTCGCGCGCGAACGGCTCGAGTACGACGGCGAGACCTACAAGCTGCCGCTCCCCGACGGCCCCGGAAAGGCGCTGAAGCTCACGATCGCGCCGGTCCAGGAGCGGATCCCGATCTACATCGCCTCGATCGGCCCGAAGAACACGCAGCTCACGGGCGAGATCGCGGACGGCTGGCTCCCGATCTTCTTCTCGCCCGAGCACGTGGAGGAGTCGCGCGCGCTGCTCGCCGAGGGCGCGGCACGCGCCGGACGGACGCTGGGCGACGACTTCGACATCGCGCCCGGGGTGAACGTGGCGATCGACGACGACGTGGACCGGGCGCGCGACCAGATGCGCCACTTCATCGCGCTCTACGTCGGCGGCATGGGCTCGCGCAAGAAGAACTTCTACAACCAGCTCGTGCAGCGCTACGGCTTCGAGGACGCCGCGCGCGAGATCCAGGACCTCTACCTCGAGGGCAAGAAGGCCGAGGCCGCCGCCGCGGTGCCCGCGGAGCTGATCGACACGATCGCGCTTGTGGGGCCACGCGAGAAGGTGCGCGACAGGCTCGCCGTCTATCGCGACGCGGGCGTCGGGTCGCTGATCGTGGTGCCGATCGCGGGCGACCCGGGCGAGCGCCGGCGCATGGTCCGCGAGCTGGCGGAGCTGCTCTGAGCCGCTTCCTCGTCGCGGCCTTCGGCGATCCCGGGCACGCCTTCCCCGCGATCGCCCTCGGCGCGGAGCTCGCGTGCAGGGGCCACGAGGTCACGCTCGAGACCTGGAGTCGCTGGCAGGAGCACGTGGAGCGCGAGGGCATGCGCTTCGCGGCCGCGCCCGAGTACGAGGTCTTCCCCTCGCAGGGGCAGCCACTGAAGCCGTACGTTGCCGCGGTGCGCGCGTCCGGCTCCACGCGCGAGCTGATCCGCTCGTGCGACCCGGACGTCGTGGTGGCGGACATCATCACCTCGGCCGCCTCGCTCGCCGCCCAGGCCGAGGGGCGCCGCTGGGCGACGCTCGTGCCGCACGTCATGCCCACGCGCGCCCCGAGCTTCCCGATCTACTCGGTCGGCGCGGTCTACCCGCGCACGGCACTCGGCAGGCGCTTCTGGGATGCGGTGCGACCGCTCGTGATGACCGGTGAGGAGCGCGGGCGCGTGGAGCTGAACGGGGCGCGCGAGCGGGTCGGGCTGCCGCCGCTCTCGCACCACCACGGCGGGATCTCGCGCGAGCTGGCGATCGTCGCCACCTTTCCGCAGCTCGAGTACCCGCGCGGCGTCGAGTGGCCGGGGATGCGCGTGACCGGACCGCTCCTGTGGGAGCAGCCCTTCGGCGACGTCGAGCTGCCGCCGGGCGACGCGCCGCTCGTGCTCGTGGCGCCGAGCACCTCGCAGGACCCCGAGCACCGCCTGGTGCGCGCAGCGCTGGAGGGACTGGCCGCCGAGCGGGTACGGGTGCTGGCCACGACGAACCGGCGCGCTCCCTCCTCCCCCATCCCCGTGCCCGGCAACGCGCGGCTCGTGGACTGGGTCTCGTACGCGCGGACCATGTCACTCTGCGACGCGGTCGTCTGCCACGCCGGCCACGGGACCGTCGCGCGCTCGCTGGCGAGCGGCACGCCGGTGGTGGCCTGCGCGCACGCCGGCGACCAGGCCGAGAACGCAGCGCGCCTGCGCTGGGCCGGCGTCGGCGTGTCGCTGCCGCGACGGTTCGTGACCGCGCGGGGCCTCCGCCTCGCCACCGCCCGGCTCCTCGGCGACCCCGGCTACCGCCGCCGCGCCGAGGAGCTCCGCGCCTGGAGTGAGGCCAACGACGGCGCAACCACCGCCGCGGACGCCGTGGAAGAGCTCGCCGAGCGCTGAAAAACGGACGAATCCCCGCAAAGAGCGGGTTCGTTTCAAGTCCGGGGTTGACGTGGAGGCGAGTCGCTGGTCTACTGACTCTCGAGACGCGGACCTAGCGCAAAGAGCGAAGCCAGAGGTTGTGAGGCTCGCCCCGGAATATGAAGGTCGACTTCGGTCGACCGGACCGGACCTCAAGCGCGAAGTCTGCGTCTCGTTTACGTTCCGGGCCGTCTTGCCCTCGCCCGGAACCCCTCCCCGAGCGCACCGCGCCGGGTTCCGCGTGAAGCTCCCCGGGGTGGATTCGAACCACCAAGAACTGATTAACAGTCAGTCATGTTGCCGTTACATCACCGGGGAATGGCGATGCCGAGCATAGCGGCGCTAGGCCTCGTCGGCGGTTCCGGCGAGGCGGTCGGCGCCGCCTGAGCTCTTCAGCATCGCGAGTGTCTTCGACTCGATCTGGCGCACCCGTTCGCGGGTTACGCCGACCTCTTGGCCGATGTCCTCCAGGGTCATCGGTCCCTTGTCGCCGAGGCCGTAGCGGAGCTCGATCACGCGGCGCTCGCGCCAGCCGAGCGAGTCGAGGACGCTCAGAAGGTCGGCGTCGCGGATGCGGTTGGCCACGATCTCGAGCGGGCGGTCGGTGGCGGCGTCCTCGATGAAGTCGCCGAGCGAGGCGTCGCCCTCCTCGCCGCCCACCGGCGCCTCTAGGGAAACGGGCTCCTGGCCGAGCTTCAGGATCTCCTCGACCTTCTTGGGCGGCATCTCCACGAGCTCGCCGATCTCCTCAGGCGTGGGCTCGCGGTTGTGCTTCTGCATGAGCGACCGCTTCGCACGGGCCACGCGGTTCATCCGCTCCACCATGTGCACGGGGATGCGGATCGTGCGCGACTGGTCGGCCAGGGCGCGCGTGATCGCCTGGCGGATCCACCAGGTCGCGTACGTCGAGAACTTGAAGCCGCGGCGCCAGTCGAACTTCTCGACCGCGCGGATCAGGCCGAGGTTCCCCTCCTGGATCAGATCCAGCAGAGTCAGCCCGCGGCCGGTGTAGCGCTTCGCGATCGACACCACCAGGCGCAGGTTCGCCTCGATCAGCGAGTTCTTGGCCGCCATGTCGTTCTGCTCGATCCGCTTCGCCAGCCGGACCTCGTCCTCGCGCGTCAGGAGCGGCACGCGTCCGATCGAGCGCAGGTAGAGCCGCACCGCGTCCTCCGCCCCATGCTCGGGCGGGGCGACGACCAGTCCGGCGGTGACAACGCCGCCCTCGTCGTAGAGGTCGCCGGCCGTCGGCTCCTCGTCGGGCTCCCCAGCGTGACCGTTCCGCTCAGGGGCCACCGAGGGCTCGCGATCGCTCATGCGCTCTGCCCCATGACCGTGCCGAGCTCGTCGCGAACGCGCTGCTCAGCCGCGGCGAGCTCGCTCTTCCGCGAGTGGTCGCCGTCCTGCGTGGCGCGCCTGATCTCGCGATCGATCCGCCGCTGCTCCAGCTGAAGGATGCTCATCCGCAGGACCAGCTCGCCCGTGGGCGGCCGCTCGAGCGCGGCGAGCGCCACGTCGGTGACGAGGGCGCCCAGCGCCGGGTCGTCTTCTGGGATGGCTGCAAGAGGGTCATCGAAGTGGAGGACGAGGTGGTCGCGGGCGCGACGGAGGAGGTCCGAGGAGAACTGGTCATCCGCCGGCCGCGAAAGGTAGTCACGTCCGAGCCCGTTGCTCGACAGGCAGCGCGTAAGAAACTCGCGTTCTGCGCGCAAAGCGAGCTCGCCGGGCGAGGCCTGGGCGGGCATGGCGGGAGCACTGGCGGCCACAGGGGCCGTCGGCGCCATCACATAGTCCACCGGGACGTCGAGCCGGTCCGCTGCTTCGCGGACGAGCGCGTCCCTCGTTGCGGTCCGATCTGGTACGGCGGAAATCAGGTTCCGCGCCTCCCCAAGAGCCTTGTCCCTGCCTGAAGGCGTATCCAGGTCTGCATCGGCAAGTACCCGACGAACCTGAAACTCGATCATGGGCGCAGCACGATCCATTCGTTCTGTAAACGAAGCGGCTCCCTCAGAGTTCACGAGTTCGGCCGGGTCCGTGCCCTCCGGCATGTCTATCACCCGCAGGTCCACGCCGCGGTCCTCGGCGAGCCGCGCGGCGCGTAGCATCGCGTCGCGGCCCGCCCTATCCGCGTCGAGAGCGAGGTAGACCGCGCCCCGCCGGTTCGAGTCGCCGACCTTCGCCAGCTCGGCAAGCTGCTCCTGGGTCATGGCCGTGCCCATGATGGCCACGGCCTCGCGGATCCCGGCCTGGTGAAGGGCAAGCACATCCGTGTAACCCTCCACGACCACGAAACGAGCGCTTTTCATGGCCTCCTTGCGCGCGACGTCGATTCCGAACAGCTGGCGGCCCTTGTGGTAGAGGTCGTTCTCGGAGGTGTTCAGGTACTTCGGCCCGCGGTCCTCCCCCATCTGACGTGCCCCGAAGCCGAGCACCTTCCCGCGCGCGTCCGCCAGCGGGAACATGATCCGGCCGCGGAAGCGGTCGTAGAGCCCGCCGCTGCGCCCGCGCTGCGCGAGGCCCGCCGCGATCAGCTCCTCCTCGGTGAAGCCGCTCTCCCTCGCCCCGAGGAGCATCCGGTCCCAGGCGCTCGGCGAATAGCCCACGCGGAACTCCGTGAGCACCTCGTCCGAGAGCCCGCGCGAGCGCAGGTAGTCCCTCGCGGCCTGGGCCTCGCCGGCCTTCACGAGATACGCGGAGTAGAAGCTCGCCGCCCGGTCGAGCAGCGCGTGCAGCCGCTCGCGCCGCCGGCGGCGCTGCTCGGCGCGCGGGTCGTCCTCCTCGCGCTCGGCGCGCACGTTGAAGCGCTCCGCGAGCAGCTCCACGGCCTCCTGGAACTCGAGCGCCTCCGTCTGCTGCACGAACTTGAAGGCGTCGCCTCCCTCGCCGCAGCCGAAGCAGTAGTAGAGCTTCTCCTCGGCGTTCACGGAGAACGACGGGGTGCGCTCGTCGTGGAACGGGCACAGCCCGGTCCAGCGCGTGCCCACCCTCCGCAGGTCCGTCTTCTCGCCGACGAGGTGCACCATGTCCACCGCGTCGCGGACCCGGTCGATCGTGTCCTTCGTGAACAGCGCCATCAGTCGCCCTGCGGTACCGACAGCTTCTCGAACTCGCGGATCGCGTAGCGGTCGGTCATCCCGGCAAGCCAGTCCACGACGCGCTGCTCGTCCCCGAGCTCCTCCGCGTAGTGGTCGAAGAGCGCGCGCAGCATGCGCTCGATGCGCGGGCGCTCCGCCTGCGCGACCGGGCCGAGGTAGACGTGCTCGAACATGAACGCGCGGAGGCGCAGCATCGCGCTGCCGACCTCCTCGCCCTGCACGATGTCGGCGGCCTCCTCGGAGTGCCGCAGCAGGTCCGCCACGAGCGTCTCGATCCGCTCCGAGCCGGTGGTGCCGAGCAGGTCGATCTCCGCGCGCGGAAGGTCGTCGAAGCGCAGCACGCCCGCCCGGATCGCGTCGTCGATGTCGTGGTTGATGTACGCCACGCGGTCGACCAGCCGCACGATCCGACCCTCGAGCGTCGCGGGCGGATCGTCGCCGGTGTGGCGGAGGATCCCGTCGCGCACCGGCGCCGTCAGGTTCAGCATCTCGAGCTTCTCGACCACACGAAGTGAATGCTCGTTGTGACGGAAACCGCTCCCCCAGCGCTCGCGCAGGCAGTCGTCCAGGATCGCCTCGCCCGTGTGCCCGAAGGGTGGATGCCCGAGGTCGTGGCCGAGCCCGATCGCCTCCGTCAGATCCTCGTTCAGGCCGAGCGCGCGCGCCACGCCGCGGGCGATCCCGCAGGCCTCGAGCGTGTGCGTGAGCCGGGTGCGGTAATGGTCGCCCTCGGGCGAGATGAACACCTGGGTCTTGTGCTTCAGCCTCCGGAACGCCTTGGTGTGGACGATGCGGTCGCGGTCGCGCTGGAAGGGCGTGCGATGGTCGGAGTCCGGCTCCGGCCGCTCGCGGTCGGCCGGGTACGAGCGCGTCGCCAGCGGCGAGAGGTAGTCGTCCTCGAGCCGCTCGAT
The DNA here is from genome assembly GCA_034664005.1 of Thermoleophilaceae bacterium. GTDB lineage: Bacteria > Actinomycetota > Thermoleophilia > Solirubrobacterales > Thermoleophilaceae > JACVRW01. Next base: position 10,954 of record JAXDIL010000005.1, on the reverse strand, counting down.
CCGCTCACGGAATGAAGTTCGAGCGAGCTGGGCCATCCGCGCCCGATTGTGGCACCTCACTCACCCGGTGGCGTGAACGCCGCCGCGCGGATGTAGAGCTGGTAGAGCAGGAAGCCGCGGGCGAAGCTCGCCTGGCAGCGCGCGTCGAGCGTGGTGTACGCCACGTCGTCGGGGAGCGTGTTGCCCTCCTTCCGGGGGCCGGCCACCGCCCGCTCGAGCTGGTCGATCGCCGACTGGCGCTCCTGTGGCGACGACTCACGCCAGTCGGTGCAGGTGGCCACCTGGAGCTTCACGCCGAACGGCTCCGGGGCCGCGGGGTCGCCCCCGCAGCCCGCAAGCAGGAGCAGCGCCGCCGCGACTAAGGTCGGTCGAGCAGCCCGTCGCACGACAGGGTCGTGCCCACGATCCGGCAGTTCCCGGTGAGCAGAGTGAGCTTCGGCACACCCGACGCCTGCGCGGGCAGGCTCAGCGGGCCGGAGCTCTCGCTCGACGAGGGCTTGTCCGGCGTCCGGAACCAGGGGCAGGTGTTGGCGTCATAGGTGTTGCCCGCAACCGACCCGGCGCACGGCAGGAGCTCGCCGCTCAGCTTGCCCCCGTACGTCACGCCCGCACTCGTGTTCGTGCAGTTGGAGGGCATCAGCGGGCCGGGCGGGTCCGTCGTGACCGTGCCGTTGTCGAACCAGCAGTTGTCCTTCTGGTTCGGCGCCTCGTCCCACCAGAAGTCCACTCCGTTCGGCAGCTTGGTGCCGTCCGGCGCGATTCCCATCACGTTGTCGTGGTAGCGGTTGCGATGGGAGACCGAGTCGACGGTCGTCCTGGTCTCGTCCGACAGCGAGTCCGGCACGTTGATCAGCATCGTCCCACGGCGCCAGTTGTCGTAGATGCGGTTGCCGCGGATCTCGTTGGCGTTGCCGCCCGCGATGAAGATCCCGACACCCACCGGCACCGGCACCTTCGGCTCCACGTCGGAGCCCGGGACGAAGCTGTTGAAGTTGTTCGAGTAGATCTGGTTCTTCTCGAAGGTCGCGCCGTCCTGCGGATAGCCGGGGTGGCCGCCCGCGTAGAACGAGTCCGTCGTGATCCCCGTCCCGTTGTCGTAGAAGTGGTTGTTCACGACTCGGGTGCCGTTCCCCATCGTCCCCGAGTAGCCGAGCGTGTTGTGATGGATGTCGCAGCGGGTGATCGTGTTGTTCGCGCGCCTGTGCGGCTCGACGGTCTGCTCGCCGGTCTCCGGTGCGGCGCCCGGGTAGATGGCGGAGTCGCCGCTTCCCATGCCCTCGCAGTCGGCCGTGAGGCCGTGGTCCGAGGTGAACATCAGCCCGCCGTATTCCTTGTTGTAGAAGAACTTCACGCGCTGCATGCGGTAGCCGTCGGTCTCGTGGATGTAGATCCCGTGCTCGGCGGCGTGCGCGGCGCTCAGGTTGCGGATCACGACTCCATCCGCGCGGTCGATCCGGAGGCCTACCTCCTTGAGCGGCTCGGACGCGCCGCGCAGCTTGGCCTTTGTGTCCTTCGCCAGGTCGATCACCACGTCCTCGGGCTTCGCGCCGGTGCCGTCGATCTGCACGTTGCAGCGGATGCACTTGCCCTCGTCCGGCAGCCCGTGGCGATCCTCGCGCGGCGGGTTCGGTACCGGCTTGTCCGTGAGCGCCCTGCCCTGGAGGTAGATCAGGTTCTGGTCGTTCGGGCATTTCACCTGATAGCGGTACGTCGCAGCGCCCGAGCCGTCGTCCGAGTTCTCCCTGTACTGCGCGCAGCTCGGATCGTTCGTCGGCTTCGCGCGCGACTTCGGCTCGAGGTACTTGCCCGGCATGACGATCACGCGGTCGTTGTTGCGCGAGCGCTTGATCGCGGCCTGGATGCTCTTGAACTTGCACAGCTTCGCGAACGCGCGGTTCTGCCGCTTCAGCCTGCGCGCGTTACGGGCCGAGAGCTTCTTGCTGCCCTGGGAGGGCCGCAGCGTGTAGCCCTTGTTGTGCGCGCGGTTGATCGACCTGATCGCACGCCCCAGCGAGCCACGCTGGCAGACCACGAGCGTGTGGCCGGGCGCCTTCTTGCGCAGTGCCGAGGCGAGCGTGCGCGCCTTCGGCACCTTCCCGCCCGCTGCCGGCTTCACGCTCTTGTCGGGCGCCGGGTCGGGCCAGTACGAGCTCCGCTCGACGTGGCCGAAGGCTGCGCTCGTGAGCACGGCCATGACGATTGTTAGGGCGGCAACGACCGAGAGCAGGCGCGTAGCGTTCATCACGAACGCGGACCCTACCTGGACTCGGCCACGGCCTGCGCTGCTGCCACGCGCGCGATCGGCACGCGGTACGGGGAGCAGCTCACGTAGTCGAGCCCGGCCATGTGGAAGAACGCGATCGACTCGGGGTCGCCCCCGTGCTCGCCGCAGATGCCGAGCTTCAGGTCCGGCTTGGCCTCGCGTCCGGTCCACGCGCCTAGCCGCACCAGCCAGCCCACGCCGGGCGCGTCGATCGTCTCGAACGGGCTGCGGTCGACGATCTTGGTCTCCACGTAGCGGTTCAGGAAGCGGCCCTCGACGTCGTCGCGCGAGAAGCCGAGCGCCGTCTGGGTCAGGTCGTTCGTGCCGAACGAGAAGAAGTCGGCGTGCTCGGCTATCCGGTTCGCCACGAAGCACGCGCGCGGCAGCTCGATCATGGTCCCGACGAAGTAGTCGAGCTTGTCGGCGCCCTCATCCTCCGCCACGCGCTCGACCAGGCCGCGCATCAGCTCGAGCTCACGCTCGTACGCCACCAGCGGGATCATGATCTCGAGCTGGGGCGGCTCGGGGACCGCCAGCGCGGCGCGGAAGATCGCCCGCACCTGCATCTCGTAGATCTCCGGGTGGAGCACGCCGAGGCGCACGCCGCGCGTGCCGAGCATCGGGTTCGTCTCCGACAGCGAGTGGATCCGGTCCAGCGTGTGCTCGAGCTCGTCGAGGTTGTCGGTCTGCTCGATGCGGGCGCGCTCCAGATCCTGCGCGACCTCCTCCGCCTGCGGCATGAACTCGTGGAGCGGGGGGTCGAGCAGCCGGATCGTCACCGGCAGGCCCTCCATCTCCCCGAACAGGCCCTCGAAGTCGCCCTGCTGGAGCGGCAGCAGCTCGTCGAGCGCGGCGCGCCGCTCCTCCTCCGTCTCGGCCATGATCATCGCGCGCATCTTGGGCTGGCGGTCGGCGGCCATGAACATGTGCTCGGTGCGGCAGAGGCCGATCCCCTCGGCGCCGAACTCGCGCGCGCGGCGCGCGTCCTCGGGCGTGTCGGCGTTCGTCCGCACCCCCAGCCTGCGCAGCTTGTCCGCCCAGCCGAGCACCGTCTCGAAGTGCTCCGATACCTCCGGCTCCTCGAGCGGCACGTCGTCCGCCGTGACAACGCCGGCGCTGCCGTCGATGGCGATCAGGTCGCCCTCGCTCAGCCGGGTGCCGTTCACGCTGAGCGTCTTCGCGTGGAGGTCGATGTCGAGTGCCCCCGCCCCCGACACGCATGGCTTGCCCATCCCGCGCGCCACCAGCGCGGCGTGGCTCGCCTTGCCGCCCTCGGCCGTGAGGATGCCCTTCGCGGCGTAGAAGCCGGCCACGTCGTCGGCCTCCGTGAACGGCCGCACGAGGATGACGTCGCGGCCGTCCTCGGCCGCCTGTACGGCGTCCTCTGCGGTGAAGACGATCGCGCCCTTCGCGGCGCCGGGCGAGGCCGGCACGCCCTCGGCGAGCACGCTGAAGTCGGCGTCGGGCCTGAAGCCCGGATGGAGCAGCGCGTCGAGCCTGCCCGCGTCGATGGTGGCGATCGCCCCCGCCTCGTCGAGCAGCCCCTCCTCCACTGCATCCACGGCGAAGCGCACCGCCGCCTGCGCGGGCCGCTTGGCGTTGCGCGTCTGGAGCATGTAGAGCGCGCCCTCCTCCACCGTGAACTCGGTGTCCTGCATGTCGCCGTAGTGCTTCTCGAGGGTGCGCAGGATCTCCATGAGGTCGTCGTAGGCCTCCGGCATGGGCTCCTTCATCTCGTGCAGGTCGCGCGGTGTGCGCACCCCCGACACCACGTCCTCGCCCTGCGCGTTCAGGAGGAAGTCGCCGGACGGCGTGGGCTCGCCGGTGATCTCGTCGCGCGAGAAGGCCACGCCCGAGCACGAGCTGTCGCCCTTGTTCCCGAACACCATCTGCTGCACGTTCACGGCCGTGCCCCAGTCGTCCGGGATGTGGTTGATGCGCCGGTACTCGACCGCGCGCCTGCCGGTCCACGAGTCGAACACGGCGGTGATCGCCTGGCGGAGCTGCTCCTGCGGGTCCTGCGGGAACGGGTCCCCGGTCTCCTCCTCGAAGAGCTCCTTGAACTTGCCGGTGAGCGTCCTCAGCCGGTCCGTGTCGAGCTCCACGTCGTCCTTGACGCCGGCGTCCTTCTTCTCCGCCTTGATCAGGTCCTCGTAGCGCTCGCCGCGGATGCCGCGGCAGACGTTTCCGAACATCTGCACGAAGCGCCTGTAGGAGTCCCAGGCGAAGCGCTCGTTGTCCGTCGTCTTCGCGAGCCCCTCGACCGACTCGTCGTTCAGGCCGAGGTTCAGCACGGTGTCGAGCATCCCGGGCATCGACTCGCGCGCGCCGCTTCGCACGGACACGAGCAGCGGGTCGTCGGCCTGGCCGAGGGTGCGGCCCGCCTGCTCCTCGAGCCGCGCGAGCGCCTCACGGATCTCGTCCGAGGGGAGCGGCTCGCCCCTCATGTGCTGCACGCACGCCTCGGTCGTGATCGTGAAGCCCGCGGGCACGCGCTCGGCGCCGAGCACGCGCGTCATCTCCGCGACATTCGCACCCTTGCCTCCGAGCAGGTCGCGCATGTCGCGCGAGCCCTCGGTGAAGTCATAGACGAGCTTGTCCGTCACGGGGCGCGAAATCTACGGCACGTGCCTCGACCGGACCGTCTACGCCACACGCCGCAGGCGGACGTGCGCGTGGTACTCCATCGTCTCGGCGAGCGCGCGGTCCGCCTGCTGGAGCGCGCGCTCGGGCGCCTCGGGCGCCTCGGCGAGCGAGCGCGCGAGCGCGTCCACGAGGAACGCGTGCGCCTCCTGGCCGAGCGGGAACGACCCTGCCTCGCAGCCCGCGCACACCACCCCGCCAGCGCTCGGCGAGAACGCGCCGAGGTGCTGCGTCTCGCCACAGGTGGCGCACGATGCGAGCTCCGGCGCGAAGCCGGCGGCGAGCAGCAGCTTCAGGCGGAACGCGAGCGCCTGGGCGCGAGTCGCCCGGCCGGGATCCGCGTCCAGCAGCGCGAGCTCGTTGCAGAGCAGGTTGTAGGCCGGTCGGTTCGGCTCGTTCGAGTCGAGCAGCCGCAGCACGCCCTCGCAGGCCTGCGCGCCGCGCTCGAGGGCGGCGCGGTGCTCACGCAGCCCGGCGTGGGCATGCACGGTGTCGGCCTGGCTGATGGTGCAGAGCTCGCCACGGCCCTGATGCATCACGAGCCGGACCCGGCTGAGCGGCTCGAGCCGACCGCCCAGACGCGACTTCACGCGCCTGACCCCCTTCGCGACGGCGCCAAGGCGGCCATGGTCGGCCGTGTAGAGGTGAAGCACGCGATCGGCCTCGCCGAAGCGGATCGAGCGCAGCACGATCGCCTCTGTCTTAAAAGAGCCTGGCATGGGGGTAAATACACTCTGATCGGGATGGCGGACGAGAACGGGGTCGTGCTGTACACCACTGAGCCATGCGGTTTTTGCCGCCAGGCCAAGACGCTGCTGCAGACACGCGGCGTCGACTACAGCGAGGTCAACCTGGCGAAGGACCCAGAGGGCCGCGCCGCCCTCGTGGCCCTAACCGGCCAGATGACCTTCCCCCAGATCGTGATCGGCCAACGCGCCATCGGCGGCTTCCGCGAGCTGCTCGAAGCCGACCGAGCCGGCACGCTCGAGAGTCTGCTGGCGGCTTAGCGCGGGCGGCGCTGGCAACGCGGGCAGATATACGTGCCGCGGCCGGCCGCTCGCATCTTTTCGATCGGGGTGCCGCAGCGGACGCAGGGCTCGCCCTTGCGGAGGTGGACCAGGAAGCGGTCCTGGAAGGAGCCGCGGGCGCCGTCCACGTGGCGGTAGTCGTCGATCGAGGCGCCCTTCGCGTCGATGCCCGCCTTCAGCGACTCGACGACGGCGTCGCGCAGCAGCTCGATCTCCGGCCGCCGCAGCGTTCCCACCGGCTTGAGCGGATGGATCTTCGCCCGGAAGAGGGCCTCGTCGGCGTAGATGTTCCCCACGCCGGCGATCCGCTCCTGGTTCAGCAGGAACGCCTTGACCGGCTGCTTGCGGCCGCGCGCCTGCCCGCGGAGGGCCTCGGCGGTGAAGTCCGGGCTCAGCGGCTCGACGCCGAGCCGCGAGGCGAAGTACTCGGCCAGCGCGTCGCTGCCGAGCAGCACGTCGCCGGTCCCGAAGCGGCGCACGTCCACGAACAGGAGCTTCTGCCCGTCGTCGAGAGTCATGCGAACGCGGGTGTGCTTCGGCTCCTCGTCCGTCAGCAGCAGGTTGCCCGTCATCCGCAGGTGCATGACGAGGTGGACGTCGTCCTCGAGCGACATCACGAGGTACTTGCCGCGGCGGCCCACCCGCTCGATCTCACGGCCGTCGAGCGCGTCCGCGATCGCCTCGGGCGGCGCGGGGTCGGACCAGCGCGGGTCGATCACCTTGATCTGATTTAGCCGCCTTCCCTGGAGCGCAGGCGCCAGCTGGCGGCGGATTGTCTCGACCTCAGGAAGCTCGGGCACTCCGACCGGTTGTAGCACGCGGGTGTGCCCTGAAGTAGACGTCCTTCAGGCGCTCGCTCGAGAGGTGCGTGTAGAGCTGGGTCGTGGCGACGTCGGCGTGGCCGAGCATCTCCTGGACCGAGCGCAGGTCGCAGCCGCCCGCCAGGAGGTGTGTGGCGAAGGTGTGCCGCAGCGTGTGCGGGCTCATCCGGTCGGCCAGGCCAGCGGTGAGCGCGTGACGGCGGACGATCTTGTAGAGGCCCTGGCGGGTGAGCTGGCCGCCGCGGAAGTTCACGAACAGGCGCGGCTCGGCGGAACCCTTCACGAGCGCGGGCCGTCCGCGCTCGAGGTAGATCCTCAGCGCCCGGAGCGCGGCCTGCCCGATCGGCACGATGCGCTCCTTGGATCCCTTGCCGCGCGCGCGAAGGACACCCTCGTCGGTATCCACGTCGAGCAGCTCGAGCCCGATGGCCTCGGAGGCGCGCAGCCCGCACGCATACATCAGCTCGAGTAGCGCCCGGTCACGCAGCGACGCCGGCTCGGTGCCGCGCGGCTGCGAGAGCAGCTTCTCGATCTCCCCGCGCGTCAGGACCTGGGGCAGCTTGCGCGAGCGGCGCGGCGTCGACAGCGTGGCGGTCGGATCGGTGTCGAGCAGGCCGTCGCGGCGCAGGTGCCGGTAGAACGAACGCAGGCAGGCGCTCTTGCGGTGAATGGTCGCGGGCGAGGCGGGCGGCCGGTCGCCGTCGCGCGGGCCGCCCCCAACCGCGGGCGAGCCGCCCAGGGAGCCGCCCTTGGCCAGGAGCTCGAGGAAGTCGGACACGTCGGCCGGGCTGGCGTCGAGAGCCGACCTGTCGCGATCCTCGAGGAAGCGTCCGAACTGCAACAGGTCCGTGCGGTACGCGTCGAGCGTGTTGCGGGACAGGCCTCGCTCGAACTCCAGATAGGCGAGGAAATCCAGCACGAGGTGCTCGAACCGTCGCTCGACGAGGGGCTTCTCGATGGTGGCCACGCTGCAGGGTTCGTCCGCACGCCCCGCTTCCCTTGCCGGTGCAACGCCGCCGTCAGCGGTCGAGGAACGCCCGCAGCCACAGCAGGCCGATGAGCGTCTTCGAGTCGCGGCAGTCGCGGATCACGCTGTCGAGCTGCGCGAGCGGCACCTCCACGATCTCGATCCGCTCGTTCTCGTCGGTCTCGGCTTGCTCGTCGTAGAGGTCCGTCGCCATGAACAGGTGGCACTCCTCGTTCGCGAAGCCCGGCGACGTGTAGAAGCTCGTTATGTGCTGCCAGGTGCGGGCGCCCTTGCCGATCTCCTCGGCGAGCTCGCGCTTGGCGGTGTCGAGCGGGCTCTCGCCCTCCTCGTCGAGCTTCCCGGCGGGCAGCTCCAGCAGCGCCTCCTCGTTCACGGCCTCGCGCGGCTGGCGGACGAGGTAGACCCGCTCGCCGTCGTGCGCCACCACGGCGGCGGCGCCCGGCAGCTCGACGATCTCGCGCTCGGCCTCGTCGCCGTCGTCGTAGCGGAAGCGGTCCACGCGCACCTTGCCGATCCGACCCTCCCAGACGACCTGGCCGCCGATCCGCTCCATCAGTCCTCGAGACTGGTCTGGGCCGCCACGAGCGCGGCCTGCCTCACGAGCGAGACCGTCACCTCCAGCATGGTCTCGAGCGCGTTGACGGTCACGGACTCGTCGGGCTGATGGTTGCGCTCGGTCCCGTTCGCCAGGTTCACGACGGGCAGCCCCGCCGGGATGAACACGTTCGCATCGCTGCCGCCGCCCGTGTTGATGTAGACCGGCTCGATCTCGAGGTCGCGCAGGGCGGCCGCCGCCACCTCGACCGCCGGCGCGGTGCGCGGCAGGCGGTAGCCCTGGAAGAGACGCTCCACCTGGGTCTCGACGTCGCATTCGGAGTCGCTGGCCGCCGCGGACAGCGCGTCGACCATGTCGGCCACGACCTGGCCCGCGCGCTCGGCGTCGAGGCTGCGCGCCTCGAGCTCGACGAAGCAGCGTTCGGCCACCACGTTGGCCGCGGTACCGCCCTCGATGCGCCCCACGTTCGCCGTCGTCTCCGGGTCGAGCCGCCCGATCTCCATGGCCGCCACGGCGCGCGCGGCCGCAGCGATCGCGTTGTGACCCTCCTCGGGCCGGATGCCGGCGTGCGCGGCCTGGCCGCGAAAGCGCGCCTCGACCGAGTAATAGGTGGGCGAGGCGAGCACGATCTCGCCGATCGGCGATGCGTGGTCGAACACGTAGCCGAAGTCCGAGCTGAGGCGGGACATGTCGAACGCCTTCGCGCCTTCGAGCGCCTGTTCCTCGCCCGTGGTGAAGAGCAGCTCGATGCCGGCGGGCGGGCGGCCGTCGCGCAGGAGCCGCCGGACGGCGCCCATGATCGTGGCGATGGCCGCCTTGTTGTCGGCGCCCAGGATCGCGTCGTGGCGGTTCGTGAGGAGCCCGTCCTGGCTCACCACCTCGACCGGTCCGTCGAGCGGCACGGTGTCCATGTGCGCGCACAGGAGCACCGTCGGGCCGTCGTCTGGGCCAGCGACGCTCGCGAACAGGTTGCCGGCGCCGTCCTCCTCGGAGTCGAGACCGAGGCCGCGCAGCTCCTCGATCAGCACGTCGGCGACCTCGCGCTCGCGGCCCGAGGGACTCTCGATCTCACAGAGTCGGATGAAGTCGGCGAGAAGCCGCTCGCGCTCCTCGGTCGAAGCGGCGTGGATCACGCCGACAACGCTACCGCTCTAGGCGCGTGACTCGGCGCGGACCTCGGGCTCGACCTCTGGTGCTCGGTCGGCCGGGCCGCGCTGGCGGGCGCGCTCGAGGGCGGCGCCCACGAAGTCGCGGAACAGCGGCTGCGGGCGCAGCGGCCGCGACTTGAACTCCGGGTGGTACTGCGACGCGACGAAGAACGGGTGCTCCGGCAGCTCGACCACCTCGACGAGGCGGTCGTCCGGCGAGGTGCCGCTGAACACGAGCCCGGCGTGCTCGAGCCGCTTGCGCAGGTGGTTGTTCACCTCGTAGCGGTGGCGGTGGCGCTCGTAGATGACCGCCTCGCCGTAGATCTCGCGGGCGCGCGTGCCGTCGTGGAGCTTCACGGGGTCCGCGCCCAGGCGCATCGTGCCGCCCATGTCGCGCACCTCCTTCTGCTCCGGCAGGAGGTCGATCACCGGATACGGCGTCTCGGGGTCGAACTCGGTCGAGTTCGCGCCCTCCATGCCCGCCACGGTGCGCGCGAACTCGGCGACAGCGATCTGCATCCCGAGGCAGATTCCGAGGTACGGGACCTCCTGCTCGCGCGCGTAGCGCGCCGCCTGGATCTTCCCCTCGATGCCGCGCACGCCGAAGCCGCCCGGTACGAGGATGCCGTCGCAGGTGGCGAGCTCCTCGGCCACCTCGCCGTCCGTGAGCCGCTCGCTGTCGACCCAGACGACCTCCACACGGCCCCCGTGGTGGGAGCCCGCATGGTTGAGCGCCTCGATCACGGACATGTACGCGTCCGCAAGCTGGTTGTACTTGCCGACCAGGGCGATCCGGACCGGGTCGGTGGCCGACTGGACGCGCTCGACGAGCCCCTCCCAGTCGGACAGGTCGGGCGGCGGCAGCTCAACGCCGAAGTGCTTCAGCACCACCTCGTCCACGCCCTCGCGGGCGAACTCCAGCGGCACCTTGTAGATCGAGTCGACGTCACGCGCCGAGACCACCGAGCTCACCGGCAGGTTCGCGAACAGCGCGATCTTCTCGCGGATCTCGCTGCCGAGCTGCTCCTCGGAGCGGCACATGACCATGTCCGGCTGGATGCCGATGCGGCGCAGCTCCTGCACGGAGTGCTGGGTCGGCTTCGTCTTCAGCTCGCCCGCGTTGCCGAGGAAGGGCACGAGCGTTAGGTGGATGAACATGCAGCGGTCGCGCCCGACCTCCGAGTTGAACTGGCGGAGCGCCTCGAGGAACGGGAGCGACTCGATGTCGCCCACAGTGCCGCCGATCTCGGTGATCACGATGTCCACGTCGGTGGACTCGGCCACGAGCTTGATGCGGTTCTTGATCTCGTCGGTGATGTGCGGGATCACCTGGACGGTGCCGCCGAGATAGTCGCCCCGGCGCTCGCGCCGGATCACCGAGTTGTAGATCGCGCCCGCGGTCGCGTTCGAGGCGCGGCTCGTGTTGGTGTCCGTGAAGCGCTCGTAGTGGCCGAGGTCGAGGTCGGTCTCCGCGCCGTCCTCGGTGACGAACACCTCGCCGTGCTGG
>JAXDIL010000001.1:0-14285 GCA_034664005.1 Thermoleophilaceae bacterium | reverse complement strand
TGTATTACGCGGTACTCGCGCAGTCGGCGCTTGGCAATGGTGCCGCGTACGTCGCGCTCTTGGTTGTCGCCTACGAGCGCTTCCACTCCGCGTGGGCGATCAGCCTCATCCTCTTCGCCGATTTCGTCCCGGCGATGCTGCTCGGGCCGATCTTCGGGGCCGCGGCGGATCGGTGGTCGCGTCGGAACTGCTTGATCGTGTCGGACCTCGTCCGCGGCACAGCGTTTCTAGGGATCGCGCTCGTAGACAGCTTCACGGCGACGTTCCTGCTAGCCCTCCTCGCAGGGGCAGGCACCGGCCTCTTCAATCCCGCGTCGCTGGCTGCTCTGCCGAGCCTGGTCACCCGCGAGCGTCTGCCCGCGGCGACAGCGCTCTTCGGTGCCATCACGGACGTGGGCTTCATTCTGGGCCCTGCGCTGGCCGCGCTGGTGCTCCTGTTCGGCGGTCCCGAGGTGGTCCTCTACGCGAACGCGATCTCGTTCGTCCTGTCCGCCGCCGTGCTGAGTCGACTGCCCTTCGGCGAGGCCCCACCGGTGGAGGACGAATCCGCTCCGCGTCCCGGCCTCTTTCGCGAAGCGCGAGAGGGCGTGGCGGTCATTGCCGGCATGGCGGGGGTGCGCGCGGTGATTGTGGCGTCGGGAGCCATGTTGCTGTTCGCCGGTTTGTTCAATGTGGCCGAACTCCCCTATGCGGTCGGCGAGCTCGACATCGGCAGCGCTGGCTTCGGAGCATTGACCGCGATCTACGGGCTTGGATTCGTCGGAGGATCGTTATCGGGCTCCCGTGGCGGCGATGCCGCCGCGCTAAAGCGTCGTTTCCTCGCAGGCCTTGCAGTCGTGGGCGCCGGGTTCATAGCCGCTGGGGTTGCGCCTGGGATCGCGGCGGCCGCGCCGGCCTTTGCGTTGGCCGGGATCGGCAACGGATTGATCCTTGTCTACGAGCGATTGCTCATCCAAACGACCGTCGACGACAGCGTGATGGCGCGGACGTTCGGTGTTAGGGACGGCCTGAGCGCCTGGGCTTTCGCCGCGGCGTTCCTCACTGCTGGCGGCCTGATCGAAGTCCTTGGGGTGAGGACGGTGCTCGTCGTCGCGGGCGCCGGTGGCCTACTCGTCTGGGCACTCTCGAGCTTCGCTTTGCGGCACGCCTGGGAGGGTCCTCCGAGTAAGAGCGCGCGCGTCGCCGACTAGCCGGCGATGGCGCCCTGCGGTGCGGGCGCGCCAGCGAGGACGGCGCGGACGCCCTCCATGCTCGCGAGGGGGGCGGGGTCGCCCTGAAGCACGACCTTGACCAGTGCGGTCACGATCCGGGGATCGAACTGCGTGCCGGTGTTGGCCTGCAGCTCCGCGATGGCTGCCTCACGCGGCATGGCGCGACGGTAGGGACGGTCGGTGGTCATCGCGTTGTAGGCATCGCAGGCGAACACGATCCGCGAGGCGATCGGGATTTCCTCGCCAGCGAGGCCGTCGGGGTAGCCGCGTCCGTCCCAGCGCTCGTGACAAGAGCGGACGACTTCACCCACTCGGCCGAGCAGGCCCCCGACTCGATCGAGCATGAACTGGCCCTCGATCGTGTGATGCTTGATGATCTCGAACTCCTGGTCGGTCAGCGCGCTCGGCTTGTGCAGGATCTCCTTGGGGATCGAGATCTTGCCGACGTCGTGGAGCATCGCCGCGAACTCGAGCTCCTGCCGCTCGTCAGGTGCGATCCCAAGCTCGTCAGCCACCGCGTTCACCAGATCAACCACGGAGCGAGAGTGCTGAGCCGTGTACTCGTCCTCGAACTCGAGCACGTCGGACAGCAACATGACCGTGCCGCGGTAGGCGCGGTTGAGTTCGAGCGCCGAGGCGTACCTAGCCGCCCGGTCCTTCGAGAAGTTGTCCAGCAGCCATACGAGCGGCGCTATCACGGCGACGAGGACGAGTGGCTCCTCGTAGGCCGCCAGCGTCGCGACCAGGGCCACGGGCGAGAGAACGAGTTCGACGCGAGCGGCGCCGAAGAAGATGCCGGCAAGCTCCAGGACCGACACTCCGTCGAGCAGCCAGTTGCGCACAACCGCTTGCGCGAAGTCCGTGCCGAGCTGTGCCGCAATCGCGAGGGCATAGATGGGCATCGACGAGAGCTCGGGCGGGCCGGGCGCGAAGGCAGCAAGGATCAGGACGGGGGCGAGGTACGACCAGGAATCCGCGATCGGCTTGAGCCAGCGGTCTTTCGCCCAGCTCCCCTTGATGAAGTCTGGTACCAGCCCAAGTGCACCGGCTGCGGCGATCAGCACCGGGACCCACGGAAGCGGGCAGAGAAGCAGCATCGGAATCACGACGAGCTGTTCGGGCACGACAAAACCCATGCCGAACTCGAAGCGCACCTGAGAAACCGCGGCGTGGCCGAGCAGCAGGGCGGCCACGAGCAGGGGGCTCACCTCGCGCTCCGACGGGACGAACAGCGCGATCAGTACTGCGGCGACGCAGTACAGCGCGGCGAAGACGGCAACCACCACGCGCTCGCGCGCGTCCATTGAACGCGCTCGGCGGGCGCGGGCTTCGCCCACGAGCTGTTCCGCGAGAAGCATCTCTCGGGCATCGTCGGCGCATTCCGCACTACCTCGCGCGCGTGCACACGGAATGCACACCTTTCTGGGGCAAAGCTCCATGAGGGCCGCAGAGTTGGCCGAAAACTGGACGCAAATTGCAGGCGGGGAGCGCCGTGCAAGCACTCTTGCGCCATCTCGTGCAATACCACCGCTGAAGTGGACTCGCTCGGATAACGGGCGTAAAGTGGACTCAACCTCTCCACCCTCCAGGAGGCTCGCATGCACCATCGCAGTCACGGCCTTCATTGCGTACTGCCGCCGATCGTTCTCGAGAACATCGCGCGCAAGGGCGACGAGGAGCAGCGCGAATGGGCTACGCGCGCTCTGAGCCAAGACCACTCCATCCGGCTCGCGCGAGTGCAGAACTCGCTGGCGGGGGTGACGGGCGGCCAAAGAGCAGATGCGCTCGTCCGGGTGGCGACGCCTCGGCCCGCGCGAGTCATCAGCGACGCCGAGAACACCGAGGACGTCCGCGGACCGATCGTCCGCCGGGAGGGCGACCCGCCCGCCGATGACAACACCGTCAACGAGGCCTATGACGGCCTCGGCGACACCTTCGCCTTCTGGCTCGAGGCCTACGGGCGCAACTCGATCGACGACGCGGGCATGCCGCTCCGCGGCGTGGTCCATTTCGGACAGCAGTACCCGAACGCGTTCTGGGACGGCCAGCGCATGGTCTTCGGCGACGGCGACGGACAGGTCCTGGGCGTTATGACCGGCTCGCTGGACGTGATCGGCCACGAGCTGGGCCACGGCGTCACGGAGAAGGAGGCCGGGCTCGAGTACTGGGGCCAGTCGGGCGCCATGAACGAGTCGCTGTCGGACGTCTGGGGCTCGCTCGTCAAGCAGTACAAGAACCACCAGGACGCCGCTTCCGCGGACTGGCTGATCGGCTCGGAGGTATGGACGCCCAACATCGACGGCGACGCGCTTCGGTCGATGAAGGCGCCCGGCACGGCGTACGACGACCCGCTGGTCGGCAAGGACCCGCAGCCGGCCAACATGAGCGAGTACGTCGAGACGGTCCAGGACAACGGCGGCGTGCACATCAACTCGGGCATCCCGAACCACGCCTTCTACCTGGCGGCCACCGAGATCGGCGGCTACTCGTGGGAGGTGACCGGGCGTATCTGGTACGAGGCGCTGCGCGATCCGGCGCTCCGCACCGACTCCGGCTTCGCCGCGTTCGCGCGGCTGACCGTGATCGCGGCCGAGCGGCTCCAGGGCCAGGGCAGCCCCGCGGCGAGCGCCGTGAAGGATGCCTGGGACAATGTGGGCGTCCCGACCGAGCAGCCAGCGCTGCAATCCCTCACTGCGCATTGAACTGACAAGAAGCGGCGGCTATGCCGGCCTGACCACGAAGCTCGGGGAGCTCGACACAGCGGAGCTCCCCGAGCCGGACGCGCGCGAGATCGAAGAGCTCGTGAAGAAGGCCGATGTCCCTGCGTTGCTCGCGGACTCGCCCGGCCCGGGCAAGGGCGCCGACCGCTTCCAGTACCACCTGACGATCGAGGACGACTCGGGCCGCCAGGAGCTGACCGCGAGTGAGGATCGGCTTCCCGACCCGATCCGCCAGCTGATCGACCGAGTGCGCGGCGCCTAGACTCCGCCTCCATGAGGGCTGCCGAGATTCGGGAGCGGTTTTTGTCGTACTTCGAGCGGCACGGGCATCTGCGCGTGCCGTCGGCGTCGCTCGTCCCGAGCCGCTTCGATCCGACCGTTCTCCTCACCACGGCGGGCATGCAGCCCTTCAAGCCGTACTTCCGCGGGGAGGAGGAGCCACCCAGCAGGAGGCTCACCTCGTGCCAGAAGTCGTTCCGCACGGTCGACATCGAGGTCGTGGGCACCACGCTCCGCCACCTGACCTTCTTCGAGATGCTCGGCAACTTCTCCGTGGGCGACTACTTCAAGAAGGAGGCCGTGGAGTTCGCGCTCGACCTCTCCACATCGAAGGAGTACGGCTTCGGACTCGACTTCGATGACATCTGGATCACCGTCTTCGGCGGGGACGAGACGCTCGGCCTCGGCCCCGACGACGAGGCGATCGAGCACTGGCGTGCCGTCGGCGTGCCGGACGAGCGCATCGTGCTGCTCGGCGTGGACGACAACTTCTGGCAGTCCGGGCCCACCGGTCCGTGCGGCCCCTGCTCCGAGCTCTACCTCGACCGCGGCCCGGAGTTCGGCCCCGACACGGACCGGCCCGGCGACGACACCGAGCGCTTCCTCGAGTTCTGGAACCTCGTGTTCATGCAGTTCGAGCTCCAGGCCGACGGTTCGCTGCCGGAGCTCCCCACGAAGAACATCGACACCGGCCTGGGTGTCGAGCGAATGGCGAGCATCCTCCAGGGCGTCCCGTCCGTGTACGAAACCGACCTGTTCGCCCCGCTGATCGAGCTGGGCGAGGAGCTGTCCGGCAAGAAGTACGGAAGCGACGTCGCGACGACGCGCGCGCTGCGCATCATCGCGGACCACGGCCGCGGCGCGACGTTCCTGATGGCCGACGGCGTCGTGCCGTCGAACGAGGATCGCGGCTACGTGCTGCGCCGCATCATGCGCCGGGCGATCCGGCAGGGCCATGTGCTCGGCATCGACGAGCCCTTCCTTGTGCGCGTGTGCGCGCGCGTGCGCGACGTGATGGCGGAGGCCTATCCCGAGCTCGAGCGCGAATGGCCGACGATCGAGCGCTGGGCGCGCGCCGAGGAGGAGAGCTTCAGCCGCACGCTCGAGCAGGGCGAACGGCTGCTGCACGAGGTGATCGAGCGCGCGAAGGCCGAGCACACCTCGTGGGTCTCGGCCGAGGACGCCTTCAAGCTCCACGACACCTACGGCTTCCCCTACGAGCTGACGAAGGAGCTGCTCGCCGAGGAGGGCCTGTCGGTCGACGACCAGGGCTTCGAGGAGTTGATGGAGCGCGCCCGTGAGGTGTCGCGCGCCGGGAGCTCGCGCGCGCGCGCGACCGCCGACGCGGGCGCCGGCGCCGGGGTGCACGTGGAGCACGAGGACGTGCTGCGCTTCGCGCGCGAGTCGGGCTTCCGCACCCGCTTCGTCGGCTACGAGACGACCGAGGCCGACACGGTCCTGCGCGCGGCGCAGCAGGCGAACGGCTGGCTGCTGGCGAAGCTCGAGGAGAGCCCGTTCTACCCCGAGGGCGGCGGCCAGATTTCGGACAGCGGGCTCGTCGAGACGCCGTCGGGCCGCGCGCGCGTCGTGGACGTCTACCGCGTCGGCGACGACCAGGCATTAGCGCTCGAGCTGGTGGAGGGTGAGATCGGGCCGGGGGAGAGCGTGCGCGCGGTGGTCGAGCGCGACCGCCGCCTCGCGACGATGCGCAACCACACGGCCACGCACCTGCTCCACGCGGCGCTCCGCGAGCGCCTCGGCACGCACGTGCGCCAGGCCGGCTCCTACGTGGGCCCCGACAAGCTGCGCTTCGACTTCACCCACGGCGAGCGCCTGTCGCCCGAGGACCTCGCCGAGGTGGAGCGACTCGTGGGTGGCTGGCTCGCGTCGAACCACGCGGTCCGCGCGATCGAGACGACCCGCGACGAGGCCGAGCGGCTCGGCGCCGTGGCGCTGTTCGGCGAGAAGTACGGCGAGCGCGTGCGGATGGTGGAGATCGAGGGCGTGTCGAGGGAGCTATGCGGAGGCACGCATGTGGCCGCGACGTCCGAGATCGGCCTCTTCCACGTGACGACGGAGACGTCGAGCGCCTCGAACGTGCGCCGGATCGAGGCCGTGACCGGCCCCGAGGCGGCGCGCCTGTTCCAGGAGCGCACCCAGCGGCTGAACGAGATCGCGACCCGGCTCCGAGTGCCCGAGCACGAGCTGGTGAACGCGGTCGAGCGCCTGAGCGCGCGCGTGAAGGAGCTGGAGCGGAAGCCGAACGGGCCGGATAAGAGCATCCAGACCGATCTCGTTGCGACCCGCGCCGAGACCGGCGGTGTGCCCGTCGTCGTCGAGCAGGTCCCGCCGATGGACCCGAATGCCTTACGTGACCTCGCGTCTGCCGTGCGTCAGCAACTTGGTGATTCCGCGGTGGTCCTCGGCACCGTGGACGACGGCCGCGTCCACCTGGCTGCACACGTAGCGCCCGAGGTGGTCGAGCGCGGCGTGAAGGCGGGCGAGCTCATGAAAACGGCGGCGCCGATCGTCGGCGGCGGCGGCGGTGGGCGCGACACGCTCGCGCAGGCGGGGGGCAAGAACCCGGAGAAGCTCGACGAGGCGCTCGCCGCGGCTCGGGCTGAGATCGAGAGGGTGCTCGCCTGATGCGCGTGCTCGCCCTCGACCACGGCTCGGCGCGCTGCGGCGTGGCGATCTCGGATCCGACCGGGACGCTCGCCACGCCGCTCGAGGCCGTGGGGCGCCCTGAGACGAAGCGCGGCTTGGCGGCCATCGCCCGGCTCGTCGAGGAGAAGGGCGCGGAGCTGGTCGTCGTCGGGCTTCCGCTCACGCTCAAGGGCCAGGAGGGCGCGCAGGCCGAGCGGGCACGCACGTTTGCCGAGCGGCTGGAGCGGAGAGTCTCGGTACCGGTGGAGCTTCACGACGAGCGCCTCACGACGCGGCTCGCGGAGCGAACCGGGGGAGAGCGAGACGCCGACTCGCGCGCCGCCGCTCACCTGCTGGAGAGCTACCTGGCTCGCGCCAGGGCGGGTGCCCCCGAGTGAGCTCCGGCCCGCCGCCCGGGACGGGCGGCCGAACGCCCGAGGAACGGGAGGCGGCCCGCCGCGAGCGTGAGGCACGCCGCGGTGGTGAGGCGCCGCCGCCGGCGGACGCGGCCCCGACCGCGGTCGCTCCGGCGGAGCCGCGCACGGCGAGCGACGGGCATCGCCCGGGCTCGCACGACTGGCTCGCCGAGGCCCGGCAGCTGACCCAGCGCGAGCCGAAGCACATCCGTGCCGGGCGCAGGCGGCACGGGCCCGGCCGCGTCATCGCGCTCGGCGCGCTGATCGTGATCGTCGGCGCGATCGCCTGGTTCGCCAACGCGCTCTTCCAGCCGTTCAAGGGCGATGGGGGGGCGCCCGTGCGCGTGACGATCCCGCAGGGCTCGAGCCTCGCCCAGATCGCGGACCGCCTCGAGCAGGCGGGTGTGGTCGAGGACGCCGGCTTCTTCCAGCTCCGCGCCCGGCTCATGGGACACAGCGGCGACCTCCGCCCGGGCTCCTACGAGCTGCGGAAGGACATGAGCTTCACGGCAGCCCTCGACGCGCTCCAGCAGGGAGTGCCGCCGAACGTGGTCCAGGTTGCGATCCCCGAGGGACTCTCGCGCCGCGAGATCAGGCCTCTGACCAAGGGCCTGCGCGGCAACTACATCCGCGCGAGCCGGCGCTCGCCGAAGCTCGACCCGACCGACTACAGGGCGCCGCGTGGCGCGAGCCTCGAGGGCTTCCTGTTCCCGGCCACCTACGAGCTGAAGAAGGGCCGGCCGGTGAAGCAGCTCGTGGCCGAGCAGCTCGACCACTTCAAGAGCAACTTCGGCAAGGTCAACCTGCGCTACGCGAAGAGCAAGAGGCTGACGCCGTACGACGTGCTGATCATCGCGTCGCTGATCGAGCGCGAGGCGATGGTGGCGAAGGAGCGGCCGCTGATCGCGTCCGTGATCTACAACCGGCTGCGCGAGGGCATCCCGCTCGGGATCGACGCGACGGTTCGCTTCGTCACGCACAACTGGAAGCGGCCGCTGCGGCAGTCGGAGCTCGCGAACCCGAGCCCGTACAACACCCGCGTGCACGCGGGGCTCCCGCCCGGGCCGATCGGGAACCCCGGCCTCGCCTCGATCAGGGCGGCGGCGCGGCCGGCCAAGACGAAGTTCCTCTTCTACGTGGTGAAGGTCGACAGCTGCGGCCAGCACAAGTTCGCGAAGACGGACGCCGAGTTCCAGGCCTACGTGAACGAGTACAACCGCGCCCGCGAGGCGCGCGGCGGCAAGTCGCCCACGAAGTGTTGAGCACGCTCGCGGGCGTCCTCGGCTTCCCGGTCCGGCACAGTCGCTCGCCGGCCATGATGAAGGCCGCGTTCGCCGAGCTCGGCCTCGACTGGCGCTACTTCGCGCTGCCGGTCGCGCCCGCGCGCTTCGACGAGACGGTTCGCGCCCTTCACGGCTCCGGCTACCGCGCGGCGAACGTCACGATCCCGCACAAGCTCGCCGCGCACGCGCTCGCGGACGAGCTGAGCGAGGCGGCCGCGGCGATCGGTGCCGTGAACACGCTGACCTTCCGCGACGACGGCGGCATCGCGGGCGACAACACGGACGCCGGCGGCCTGCTCGACGCGCTCGGCGAGCCCCTGCCCGCGACGGCGCTCGTGCTCGGGGCGGGCGGCGCCGCGCGTGCGGCCGTGTGGGCGCTGGCGGACGCGGGCGTGAGCGTCACGGTCTGGAGCCGCACCCACGACCGCGCTCGGCAGCTGGCACGCGAGCTGAGCGTCGAGGCGGCCAAACGGCCCGGCCCCGCCGAGCTGCTCGTGAACGCCACGCCGGTAGGGCTACAGCCGTATGACACGCTCGACGGGCTCCCGCTCGTGGACGCTCATACGGTGGTGGACCTCGTCTACGGCACCAGGCCGACGCCCGTGGCCCGCTGGGCCGAGGAGCGGGGTGCGCGGCTGGTCGACGGTCTCGAGGTGCTGGTGCGCCAGGGGGCCCGCAGCCTTGCGCTCTGGACCGGGGAGGAGCCGCCTCTCGAGGCCATGCGAAACGCCGCTCGTGCGAGCCGCGTCTAGTACATTCGCTTGGGTCTAAACAAGAGGCGGACGCCTGCCGATATGCCACTCAATGGCGATCTCCCGCCCCTTCCTTCTCGCCCTCCTCGGAGTCGCGCTCCTCGGAGCCACCGTCTTCGCGGTCACCAACGCTCGCAATGCCGCGACGGACAGCCCCGTGTCCGTGGCGAAGCAGGCCCCGGATCAGGCCACGCCCGCGCCCGCCCCGGCGCCGCCGGCGGGCCCTGAGCAGCTCATCCAGTCGGCCTTCACGAGCAACGACCTGAAGAGCGCCAAGTTCGACGCCAGGCTCACCTTCAGCTCTGCCGGCGACAAGAACGTCCTGCGGGCCTCCGGCTCGTTCGAGGACAACGGCCCCACGGCGATGCCCGAGGCGGACGTCCAGGTTCACGCGAACGTTCCGAGCATGAAGCTGAACGAGACCGGCGGCTTCGTCACCACCGGCGACCGCGCCTGGTTCACCCGCGGCGCGACCGGCTACGCGATTCCCCAGCAGCTCTGGAACCAGGTGATCAAGGCGCGCGAGAGCGGCAAGGCCGCGACGCCCGAGACGGCCCCGACCGTGAACATCGATCCGAAGGCCTGGCTCCGCAACGTCAAGGACGAGGGCAAGGAGCAGGTCGGCGGCGTAGAGGCCACGCACGTCAGCGCCGAGGTCGACTCGGCCAAGGCCGTGACCCAGATCGCCACGGCGATGAGCCAGGGCGGCCAGGTGCCGCTCCCGAACGCCGAGAAGCGGCTCCGCCAGAGCGGCCTGACGAACGGCCAGCTCGACGTCTGGGTCGGCCAGGACAAGATCCTGCGCCGGGTGACGCTCACCCTCACCGGCAAGGGCGACGGCGGCCGTCCAGTCGACGCCGCACTCAGCCTCAAGCTCTCCGGCGTCAACGAGCCGCAGACCGCGGTCAAGCCCGCCAAGGTCAGGCGCGGCATGCCCAGCGGCGTCTACGGCCAGTTCGCCAACGGCGTGCTCGCCTCGACCGCCAGCGGCGTCGGCCTCGACCCCGACGAGCTGCACATCGGAGCCCCGGTCACCAACTCGCATGTGAAGGCCGAGCGTGCAGTTGCCGACAACAAGAAGGTCGTGATCTTCTTCAAGAACCCGCGCGCCCTGGACGACGAGGCAGTCGCCGACTCGGTTCGCTCGCTCGATCGCCGGACGGACAACGTCGTGATCCTCTCCGACGACCTCCGGAACGTGGACCGCTACGGCAGGCTCCTCGAGAACCTTGGCGTCAGCCAGGCGCCCGCGATCGTGGTAATCGGACGCAGCGGCAAGGCGAACCTCTACGAGGGCTACATCGACGCTGAGTCGCTCGTCCAGGTAGTCGCGGACGCGCGATGAGCAAGAAGGAGGCCGGGGCGGTGCCGCTGCGTGCCGTGGAGGACGAAGCACCTCCTATCCCTAGCAACGGCCTCACTCCGCCGCACAAGAAGGGCAGCTCCCGCTTCATCTCCGACGTGATCGTCGAGATGGGCTTCCTGCCGCGGGAGCGCGTGGACGCCGCAGTGGAGGAGGGCAAGGCCTCTGGCCGCTCGCCCGAGCAGGTGCTCCTCGAGGGCGGCGCGATCACGGGCGACCAGCTCGCTCGCTCCGTGGCGCAGCGCTTCGGCCTCGACCACGTCGACCTGTCGATCTACAAGACGGACGTCAGCGCGCTCAACTCGATCACGCCGCAGGCGGCGCGCCGCCTCGGCGCGGTGCCGATCGGCTACGACGACCGCGGCACGCTGATGGTCGCGATGTCGGACCCGTCGAACGTGCTCGCGCTCGACGACCTCAAGCTCATGACCGGCAACGAGGTGCGGCCGGTCGTGGCGTCGCCGGACGACATCGGCGGCCTCGTCGGTCGCATGAGCCGCTTCGACGACGCCGTCGCCGAGGCGATCGAGATCGGCGAGGAGGAGCTCGCCGAGGTCTCCGAGATTCGCGAGTCCGCGGACGACGCCCCTGTCATCAAGCTGGTGAACTCGATCATCGCCCAAGCGGTGGAAGAGGGGGCCTCGGACATCCACTTCGAGCCCGAGGGCCGCGAGATGCGCGTGCGCTTCCGCGTGGACGGCGTGCTGCGCGAGACGACCCAGATTCCGCGCCGCATGATCGCCGGCGTGATCTCGCGCGTGAAGATCATGGCCGACCTCGACATCTCGGAGCGGCGTGTCCCGCAGGACGGCCGCGTGTCGCTGACCGTCGAGAAGCACGCGATCGACGCTCGTATCGTGACGATGCCGCGCGTCGACGGCGAGGGCCTCGTCATGCGAATCCTGGACAAGACGCAGGCGCTGATCGGCCTCGACTCGCTCGGCATGTCAGAGGGAAGCGCGGAGCTCTTCGAGGAGGCCTTCAGGCGCTCCTACGGCGCGGTGCTCGTGACGGGCCCGACCGGTTCCGGTAAGTCCACGACCCTCTACGGCGCGCTCAACGAGATCAACCAGCCGGAGCGCAACATCATCACGATCGAGGATCCGGTCGAGTACCAGCTCCCGGGCGTCAACCAGCTTCAGGTGAACCACAAGGCCGGCCTGACCTTTGCGAGCGCCCTCCGGGCCATGCTGCGAGCCGACCCCGACGTGATCATGGTCGGCGAGATCCGGGACGGCGAGACCGCCAAGATCGCGATCGAGTCCGCCCTCACCGGCCACCTCGTGCTGTCGACGCTCCATACGAACGACGCGCCGTCGGCCATCACCCGCCTCACGGAGATGGACATCGAGCCGTTCCTGAGCGCGTCGGCGATCGTCTGCATCGTGGCCCAGCGGCTCGTGCGCCAGCTCTGCACGTACTGCAAGAGCCGCGCGATGCTGAGCGTCTCCTCGCTGGAGAAGGCCGGCTTCAACGTGGCGTTCGACCTCGAGGCCTACGAGCCCGTCGGCTGCGGCCGCTGCGGCGGCACCGGCTACAAGGGCCGCACCGGCCTCTACGAGGTCCTGTCCGTCACCGACGAGATCCGCGACCTCACCGTGGAGCGCGCCTCGTCCGAGGAAATCCGCAAGGTCGCCATCGCGCAGGGCATGCGCCCGCTGCGCGCGGACGGCTTCGAGAAGGTCAAGAACGGCATCACGTCCATTGCCGAGGTGGCAAGAGTCACGTGATCGTCCCCTCCCGCCGATAGGAGTCCCAAATGGAGTTCGACTTCGCAGAAGTCCTGCTTGAGGTGATGGAGCGAGACGCTTCCGACCTCCACCTGACGGCAGGCTCACCGCCCATGATCCGCCACCACGGCCGGCTGCACGCGCTGGATTACCCACATCTGACGCCGCAGCTCACGCGTGAGGTCATCTACTCGATCCTCACGAACGACCAGCGTCAGCGGCTCGAGACCGACTGGCAGATCGACCTCGCCTACTCGATCCCCGGCAAGGCGCGCTTCCGCGTGAACGCGTACATGCAGCGCGCCGCCCTGTCAGCCGCCTTCCGCCTGATCCCGCACACGATGCCGAAGCTGGCGTCGCTCGGGCTGCCGCCCATGCTCGAGGAGTTCACGAAGAAGCCGCGTGGCTTCGTGCTCGTGACCGGGCCGACCGGCTCGGGCAAGTCGACGACGCTCGCGGCGATGCTCGACCTCATCAACGACACGCGCCACGAGCACATCCTCACGATCGAGGACCCGATCGAGTTCCTGCACAAGCACAAGAAGTGCATCGTCAACCAGCGCGAGCTGGGCGCCGATGCGCAGAGCTTCGCGCTCGGCCTCAAGGCCGCGCTGCGCCAAGACCCGGACGTGATCCTCGTCGGCGAGATGCGCGACCTCGAGACGATCTCGACCGCGCTGACGGCGGCCGAGACCGGCCACCTGGTGTTCGCCACGCTCCACACCCAGGACACGGCACAGACCGTGGACCGCATCGTGGACGTGTTCCCGCCCGATCAGCAGCAGCAGGTGCGCGTGCAGCTGTCCGTGTCGCTCCAGGGGATCGTGACCCAGCAGCTGCTGCCCAGGGCCGACGGCGACGGGCGGGTCGCGGCCACGGAGGTGCTCGTGCCGACGCCGGCCGTGCGCAACCTGATCCGCGAGGGCAAGACCCACCAGATCTACTCGACGCTCCAGACCGGTAGCCAGTTCGGCATGCAGACGATGGACTCGGCGCTCGCCCAGCTCGTTCGCGAGCAGAAGATCACGCGCGACCTCGCCGAGGCGCGTTCGAGCACGCCCGAGGAACTGCGCCGCCTGATGGGCACCGTGCGGGTGGCATAGGGAATGGCGACTTACGCGTTCAAGGCGCTCGACCTCGCGGGTTCGCCGACCAAGGGCGAGATCGAGGCCTCCGACAAGCAGACCGTTGCCTCGCAGCTGCGCTCGCGCGGTCTGATCGTCGTCGACATCGAAGAGCACGCGCCGGCCAACGCCGCCGACGTGCTCGCGCGCTTCAGGAAGGTCAAGGCCGACGACCTCGTCATCGCCACGCGGCAGCTGTCGACGATGGTGCAGTCGGGCATGTCGCTCCTGCGCGCGCTGTACGTGATCGAGGAGCAGACCGAGTCCGACAAGCTGCGCGAGATCTTCATCGAGGTGCGCAAGGACGTGGAGGCGGGCGTCTCGCTGTCCGATGCCCTGCAGCGCCATCCCGACGCCTTCAACGAGCTGTACGTGGCGATGGTGCAGGCCGGCGAGACCGGCGGCATCCTGGACCAGACGCTCGTGCGCGTGGCCGAGCAGCTCGAGAAGGACGCGGCCCTGCGGCGCCAGATCAAGGCCGCGATGGTCTACCCGTCGCTGATCGGCGGGTTTGCCTTCGTCGTGCTGTTCGCGCTGGTCACGTTCCTCGTGCCGGTCTTCGAGAAGATCTTCACCGACTTCGGCGGCGAGCTGCCGGCCATCACCAAGTTCACGGTGTGGCTGTCGCACATGTTCACCCAGCGCTGGTACGTGATGTTCGCGGTGATCTTCGCCGTGGTCTGGCTGTTCCGGCACTGGAAGGCCAGCGAACGCGGGCACATCCAGTGGGACAAGCTGAAGCTCAAGGCGCCGATGAAGAT
>JAXDIL010000212.1:0-6384 GCA_034664005.1 Thermoleophilaceae bacterium | reverse complement strand
TCGGTACCGGTCGGGCATGTGGTCGAGCTCGTGGTCGTGCAGGGAGGTCTCGATCTCGCCCGGATAGACCGTGGTGACCGACACCCCGCTGCCGTGCAGCTCGTGGCGCAGCGCCTCCGCGAAGCCGCGCTGCGCGGCCTTCGTGCCGTTGTAGACGGCGGCCGACGGGAACCCGCGAACGCCGCCGCCGGACGACACCACGACGATGTGCCCGCGGCCGCGCTCGAGCATGCCTGGGAGCGCCGCCCAGACGGTGTAGATCGTGCCGAGCCAGTTCACGTCGTTCATATGGCGGGCCTCGTCGAGCGGGAGCTGGGCGAAGGGCCGGTAGTGCGTGATGCCGGCGTTGGCCACGACCACGTCGATCTCACCGAACTCCTCGACCGCCCTGGTCATCGACTCCGCATCCGCCACGTCGGCGGCGATCACCTGGTGGCCGTCGCCCGGCAGCTCGGCGGCGAGCTTCTCGAGCGGCCCCTCGCGCCGCGCCACGAGGCCCAGCGTCGCGCCGCGCGCGGCGAATGCCCGGGCGATGGCCGCGCCTATGCCGCGCGATGCACCCGTCACTAGCACGCGAGTCCCTGGCCCGATCTGCACGGCGGCCATGCTAAATGACGCTGGATAGGATGCTTCGCATGTCTCAGGAACAAGCGACCGTAGCCGAGGAGGAGTACCTCCAGATCATCTACTGGCTTCAGGAGGCCGGCCTTCCGATCACGGGGGCGAACATCGCCCGCGCGATGCAGGTCTCCGCGCCGACGGTCCACGAGATGATCGGTCGCCTCGAGGCGGACGGCTACGTGACCCGCGCCGCCGACAAGTCGCTCACGTTCACCGAGACAGGTCAGGAGCACGCCTCGGGAATCGTGCGCCGTCACCGCCTGATCGAGCGCTTCCTGACGGATGTCTTCGATATTCCCTGGGACCAGGTGCACGAGGAGGCCGAGCGGCTGGAGCACTGGATGTCGCCGATGGTCGAGGAGCGGATGCTGCGGGCGATCGGCGACGCCAAGACCTGCCCGCACGGCCACCCGATCTACGAAGGCGACCGCGAGGAGGGCGTGCCGCTCGCCGACGTGGAGGAGGGCGCGCGCGTGCGCGTGCTGCGCTTCGAGAACGAGGCGGAGGACCTGCTCCACTACCTGAAGGCCACCGGGCTCACGCCGGGGCTCGAGGGAATCCTCGCGCGCGCCGGCGGCGACGAGGTCATCGTCGAGTCGAACGGCGAGACCCACTCGGTCACGCGCAGCGTCGCCGAGACCGTGTCCGTCGTGGCCGACCCATCGCCACCCCCGCGCACCGCGCTGCCGGACCAGCTCGTGCTCGGCCGCGAGCGCTACGGGCGCTAGCGCAGGGCGCGTGCCAGGACTGCCCGACGCACTCCGCCGCACCGCGGAGCGCGTCATCGAGTTCCGTCAGGGGCTCGGCGGGCGGCCCGTGGCCCCCGAGGTCGACACGGCGGAGCTGCACGCGGCGCTCGGTGGGCCGCTTCCAGCGGAGGGCGCCGATGCGGAGGTCGTGATCGAGCAGCTCGCGGACGCCGTGGAGCCAGCGCTCGTGGCGAGCGCCGGCCCGCGCTACTTCGGCTTCGTCGTCGGCGGCGCGCTCGACGCCGCCACCTGCGCGGACCTCCTCACGACCGGCTGGGACCAGCTCGCCTTCAACGCCACCTCGTCGCCCGCCGCGGCCGCTGTCGAGCAGGTGGCCGGCGACTGGCTGAAGGAGGCGCTCGGCCTGCCGCCGGGGGCGTCCTTCGGCCTCGCGACGGGCGGCCAGGGCGCGAACACGGTCGCGCTCACCACGGCGCGGCACAGCGTCCTGGCGCGGGCGGGATGGGACGTGGGCTCACGCGGCCTTGTGGGCGCGCCGCCGATCCGCGTGCTCGCGGGCGAGGAGCGCCACGCCACGATCGACCGCGCGCTGCGCCTCCTCGGGCTCGGCACGGACTCGCTCGAGCCCGTGGTGGCGGACGGCAACGGCGCCATCGTCCCCGAGGCGCTCGAGCGGGCGCTCGGTCATGGGCCCGCCGGACCCACGATCGTCTGCCTTCAGGCGGGCAACGTGAACACCGGCGCCTGCGACGACCTGGCCGCCGGCTGCGAGCTCGCGCGCCGGCACGGCGCCTGGGTCCATGTCGACGGCGCCTTCGGGTTGTGGGCCGCCGCCAGCCCGTCCAAGCGCCACCTGGTCGAGGGCATCGAGCGCGCGGACTCGTGGGCGGTTGACGGGCACAAGTGGCTGAACGTCCCGTACGACAACGGCTACGTCTTCTGCGCCGATCCCGAGGCGCACGCCGCCTCGATGCGCTACACCGCCGCCTACCTGTCCGGGCAGGACGACGGCTCCGACCGGGCCCCCTCGGACTTCGTCCCCGAGTCCTCGCGCCGCGCGCGCGGCTTCACGACCTGGGCCGCGTTGCGCGAGCTGGGCCGTGACGGGCTCGCTGAGCTGGTCGACCGCTGCTGCGCCCTGGCCGTGCGCTTCGGCAAGCGGCTCGGCGAGATCGAGAGAGTGGAGATCGGCAACGAGATCGTCCTGAACCAGCTGCTCGTCAGCTTCGGCTCGGATGAGCGCACCGACGAGCTGATCGCCGCGGTGCAGAGGGACGGCACGATGTGGGCCGGCGGCCCTGCCAGGTGGTGCCGCCGCTACATGCGCGTCTCGGTCTCGAACTGGTCGACGACCGAGGCCGACGTGGACGGCTGCGTGGAGGCGATCCGGCGCCTGCTCGCCGACATCGAGTAGGTCACGCGCCGGAGCGGCATGGCCACCGCGAGCACCGCGACCGCGAGCAGCGCGCCGGCGACCGCCCACGCCGCTCCGAAGCCGTAAGCCGCGGCGAGCGCGCCGACTCCGAGGTTCGCGGTGAGGGAGCCGCCCTGCGTGAAGAGCGACTCCCCGGAGATGAGCGTCGCGCGGGCGGTCGGCCCGACCGCCTCGTTGAGAAGCTCGAAATGGATCGGCTCGGCCACGCCGAGCCCGAGATACGCCAGCAGGTAGACGAGCACGAACGGGGCGATCGCCCCCGGGGCGCCGAGCACGGCGATGCAGACAGCGGCTAGACCCAGCGCGAGCAGGTAGCCGAGCCAGAGGCCGAGGCGGCGGTTCACGGCGGTGCTCGCCCAGGCACCCACGGCCACGGCGAGCATCGATGCCGCGGTGAGGAGGCCGAGGACCAGCCCGACCGCCTCGGGGTCATTGACGAGGTCGGCGACGCGAGGCTGCCAGAGCAGCTCCACGGCGGTGAACGACATGCCCCATGCGACGGCGGTCACGAACACCACGCGCACGGCGACGGAGCTCGCCACCTCGGCGCGGGCGGTGGCGAGGATCGCGGCCATCCGGCCGGCAATCGAGGCGCGCGGCCGGTCGGCCCGCGCGCGCGGCGGCTCTTCGACCAGAACCACGACAGCGGCGAGGTAGATGAGCGCCGCGACTGCTCCGGCGAGTCCAGCCACGCCGTAGCCGGAGAAGATCCCGGCGTCGGGGCCGGCCGGGCCGGCGATCGCGACCAGCCCCCCGGCAGCGAGGGCGCCCAGCGCCATGGCCACGCCCTCCGCGGCGGTTCCGCGCGAGAGCCCGTGGCTCAGCGGCGCGGCTGGGTCGAGCGCTCTCAGGGAATCGACGTACCAGGCCTCGAGCGAGCCCGAGATCAGCGCTCGCCCGGCCGCGAGCAGGCCGAACGACGCCATGAAGGCGAGGAGGCCCTGCGCAATGGCGAAGACCAGCAGGCTCACGGCGGTGAGCACCGCACCGGCGAGCAGCACGCGCCGCCTGCCGACCGTGTCCGCGAGCGCGCCGCTCGGCACCTCCAGGGCGATCGCGACAGCCGAGTGCACCGCGAGGGCGGCGCCGATTGCTCCGAGGGAGAGCCCGCGCGCCTCGGGCGTGATGACGAGGAAGGGCAGGACCAGCCCCACCGGCAGCCAGCGGAGAGCACGGAGGAAGATGAAGTGGCGCGTGAGCCTGTCGAGGTTCGGGTCGGCCATCGCGCAGAAGGGAGCCTACGTCCGGCGCGCTCGCAGGTCGTAGTAGAGGAACGTGGAGTAGAGCGCAACGAACGGCGTCGTGATCGAGGTGGTGACCGCCGAGCCCACCAGTGACCAGACCGCGCGGTCGGTGCTCTCCGCGATCGCCGTGAACGGCGTGAGCAGGATGAAGCCCGGTATGGCGATCGCGATGTTCGCCAGCAGAATCAGCCCGAACGTGCGCCACCAGAGGCCCCTCACGAGCTCCCCTGAGCGTGCCAGGGCACCCGGGCCGCGCGCGCCGTCGATCACGACCGCCTGCGGCACGAAGTACCACCGCACCGCGAGGTAGACGCCCGGGAGGATCAGCGCCACGAAGCCGAGCGCGATGCCCAGCGCGGCGAGCAGGACGGCAGCGAACAGCGGGGTGAAGGCCTCGAAGCCGGCCACGAACACGGCGCCGGCCGAGGGCCGCTCGCCCTCGGCGATCTGGTGGAGCGCGTAGATGCAGATCGCGGCGATGATCGGCGTGACCACGAGGAAGTCCACGATTGTCGGAACGGCGGCCTCGGCGAGCGACGGGGAGGAGTCGTAGCGGCTCGTGAGCATGTCGAGCCCGACGCCCTCCACCACCAGCTCGGTCGGCACGACCACCGCCGCGGACAAGAGGATGAACAGCCAGGCGTGGCGCATGAACACCGCGAGCGCGTCGCGGAACAGCGCACCGACGTCACGAACCTGGCGGAGCTGCAACGCGTTCACGCAGCGGCGCCGGCCAGCTCGCGGTAGGCATCGGCCACGCGCCTGATGCCCTCCTCGATCTGGTCCGGAGGCACCGCGGAGTATGCGATGCGGAGCGAGCTTTCGCCGCCCTCGATCAGGAACTCGGTGCCCTTCACGAAGACGACTCCGCGCTCCTGCGACGCGGCCTCCAGCGCCGACACGTCGCTGCCCTCAGGCAGGTCCACCCAGAGGAAGTAGCCGCCCTCCGGCTTCACGAACTTCGCCTCGGGGATGTGGCGCTCGAGCGCCTCGGCCGTGGCGTCGCGGCGTTCGCGGAGCGCCTCCTTCACGGTCGCGATCGAGCGCTCGATGGCACCCGAATGGCAGAAGTCGGCCACGATCGACTGGGCGACCATGTTCGGCGAGATGTAGGTGTTCGTTGCCGTCTTGCGGATGCTCCCGATCACGTCCGGAGGGCCGACGAGGTAGCCCACCCGGATGCCCGGGCAGACCGTCTTCGAGAACGAGGAGGCGTAGACGACGGTGTCGGCCTCGTCCATCGACAGCATCGTCGGGAGCGGCTCGCCCTCGAAGCGGAGCTCGACGTAGGGGTCGTCCTCGAAGATGGTGAAGCCGTACTCGCCCGCTAGCGCGAGCAGCTTGCGGCGCTTCTCGAGCGAGAGCGTGCATCCGGCGGGGTTCTGGAAGTTGGGGATGATGTGCGCGAGCGTCGGCCGCGCGCCCTCCTGGAGCGCGACCTCGAGGGCGTCGACCTCGATGCCGTCGGCCTCCAGCGGGATCGCGAGGATGTTCGCGCCCAGCTGGCGGAGCGCGAGCAGCGTGCGGTCGTAGCTGGGCGCCTCCACGACGACCAGGTCACCCGGCTCGACCAGCTTCTGGAACAGGAACGCGTCCGCCTGCATCGAGCCGTTCGTGGCGATCACGCCTTCGGGCGCCACCTCGTGCTTCGCCGCGATCCACTCGAGCAGGTGCGGGTAGCCGGCCGAGGTGCCGTAGGCGAACGTCCCCGCCGGATCGCGCTCGAACGCGCTCTGAGCGGCGGCCCGCAGGTCATCGACGGCGATGATGTCGAGCGAGGGAGCGCCGCGCGCAAGTGAGATGTTCGTGTAGTCGGCCACTCGGCCGCGGACGATATCGCGCTAGACGCGGGTGCCGAGGATCTCGACGGCGATCTCGGACACCTGGGTCGGGTTGCGCCCCACGCGCACCCCGCGGCCCTCGAGCGCCTCGGCCTTCGCCGCGGCGGTGCCCTTCGAGCCGGACACGATCGCGCCGGCGTGGCCCATCGTCTTGCCGGGCGGCGCCGTGAAGCCGGCGATGTAGGCCAGCACCGGCTTCGTCACGAACTCGGCGATGTAGTCGGCGGCCTCCTCCTCGGCGCTGCCGCCGATCTCGCCGCACATCACGATCAGCTCGGTCTCGGGGTCCGCCTCGAACAGCTCGATCATGTCGATGAAGCTCGATCCGGGGACGGGGTCGCCGCCAATGCCGACGATCGTCGAGTTGCCGAAGCCGCGCTGGGCCAGCTCGTTGCCGATCTGGTAGGTCAGCGTGCCGGAGCGCGACACGAGGCCGACGTTGCCCTCCTTGAAGAACTGCGCCGGGATGATCCCCACGTTCGCCTTGCCGGGCGAGAGGATGCCCGGGCAGTTCGGGCCCACCAGCCGCGAGC
>JAXDIL010000157.1:0-18716 GCA_034664005.1 Thermoleophilaceae bacterium | reverse complement strand
GGGCTCAACGTGCTGCTGTTCGGCGGCATCGAGCTGACGGTCGACGGCGAGCCCGTCGACTTCGGGGACACGATCGCCTACAAGGGCATGATGGTCTGCGGCGTGCCGAACTTCGCGATGGCGCTCGGCTACACGAACGCCTCCTGGACGCTGAAGTGCGACCTGATCGCCGAGTACGTCTGCCGACTCCTGAATCACCTGGACGCGCAGGGCTACGCGATCGCCACGCCTCAGCCGCCCGACGCGTCGGTGGCGACGGAGCCGTTCCTCGACTTCAACGCCGGCTACGTGCTCCGCTCGATCGACACGCTGCCGAAGCAGGGCGCGACCTCACCGTGGCGGCTGCACCAGAACTGGTTCCGCGACGTACAGCTCCTGAAGCGCGGGCCCGTGGACGACTCGATGGAATTCTCGGGCCCGGTGCGGCAGGGTCAGCCGGCCCGGCAGGCCGCCTGAAGACGCGCCGCGGCGACGACCTTCCCATGCCGGTCGATGCCATGCGCGGTCAGAGCGGCACAGCTGCCCCTGGCGGGGACGACCCAGAAGCGGTCGGCGTCGCGCAGCGGATGCGGCGTCGGGTAGGTGTCGACCTCCTGCCAATCCTCGCCGCCGAAGCGCACACGCACCTGGACGATCTCGGCACCCGCGCGTCCGTAGGCGAACAGGCCCCGGTGCGTCGCGAAGAAGAGTCCTGGCCGCAGCGCTCTGTCGGCCACTCTCCTGGGGCCGCAACCCTCGCCGCTCGGCGCCGGCACCGGATGCCACAGCGCCCGAACCGACATCCCCACGCACATCCCACCGCTCGCGGGGAGCCGCACGTAGAGCTGCCAGCGTGACCTGGCCGTGACGCCGCTGCGGGCAATGATCGGCAGGCCGCGCTTGCCGCCCCAGAGCCGGAACTGGTCCCGGTACGCGCGCTGCCAGCGCCGCCCGGGGCTCCCGTCTGGATGGAGCACCACCGATCGGTAGGGCAGCGCTTCCGCGATCAGCCTCACCGCGCCACCTACGCGCCGGCCTTGAAGCGCCGCGTGGGAGTCCTCGGGCTCACCCTGGTCCACGCCGCCCACCACCAGATCGCCGCGGAGCCGCAGGCGAGTCGTGAAGAACGGGTACCAGGTGCCGTGGTCGCGCACGATCGGCGCCAGGTAGCGCCGGCCGAGCTTGAGGCGCGCCTGGCGGCAGCCGAGGAGGGGCGTCCGGTGCTTCAGCGTTCCGCTCCAGCCGAGGTCGTTGTAGGTGAAGCTGCGCGGCGGCTCCGGAGCGTTCGGGCGCCGCCACAGGATCCGCTCCACGCGTACGTCCACGCGACGGCCGATGTAGCCCGCCCAGCCCTCAGGACCCTCAGGCGTCGGCGGGAGCGACTCCCTGACGCCACGCACGATGGCGACGGCGTCCGAGAACGAGCGCACGTCGTGGAGCGACCCGGTCGTATATGACGTGTCGCCCTCGCTGCAGCCACCGAAGCCCCCCTTGCGGGCGTCGGGCGTGCCCCCGTCCGCGAGCGCCATGACACCGCCGGCCACAGCGGCCGCTGCGAAGAGGCCAGCCGCTATGCGTGCACGAAGCATCGCCGCGGCCTACCTTACGGGCATGCCGGTCGGATGGGCAATCGGGCCGCTCGGGCCCGGCGAGTTCGAGGCGCACGGCGAGCTCCGCGCCAGCCGGGCCTGGTCGACGATGAAGGTCCCGGTCATCGTTGCCTCGATTACGCGCGAGCGGGCCGATCATCACGCGGTCGAGCGTGCGATCACGCGGTCGGACAACGACGCGGCGCTCGAGCTCTGGAACACCCTCGACGACGCTCCCAGCGAGGTCGAGGCCGTGCTGCGCCGCGCGGGCGACACGGAGACCACGCTCGAGCGCGAGCCGGACCCGCGCGGCTGGAGCTCGTTCGGGCGCACCGTCTGGACGCTCACGGCCGCGGCCACCTTCTACCGCGCGCTCGCGCGCGGCGAGCTGCTCTCCCCGGCCGACACCGAGCGCGTGCTCGACGCGATGGGCAGGGTCGTGGAGGAGCAGCGCTGGGGCCTCGGGACGCTTCCGGGCGTCCGCTTCAAGGGCGGGTGGGGCCCGAGCGAGGCGCAGCCTGGCGGGTACGAGGTGGTCCAGGTCGGCATCGTGGACGACACGGTGATCGCGCTGGCCGCCACGGCGCCTGACTTCGAGGCCGCCAAGGAGCTAGCCTCGAAGCATGTGCCGCAACATCAGAACGCTTCACAACTTCGAGCCGCCCGCGACCGATGAGGAGATCCACGCGTCGTCGCTCCAGTACGTGCGCAAGGTGAGTGGGTTCACGAAGCCCTCGCAGGCCAACAGCGAGGCCTTCGAGCGCGCGGTTGACGAGGTCGCCGAGATAACGGCGCGCCTGCTCGGCGAGCTCGTGACGAACGCCGCGCCGAAGGACCGCGAGGTCGAGGCCGAGAAGGCCAAGGCCAGGAGCGCCGCGCGCTACGCCGCTTAGGGCACCCGCTTCTCCTCGTCGCTCGTCAGCGCCGCGAGCCTGCGCTTGAGCCCGGGGATGCCCTGGCTCACCGTCGCCGCCATCGCCCGCCCCCAGGTCGGGTAGAGCTCCGCCCGGACAAGCGCTAGCGCGAACAGGACGAAGGCCGTGGTGGCCGAGGCCACCGCAACGCCGAACAGCGTCAGCGTGTCGAAGTTGAGCGACGTGACGATCACGATTAGGAAGGCGAGCGCCAGCGAGAGCACGATCGCCTCGAGCAGCAGGACGAACTGCGCCATGGCGAGCGGCTTCGCGAGCCGCTCCATCCGGCTGCGCGCCTCAAGCTCCTTGGCACGCGCGCGGCGCGTCTCCTTCAGCACGGGCTCGACCGCGCCGGTCGGCAGGCCCACCGTCTCCGGCCGGGCGGGCAGTGTCGCCTCGCCTGTCATGTTGAAATAGCTCATCAGGCCGAGCGCCTCGGAGCAGATCGCCTCGGCGTCGACCTCCGGAAGTCGCCGGTCCGGCCGTGCCAGGACCCCGTGCTTCGCGAGCGTGGTCACGGCGCGGTCGACGAGCGTGCCGTCGAACCCCGTCACCTCCTGCTGGCGGGAGGCCAGGGCGAGGCCTGCCATCGCCGCGAGGAATTCCGCGCACAGCTGCGGTCGCGAGTCGAGCTCCGACAGCGAGTCGACCCGGAGTCGCGACTCGGAGAGCGGCACGCCCTTCGCGGCGCAGGCCACTGCCGCCTCGCGCATGCGGATCACACTCACGACCGACAGCGACCCGGATGCGCCGGCGACCGCCTCCTCGAACAGTCCGCGCGCCGGCTCGCCGAGCGCGCGGGCGATGTCGAATTGCTCCTCCAGCGAGGCCTGGTCGAAGGCGTCGCGCAGCCAGCTCTCGACGGCGGCACGCTCGCCATCCGCTAGCACGCGCCGCCCCGCGAGCCGGTCGATGTCGAGTGCGGCGGCCGTGGCACTCACGAGCCCGTTCACGTGGCCGCGACCCGCCAGCTCGCGGCGCAGCAGTCCGGCCAGCTGCGGCGCCAGCTCCGCGAGGTCCCGGTCGAGCCCGAGCCGCTCAGGGTCCGCTCGCGTCTCGGGGCCCTGGATCTTCGCGAGCGTCGCCAGCACGGCTCGTGCGCGGAACACGCCGTCGAGCCAGCGCTCCTCCTCGACGGCGTGGAACCAGAGCGCCCAGCGCTGGGCCACCCAGTGGGTGTCGGACAGGCCCGTGTGGAGCGTGAAGCGCCCATTGTTGACGCCGACGAGGGTGCCTCCACTCTGCAGCCAGGAGACGACCTCCTCGCGCGCCTCGGCGCCATCACGCAGGTACTCCTCCGGCTGCTCGCCGTTGCGGAGCACCACGTGGCTCACCTCGCAGAGGGGCCACCGGTCGAAGCGAAGTCCCGCACTCGGCTCGGGAGCGATCTCGACGGCGCTCGCTCCCTGGAGCCGAAGCTTCCGTGCTAGCAGGGCGGCGGCAGGAAGCCGCGCGTCTCCGCCACCGCGCTCGGCGATGACGGCGATCTCGGGCCGCCCCTGCGCGCAGTAGGCGATCGCGTTCTCGATGAGCCTGGCGTGCTGCTCGTCGTCGCGGGGGTCGAGCCACGCGGAGCAGACCACGATGCGCCGGTTGAGCGTGGTCGAGGTGCGCACCATCACCGGCACGCGCCGGTCCCCGTCCTCGACCTCGAGCACCGTCCGCCAATGCGTGGCCGCGCTGAACCGCAGCGAGAAACTGGCCTGGCAGGGAATCGGCTTCTGGGCCGACCCTTCCGCGAGCACGGCACGCGGCCAGTTGAGCAGCAGCTCGTCACGCTCGCGCCGCTCAAGAGCGTGGGCCTCCTCGGCTCGCGTCTGGAGCGGTTCCAACTCGATGGCCAGGCCGTCCTCCAGGAAGTCGAGCGCCTCGGGCTCCTTCTGGTGGAGGATCAGGAGGTTCGAATGCGGTCGCTGCGCGGCACGGAGCGCTTCGCGGATCCCGCCGTGGTGGCAGGCGGCGTTGAAGCCGATGATCACGCAGTCGAAGCTGGACGCGATCTTGTCGACCGCGTCGAATGTTCGCTCCGTAAAGCTCTCGAGCCGCCACCGTCCCTCGTCGGCTCGCACGAAGCTCGAGACGTCGTGCGCCGGGCTGTGGAGCATCTCCGCCTCGCTCTGAACGAGCGCGACGGCGAGCCGCGGGGCGTCCAACTGGATCCCGCTGTCAAGCTCCTGCCAGGCCATCGGCATCGTGGAAGCGCGTGACCTCGAAGTCCCGGAAGGTGAACTTCACCGGCACGACGGGGTGGTACTTGGACGGGTCATCCTCGAGCTCCTGGCGCCAGCGCTTTCCGGCGCAGCGTAGGAACACCCGCTCGTTGAGGGAGTCGTTTCGGGTCACGCCGACGCACACCCAGTCCGGCGCGTCGTTGTCGTTTCGGTAGTAGGCGGAGAAGTACGGCCCGCGCCGCTCGAGCCGGAGCCGGCCGGAGAGCGCCGTCCCGTCGCCGACCGGGCGCCCGTAGTCGTTGTTGTCGTAGGCGCTGCCGGAGTTCGCGTTGATGCGGTAGCCGTCGTCCTCGTCGTGCTCGACGCCCGCGAACGGCGGCGCACCGTGCGGGTCGAAGAAGTTCGACCTGTCGCGCTCGCCCGGCACGAAGCGGCTGCCGTCCTCGCGCAGCGGGCCGCGGCTCTTCGCCGGCGGCACGTTCACGGCAGCCATCTCGAGTGTCGAGGCCTGGCCCACCCGGCTCGCCTCGTACGAGACCTCCGCGGCGAAGTCGCCCTCGACGGCATCCACGAAGCCCACGCCGCCGCCCGAGTAGAAGGGCCAGTCGCGCAGGGCGAACCAGAGCCCCTCCTCGAGCTTGGAGTCGCCCTTGAGCTTCCCGTCGTACTCGGCGATGTCCACGTGTACGCCGTCGTGCTGGTGCACATGCGCGTACCTGTTGGCTTTCGCGTAGCCGAGCGAGAACACCCGCGTGTTCGTCTCCGTGCCCTCAAAGCTCTCGTTCACGAGCTTCTGGGCGGGCCGAACGAAGGGCGCCACGTCGAGCATCGAGTCCGTGGCGAGCGACCAGACGAAGTCGTGCTCACGCAGCGCCTCGTACTCCTCGCGCGTGAAGACCGGCGGGTCGCGGTACAGGTAGACGATCGCGCCGATCTCGAGGCCGCGGTCGGCGTGCAGCTGCTCGAGGCGCTGGCCGGCGTCGGTGAGCTTCCCGTCGCTCCCGAGGATCGCGCCGAGCTCGATGACGACCCCGTCCGTGCCGTGCTGCTCCACGAGCCCGACCTGCTCGTCGGGCGTGAGCTCCCAGTCGAACGCCGCCAGTCGCACATCCGGCAGCCGCTCGCGTGCCAGCCGCAGGTTCTCCGGGTCCTTCGAGTAGAGCACCACCTCGTCCGTCTTGAGCGGCTCGGCGATCGCGTCGCAGGTCTTCTTCACGAACTCGTCGCGGCGGCCGGTGGTGAGCGACGAGTCGTGCTTCATCTCCACCACCTTCGGGACCTCGGCGGGCAGCGCGCCCAACAGGTGCGGGAAGGTCTCGATCTGGTCGCCGGGCTTCTCCGGGCGCCGGTAGTGGAACTCCGTGGCGCCGCGCGGGCGGAACGTCTCCCCCACGTCGAGCTTGCGCAGGTCGGCCAGGTCCGTGTCGATGATCGCGTGGTTCTCGCCGGTCAGCCGCTCGGTGGTGGGATCGTGCGACACGACGAGCCGGCCGTCCTTCGTGAGCTGCACGTCCAGCTCGAGCGCCCCCGCCCCGGCGGTGTAGGCGGAGATGAGCGACGTTCTCGTGTTCTCCGGCGCGTGGAGGCGGTTGCCGCGGTGGGCCAGCACCCTCACGACGAGAGCGCTCCGGTGAGTCCGCCGACGACCGCGAGCGCGTAGCCCTGCGGGGGCTTCGGCGTGTTCTCGGCGATCACGTTGATCGTGTAGTCGCCGGCCGCGGGCCTGTCGATCACCACCTGCTCCACGTTGTTGCGCTTGTCGAGGGCGGGCGGGCGCTCCGCGGATTTCGGCAGGTACGCCTCGAGCAGCTCGTCGGCCTTGCGGCGCGCCAGCCGGTGCTCCGGGTTGCCGTAGATCGGAGCGCCGCCAGGCGGCGTGACCTTCAGCTGGAGATTGTTCTGCACGCCGTCGCTGGGCCAGTCGGTCCAGGCGAGCACGGCGCGAAGCGGGCCCGCCGGCACGTCGGCGACCGTGAACGTGTAGGTCTGCTGCGCCAGCACCTGGCCGCGGCTCGCGAGCGCCTTCGGCCCGTCCTGGCGAACGTCGTCGTACTCGAGCCGCCGGGTCGCGGGCGCCTGCGGATGCGGCAGGACGTTCGTAAGGTCGATCCGGCCGAAGCCCTGGTCGAAGTCCGGATAGCCGATCTCCTCGCGGAGCTCCGCCGGCAGGTCGCGCGGCTTCATCCGGCGCGCCGACGCGATCAGGATCGCCTTCAGGAGCGCCGCGGACGGGTTGGCGAGGTCGCGCTCCTCGCGCAGGTACTCGCGCACCACGGCCGCGCAGCCGGCCACCACCGGGGCCGCCATGCTGGTGCCACCGAGGTAGCCGTAGGCGTCGTTCGAGGCGCCGTTCCCCGGCGCCTCGAGGAACGGGATGCGGGTGCTCGATGCCCGCGGCGCGAGGATGTAGGTACCGGGCGCCAGCACGTCCGGCTTCACGGCTTCAGAGTCTGTCGGCCCGCGGCTCGAGAGCGCCGCAGGGCAGTCCGGATCGCCCGACATGCGCTCGTTCGCGCAGGGCGGCGACGGGAAGCGCTCCTGGTTGTAGCTGCCCCAGGTGAGCTCGATCTCCGGCCGGTCCGTGTCGCTCGCGCCGACCGTGAGCGCGTTCTTGGAGCTCGCGGGCGAGCCGACCGTGTGGAAGCCCACCCAGCCCTCCGGCGCCACGCCGGAGTTCCCGGCGGCGATCACCACGAGCACCTCGGGGTTGGCCCACACGAACTCGTCGAGCGCGAGGCTGCCGAAGTCGTACTGGCCCCGGAAGTTCGTCCCGACGCTCAGGTTGATCACCTTGGCGCCGCTCGCGAGCGCCCGCTTCAGCAGGTCGGCCCAGTTCGGCGGGATCAGCGGCACCATGTCGTCGCCCACGAAGCCGATCACCGCGAGCTTCGCGCCGGGCGCCACTCCCTTGTTCTCGCCCGCGGAGGCGGCCCCGGTGCCGGCGATGATCCCGGCGACGTGCGTGCCGTGACCGATGGTGTCGTCCTTCGACGCGCCCTGCACGCTGTCCACCGAGAGGATCTGGCCGGCGAAGTCCTGGTGCGAGCTGTCGATGCCGGAGTCGAAGACCGCGACCACCTCGTCCTTGCCGGTCCAGGGCAGGCCCTCCACGCCGACGAGCGGGCGCGCGTGGCTGCACATCAGGCTCGGCGGCTCGTACAGGCCGAGCCGCCGGACGCCCGGCAGCCGCGCGACGATTGCCACCAGCTCGCGGTCGAGTGGCGCCTCGAAGCGGATGAACAGGTACGACGCGTCGAGCACGTTCACGCCGTCGAGCCCGGCCAGCTCCTCGGAGAGCGCGTCCGCATCGGCTATCCGGTGGAGCACGAGGTCGAACGTCCGGCGCTCGCCGGGTCTGTCCTCGAGCTCCTCGACTAGCCCCGGCGTGAGCGTCTCCTCCACGCGGTAGCGCTCCACGGCGCGGACGCCCGGCGCCGCGCGCACGAGGGCGTACTGCTCGCGGGTGAGCCGCGTGCGGTACGAGTCGGGCGGCTCGAACGCGGCGAGGTCCACGCCGGCGTCCACGAAGGCAGTGCGCTGTTCCTCGGTGATCGGGCCCTCCAGCCGCACGTGGTAGAAGGCCACCTCCGGCGCCGCGTCGGGCTCCGGCGCGAGCACGCGCGGCTCCTCCGAGTGGAAGCCGGACAGGCGCGGGTCGTCGGCGTCCACGTGCCCCTGGCGCTCGAGGTGGGGCAGCGCGACCGCTGGCTCCGGCGCGTCGCCCTCGATCGGGTCGACCACGATGCCGCGCTCGGCGAGCTGTCGCACGGCGTCGGGGTCGAGCCAGCCCTCCAGCACCCCGTCGTAGGCCACGCGGTCGTCGCGCCGCAGCAGCTTCTCGACCGCCTGGCGCTCGTCGCTGCTCGTCACGTAGACCGCAGCGTGGAGCGGCGCCTCAGCCACCGTATGCGTCCTTCAGCGCCTTCTTCAGACCGTCCTCGATGTTCGGCTGCGCCGCGACGAGCTCCCAGTAGCCCTCGGAGCCCACGAGCGGCTGGTCGAGCGGCACGGACTTGGGCATCGGGACGTCCGCGAGCAGCTCCGCGTCAAGCCCCGCGAGCTCGTCGTCGGAGGGCTCGTACTCGTTGTCGAGCTCGACCGTGAAGGTCTCGACCTCCATGCCGCCCGCCAGCAGCGCGGCCTCCTTGTCCTGCGCCTCGACGACGCGCGCGGGCAGGTCCGACATCCCCTCCTCCAGCACCTCGACCGCGCGCGCGAAGGAGATGTCGTTCACCGGCGAGTCGGCCGCGTGGAGGTCGAACGCCTTCGGCTCGCCGGCGGCGTCGAAGTCCTCGAGCGGGTAGTCGGGGGCCGCGTGGAGCTGCTCCATCAGCTCCTTGCTGCCGTAGCGCGGGATCCCGTGGATGGTGACCAGGTCGATCTCGCCCTCGGTGGCGTCGATGAGGTGGTCCCACGCGTCGCCGTTCGCGCCCCGGATCACGAGCAGGTCGGCCATCGAGCCCTTCGTGATGTGGCCGAGGTACTGCTCCCAGCCCGGCAGCGCAGCGGCGCCCGAGGTGACCGAGCGAACGAGGTCCTCGGAGGTGAAGTCGGCATCCTGCTGCTCGACGGCGTAGCGCGCCACCTTGAGCTCCTCGAGCAGGTTCTTGCTGCCGGTGGGTGCCCAGTCGCAGCCGAGCCCGAACGTCACGCCCGACTTCTTCAGGGCCTTCAGGTCGACGGTCTTCCCATACAGGAGCTGGTTGCTGAACGGCGACCAGACGACCTTCGCTCCGCGGCTCGCCAGCAGCGACAGGTCGTCGCCGCTCAGGCCGAGCGCGTGGATGCCGACGAGACGCGGGCCGATCAGGTCCCGCTCGGTCAGGTCCACGAAGTGCTGGCGGCTCGCCGCGTCGATGCCCTCGGACAGGTGGTAGAAGCAGACCATCTTGTCGAGCGTCCGCTTGAACGACTCGTACTCCGACGGGTCGCCGCCCTTGCGCAGCTTCAGGTCGGGCACGTGGCTCGTGGCCTCGGGCAGCCGCTTGTCGCCGGGCTGCTCGACGTTTCGCATCACGCCGTCGTACAGGCGCCAGCCCCCGTTGACCTGGGTCTTGATGCCCTGGCCCGTGGTGGTTCCTCCGATCAGCGCCTTCGCCTCGACGTAGCGCACGAGGTAGCGCGCCGTCCGGAACGAGCCGGCGATCGCCTTGACCGGCTTGCTCACCTGGGCGCTGTACAGCTTCGTGCCCCACTGGCCGCGGTTGTCGTAGCGCTTCGGCAGCGGCCAGAGCGGGCGGATGTTGTAGGCGAAGTGGTTGTGGAGGTCGATCAGGCCCGGGTAGATCGTGCCCCCGGTGTCCACGACCTTTGCGTCCTTGTAGGAGTCCGGCAGCTCCTCGCCATCCTTGAGAACCGCCGCGATCAGCCCCTTGCTCACCACGACCTGGCCCTGCTCGAGCACCTGGCCCGGCGCATCCATCGTCACGACGCGCCCGCGCAGCACGTAGGTCGGCCCGCGGTCCACCTCGGCCTCGCCTCCCGCGAGCAGCTCCGGTGCGCCGGCCGCCGGCGGCGCGGCGGCGGCAGCCTCGGCCTCAGGGGCCGGCGCGGACGGGCCCACATTGACAGCGCGCATGCCAGCCGCCGCCGCGGCCACCAACAGTGCGCCGTTCGCACTCACGTAGGTGCAGTCCTCGATCTCCTCCTCTGCAAGCGCGGCCGCCACCCGGAACGCCCGCCGGTCGGGCAGGCTCACGGGCAGGTTCGAGGCCATCACGAGCAGCTCTGGGTCGAACGACGAATAGAGCCCGACCTGCTCCAGCACTCCCTTCACGTCACGCGCGCTCTTGTAGGTGTCCGCGTTGCAGAGCACGCCGAGCCGCTCACCGGGCAGCATCCAGCTCTTCGCCTCGGGCCGGGCCGCATAGCCCTGTTCGGTCCGGAGCACCAGCGTCCCGAGCATGTCGAAGAAGACGGTCATACGGTGACCGGTTCGTCGAGGTCGTCGACGTCGGCCCACGCCTCCGCCACCGGCGGCGCGTTCTCGACCACGCCGGCCATCAGGGCGCCCTGGAGCGCCTTCTCGCGCTGGAGGTCGGCCACCGGCGAGCCGGCCGTGAGCTGCGGCGCCTCGGACAGCGGCTCGAGCTCGTCGACGTAGTCGCACGGCCCCACCTCGAGCATCGGGCAGAACACGCACGCGCCGGGCGGGCGGCCCAGGTGACCTGTGGCCGCGTTGAAGGCGATCCGCCCCGCCTTCGCCTCCTCCACGAGCTGATCGATCACGCGCTGGCGCGCGGGTCCGAACTCCGCGGGGTTGCCCGTGATGTGCGGGGAGTAGATCACGCGGCTGTAGAGCTCCCGGCCGTCCGGCAGCGTGCCGTAGCCGAGCCGCACCTCGCGCTGCATCAGGTCCGTGAGCGGCTCGCCGTGATCGGGCTTGCCCTGTACGAAGCGGTCGCGCAGCTCCTCGTTGAACGCGTTCGCCGTGCTCTGGCTGAAGACGAGCAGCACCGACGGCAGGCTCTGGAAGAGCTGGCGCAGGAAGTACTTGCGCTTGCGCAGGCACTCGCTGACGATGCCGTCACGCTGCTCCGTCGTCATCGGCGGCAGCGCCGGATCCTTCGGGTCCGGCTTGGTGGTCCACTTCGCCGACGGGCTCGCGACCATGTTCCCGTAGCTCAGGTCCTCGCCCACGCTGAGCTTGTCCTTCGCCCACCCCATCGCGTCGGCCAGCGCCTCGAGCAGGTCCTGGTACCCGTCGTACATCTTCTGGCGCGCGAGCCGCACCTCCACGATGCGGTTGCCGTTCGCGTCCTCCGGGATCTCGAGCTCGAAGTCCGAGAACGGCGTGTCGTGGTCGCCGCCGCCGAAGCGCTCGTAGTCCTCCTTGCTCAGCTCGAGCTTCGCGTGAGCCCGGTAGCGGAAGTAGTGCGCGTACTGGCGGTAGTCGTCGAACAGCGGGTTGAGCGCGCCGCGGTGGTAGGGCCACCAGCCGGGCAGGTTCGGGTTGATGCCGACCGCCATGATCGGGCACTTCCGGCAGCCGCTCAGGAGCTCCGGCACGAGCGGGGCGCGGCCCATGTAGCGGGTGCGGTGGACGATCCCGCGCTCCGGCGGCGGCACGTCCTCGGTGTAGTCGTAGCTGTGGTAGGTGCCCCAGCTCCGGAAGTACTTGCAGGCGTGCGGCCTCGACTCGGGCTCCTGCGCCACCCGCACGGCCTGGCACGACATCACCTCGTAGGGCAGCTCGACCTCCACCGGCAGTCGCGTCTCCACCGGCCGGGCCCTCCTAGCCGTCCTCGAGGCCGGCGATGATCCCCCAGGTGGCGAGGGCGCCCATCACGCTGGTCCAGTAGCCGTACGCCTCGTAGTACCAGACGGCCCAGTGCGCCTGCATGTCCGGCTTGTGCGGCTTGGTCGGCAGGTCGCCGTTGATCATCGGGTCCGACAGGTTGCGGACGATCGCCCAGTCCGGGGCGGCGTCGCCGAGCTCCTCGGCCACGAGCCCGAGCACCGCGTCGCCCATCTCCACGGCGCAGCCCTCGGTCCAGAGGTTGTTGGCGCTGGTGCCGAACTCGAAGAAGTCCGTCGTGAGGATCGGGTGGAACTTCGGCATCGACTGGCCGTCGTCGATGTGGATCGACGGCGCGTTCGGCGGCTCGCTCTTCAGCGGCGGCCCGTCGAACGGGTAGCGCTTGGTCGGCGGCGCGAAGTCGGGCTCCGCCACCTCCTTCGCGTGCTTCGCCATCAGCTTCTCCGCGTCGGCCAGGCGCTTCGTCGGGATCTCCCAGTCGCTCGTG
Organism: Thermoleophilaceae bacterium; assembly: GCA_034664005.1. Lineage (GTDB taxonomy): Bacteria > Actinomycetota > Thermoleophilia > Solirubrobacterales > Thermoleophilaceae > JACVRW01. The sequence continues at coordinate 6,318 of JAXDIL010000157.1, read as the reverse complement.
TAGGTCTTCCCGGCGAACGGCTCCTTGGCGAACTCGTCCGCGAGCCGGAACTTCGCCGCGCGCGTCACCACCACGTCGCCCAGGTCGTGCTCGAGCTTCACGCCGCCGCTCGTGCCGACGGTCAGGACGAGCTTCGGCTTCGCCTCCTCGATGATCTGCCGGAAGAGGTCCTTCACCGGCAGCGTCGCCGTGCCGGGACCGGTGCCGACGCCGTCCTGGTTCAAGTGGAGCTCCGACTTCATGCAGAGCACCGACGTGTTGCCGATCTTCGTCGGGAACCAGCTCGCCATCCGCTGCGCCTGGCGCGACGGGGCGCCCTCGCGGATCTGCGGCAGGTAGCGGTCCTCCCACCCGCGCGCGTAGCGGTACCAGGTCGAGCGCGGCTGGCCCGGCGTCAGCACGTCGGCCAGCGCGTTCAGCTCCGCGACCGTCCAGGTCACGACCACGACGTCCGCCTGCGGGAGCGGCGCGTCGCGGCCGGGCACCGGGTCGACCGGCTGGGGCTGGGGCGCGAGCCCGTCGGGGAACGGCAGCCCGAGGTCCGCCAGCAGCATGTCCTGCGCGACGACGGGCTCGAGCTCCAGGTCGATCGGGGCCGTGCCCGCGTCGAGCAGGAGCCGCGCGATCTCCTTGCGCTCCGGTACGTCGGCCGGGAGCGTTCCGGCATCGGTCGCGGTCACTGGACCTCCTCACAGACTCGGTAGGCGTTGGCGATCAGCGTGATCGTCGGGTTGGAGGCGCCCGACGTGGGCATCCAGGCCGCGTCGAGCACGTGGAGCCCCTTCACGGTGTGCGACTGGCAGAGCTCGTCGAGCACCGAGCTGCCCGGGTCCTTGCCGGCCCTGAGCGTGCCCTGGACGTGCCCGTAGCCCGGGTTGTCCTCGGCCTGCGGATCGAAGCGCCGCAGCTCCCCGCCGGCGTCGGCCATGATCTCGCAGACCCGCTCGAGCGCGTACTTGCTCAGGTCGAGGTCGTACTGGTGGTGGCGGTAGTAGGTGCGCGCCGCCGGCAGGCCCCACGGGTCGGTCCGGTCCGGGTCCAGCTCGACGCGGTTCTCGTGCAGCGACATGGCCTCGCCCGTGAACGAGAAGGAGACGCCGCCCTGCTCGCGCAGCTCGCCGAGGTAGTCGGCGAGATCCTCGCCCCAGACGTTCGGCTTGTCGCGTCCCAGCGAGGCGGTCTTGATCAGCCTGATCGGCGTCGTCGTGGTGAGCGGGTCGTAGACGGAGAACTTGCCGCCCTTCGACAGGTAGGTGTTCGAGTCGTCGATCGTGTAGAGGTCGCGGATCTGGAGGCTGCCGATGCCGGTGCGCGGCTGGTAGGCGGGGCCCATGTCCCAGACCGGCTTGCCCGGGAAGGTCAGGTCCGCGTTCCCCTTCACGTGGTAGATCAGGTAGTGCCCGATCATCTCGTTCGGGTCGGGGATGTCCGACAGGAGGAACAGCCGCGCCGACTCGATCGTCTGCACCGACACGAACACGCGCGGCGCGCCCATGAACTGCTCCTCGCCGCCGGGCTCGGTCTTGTACATCACGCCCGTCACCTGTCCGCCCTCGTGCACGAGGCGCGTCACGCAGTGGCGCGTGAGGAGCTCGCAGCGCCCGCTCGCGAGCGCGCGCGGGATCATCGTGTTGGCCGCGTTGCCGCGCGCGTTCAGCGCGCAGCCGTAGAACTGGTTGAAGCCGCAGAACGAGCACGCCGGGCGGCTGTCGTAGACCTGCGAGTTGATCGCGCGCGGGCCCAGGTAGGGCTCCCAGCCCGCCTTGCCGAACGCCGCCGTCAGGAACTCCGTTGCGGCGTGGAGCCGGAGCGGCGGCATCGGATACTCGTAGCCGGGGCTCATGGGCTCCTGCGCGGGCGCCTGGTTGGCCTTGCCCGACACGCCCCACTCGTGCTCGGCGCGCTCGAAGTAGGGCAGGAACTCCTCGTAGGTCCAGGGCCAGTCGACCATGCTGGCGTCGGCCGGGATGTCCGGCATGTACTTCGTAATCGCCATGTCCTCCGGCGAGTAGCGCGGGAGGTTGGCGTCCCAGATCATCGTCGAGCCGCCGACCATGTTCGCGATCCACCAACGCTCGCTCGGCTTCGGCGTGCCGTCCTTTCCGACGTACATGTTCGGGTCGTCGTTCACGTGCGGGATGAGCGCCTTCTGGGTGTGGAAATGGAGCTCGTCGAGCGGAAGGAAGTCCTCCGCGCTCGCCCAGTCGCCCTTCTCGAGCACGGTCACGCGCATGCCGCGTCCGGTGAGGACGCGCGCCGCCGTCGCGCCGCCCGCCCCGCTACCGACGATGATCGCGTCGGGCTGCTCAGACGCCATGGGTCACCTCCGCCGGCGGACCGCGGTGGAAGTCCTCGGGCGGCCCGTGACTCCCCAGCCAGCGCCACATCACGGCTTCGCGGTTGCCGCGCCAGCGCGGGTCGGCGAAGCAGCCCTCGATGCAGTGGTTTCGCATCGTCGTGAAGAGCCGCTTCTGGTCGAGCCCCTCGGGCAGACCGCCCACCTCGCCGCGCTGGAGCTGGCCGAGCAGGGCCGTCACGTCCTGGTGGTCCATGTCGGCCAGCCCCGAGCGGCCGTTTCCCTGGCGCGCGGCCGCATCCAGCGCGCCGAGCCCGTCGGTGTATAGGTCCCGCCAGCCCTGCACCTCGTAGTAACTCGCGGGGTCGCGCGTGAGCTGGGAGTCGAGGTAGTCCACGGCGCCGGCGTCGCTCGCGCCGGGCGCTCCCGCGCTTCCGGGGAGGAGCGCCTCGAAGATCACCGCAGCCTGCGCGCGCTGCTCGGAGGAGAGGAAGTCCGGCTCGGGTGAGGACAGGAGCCGCATGGCTACGCCGCCACGGTGAGGCCGAGCCGCTCCTCCATCGCCGACACCAGCCCGATGTAGGGGGTGAAGTCGCGAGGGCCGATCTGGCCTACGAGATTGAGGACGATCGCGTCGTCCATGTCCGAGAAGTGCTCGCCCATGCTGGGGTAGAGCTCGTCGTTCTCGCGCTCCGCGTGGTGCACGAACAGGCGGACGAAGCCCTCCGTGTTCGTCACGAAGGCGTCGACCGCCCAGGGCAGGTCGGTCGGGTCGTCTTTTTGCGCCGCCTGGATGCGCTTCCAGGCGATGTCCATGCCGCGGAAGTAGGCGCGGCCCTGGTCGTGGTGGAGGAATACCCAGGCCACGGACTCCGGGTCGAGGCCGCGCGCCACCGCGATCGGCACCGCCGCCTCCTCGGCCTTCAGGTGGGCCTGGTCGGCGAAGTTGTTCGTGAGGTAGATGAGGATCGCGGTGGCGCCCATCAGCTCGTCCGGAATCGGCGCTCCCTCGAGCGCGGTGAGCTGGCGGCAGATCTCCTGGCCGCAGGCGAAGATGCGGTCGCCCAGCAGGTGCTCGGTCTCGAAGAAGTCCTCGAAGGCGCGCCCGCTGTAGGTCGGCGTGCCGCGCTTCTTGGTCAACGGCGCCGGCATGAACTCGCGGCCGGGCGGACACGGCTTCAGTTCCGAGTGCAGGCCCGCGGCGCGGGCGTTCAGCACCTCGATCAGGTTCTCGCCGACGAACATGCAGCGGTCAGCCGGCACGCCCATCAGCTCTGCCGCCTTCCGGAAGATCGCCGGGTCCGGCTTCTGGAGCTCGAGCTCGTGGTTCGTGAAGACGTGCTCGGGCCTGATGAAGTCGCCGATCTTGACGCTCTGCCCGCCATTCTCGTCCAGGACGGCGTCCACGACCATCGAGCGGCCCTGGTCGGCGCTCACGTCCTCCGGGAGGTTCGTGATCACACCGATCGTGAGCCGGGCCTTCTTCATCTCCTCGAGCAGCTTGCGCGTGCTCGGCCGGTACGGGACCAGGTGCCCGGGCCGGTCCACCTCGCCGAGGGTGTCACGGGCGTCGAAGAAGACGACCTCGACGGGGTTGCCATTCGTCGACATGCGAATCCTCCTACGCGGGGGGCGGGGTACTCGCGACCGACGCTAGACCAGTCCTGAGTCAATAGTCAAGTGCTGTAGACACATTGTTTAATCTGCATACGAAGCAACAGGTTCCCGGGCCGAAGCCTGTGCGTTTCTTCCCGCAATATCCCCCTTTTGGCGGAAGTGGTTGCTCCTGCAACTAGCTACCGTCGGGGATAGTGAATTTTCCCCACGACCCGGTTAGATCCGACCTCGGCCGCCTCGCCAGCGCGCGCTTCATCTCACTCGCCGGCTCCGATGCCACGGCCATCGCGATCGGCTTTGCCCTGTACGCGCAGACGCACTCGGCGCAATGGCTGTCGCTGTCCTTGATGCTCACGATCGGCACCAGCGCCCTGCTCGCCCCCTTCGGCGGCAGGCTCGGGGACCGTTTCGACAGGCGCCGCCTCATGATCTCCGCCGAGCTGCTCACCGCGGCGCTATTCGTGGCGCTGGCGTTCGTGCACACGCCCGCGGCCCTGCTCACGATCGGCTTCCTGGCGGCCGCGATCGGCACCGTCTACGGCCCCGCGTCGGGCGCCGCGATCGCGTTCATCGCGGGCGATAGGCACCTGGCCTGGGCGAACGGCGTGATCGCCACCGGGGCGAACCTCGGCAAGATGGCCGGCCGCGTGGCAGGCGGCGTGCTGATCTCGGCATTCGGGGCGGCCGCCGTGTTCGTCCTCGATGCCATCACCTTCGTGGTGTCGGCGATCCTCACCCGGTCCGTCCGACGCGCCTTCTCGGCTCCGCTCACGCATGTCCACCCGGACGACGCCGGCGAGGCGATCGCATCCGAGGCGGCCGCCAAGGGCGGCATGCGCTTCGTCCTCGGCGACCGCACGGTTCGCCTGATCGTGGCGTCCGCCTGTATCTCGACGTTCGCCACCGCGTTCTCGATGACCGCGGAGATCCCCCTGGTCTTCGACCTCGGCGGCGGCGCGCTCGCGCTCGGCTTGCTCACGGCGTTCTGGGGCGGCGGCATGGTCGCGGGCTCCTGGTTCGCGGGCCGCGCGCTCCACGACGGCAACGAGGCGACCGCCATTCTCGCCGGACGGCTCGTGATGGCGACCGGCATCGGTCTGGTGGCCGCGGCGCCGGCGATCGGCCCGCTGTTCGCGCTCTACGCCCTCGGCGGCGCCGGCGGCGGCCTGATGGGAGTCGCCGCGCAGTCGATGATCATGCGCCACACCCCCGACCCGATGCGGTCCGCCACCCTGGGCGCCATCGAGTCGCTCCGCAACGCGGCCTTCGGGGCCGGCGTGGTCGGCGCGGGAGCGGCAGTGACCCTGGCCGGCCCGCGTCCGGTCTACGCCGTCGTGGGCCTCGTCATGGCGGTCGGCACGCTGCCGGTGGCCGCACTGGTGCGGCGCCTGGGCGGGCCGCGCCGGCTGAGCCTCCAGCCGGCCGCCGTCTAGACCGAGCGTAGCTCCAGCTCGGCCGCCGGGGCCAGCAGCATCGTCAGGCCGTGGCGCGGGTCGCGCGGCGAGCGGCGCTGTTCGCGCAGCACGAGCGCTGACCACGGCCTCCGCTCGTCCAGCTCGGGCGCCAGCTCGGCGGCGAGCTCACGCGGCACCCAGCCGACCTGCACCCCGCCGGCGAGCACCGCGATCGCGTTCGGATCGTGCTCGTTGCCGGGGTCGCGGCGCAGCTCGAGCCTGCTCCCGGGCGCCGCGTCCTCCGACTCGATCGCGTCCGCGTGGTGGCGCCCGGCGCCGGCCACGGCGGCTACGCGCAGGCCCCGGCTCGCGAGCTCCGGAGCGTCGCGCGCCAGGTAGCGGCCCGACTCGGGGTCGACGAGCTGGTACCCCACGACCCAGACCTGGCCGCCGTCGTCGGGGTACCAGTACCGCTCGTCGTAGCCGGCGTCCACCACCACCGGGCTGACGCTACCTCACTGGTCGAGGCGCGCCTTCAGCAGCTGCTTGCCCTGCTCGCCGCCCTTGCGGCTCTCGGCCTGGGCCTTGCGGAAGAAGTCGGCGAGCTCGGAGTCGTTGTCGCGCTCGGCGTCCTGGATGTACTGCTCGAGGCGCAGCACGTTGTCGAGGCAAGCCTCGGTGAACCAGATGATGTTGTAGGTCTTGTCCTTGGTGCCTGTGACTTGACCGGTTTCTGCTGTGGCCACGGTTGAAGCCTCCAGTCGATCGGGTACCTGGGGGTTGTCTGTACCCGAGCAAAGGGAAGCCGAACGTGTCTCCGACGATGATGCCGCGCACAGCCGAAGTGCCTGCCCCGAGCCCCCCTCAGCAGCCCATGCCGAGCCCGCCCGACGCACCGCAACCGGACCCGAAGGGGCCGGAGACGCCCGACGATCCCGGGCAGCCCGAGCCCGCGATGCCGCCCGGCGAAGCCGTCTGAGGGCTCAGGGCACGTCGCGGGGTGGCGGGTCG
>JAXDIL010000205.1:0-5021 GCA_034664005.1 Thermoleophilaceae bacterium | reverse complement strand
CGGAGCGCTCTACCTCGCCGCCATCGCGGCCCTGCCGACGATCCTCATCAACCAGACGAGCGCCAACTTCTTCTTCGGCGGCACGTCGATCCTGATCGTGGTGGGCGTCGCGCTGGACACGATGAAGCAACTCGAGGCGCAGTTGATGATGCGCGATTACGAGGGCTTCCTGAAGTGAGCGAGCTCAACCTGGTTCTGCTGGGGCCTCCGGGCGCCGGCAAGGGGACCCAGGCCGAGCGCCTTGTTGCTGATTTCGATCTTCCCTACTACGCGACTGGCGACATCCTGCGCGGCGCGGTCAAGGACGAGACGCCTCTTGGCAAGGAGGCGCAGGGCTACATGACCAAGGGGGACCTCGTGCCCGACGAGGTCATCTGCAGGGTGATCATGGAGCGCATCGATCAGCCCGAGGCCGAGGACGGCTTCCTGCTGGACGGCTTTCCGCGCAACACCGAGCAGGCCGACATCCTCGAGAACGCCCTCGACAACCGGGCCCGCAGCCTGACGGCCGTGCTCCTGATCGACGCGCCCGACGACGAGGTCGTCAAGCGCATCTCGGGCCGCCGCGTCTGCGTCAAGAACCAGCACGTCTACCACGTCGACTACGACCCCCCCAAGCACGAGGGCGTCTGCGACCAGGACGGCTCGCGGCTGATCCAGCGCGACGACGACAAGCCGGAGACGGTGCGCAAGCGGCTGGGCGTCTACCACGAGCAGACCGAGCCACTCGTCGACTGGTACGAGCAGAAGGACCTCCTGCGCCGCTTCGACGGCGGCCGCTCGCCCGACGAGGTGCACGACCGCATTCGTGCCACACTGGCAGCGAAGCGACTCGAGGCGGAGCTCTAGTAGTGATCCAGCGCAAGACACCCGAGCAGATCGAGAAGATGGCGGCCGCGGGCCAGGTGCTGGTCCGCACGCACGAGATCCTCAAGAAGAAGGCCCGCCCCGGCGTGACCACCGCAGAGCTGGACGACGCCGCCGAGCGCTTCATCCGCTCCCAGGGCGCCGAGCCGGCCTTCAAGGGCTACCGCGGCTTCCCGGGCTCGATCTGCGCCTCGCCGAACTCGATGGTCGTCCACGGGATCCCGGGCTCCTACCGGCTGAATCGCGGCGACCTGCTGTCCGTCGACATCGGCGTGGTGCTCGACGGCTGGGTCGCGGACGCCGCGATCACGCATCCGATCGGCAACGTCACGCCCGTCGCCAAGCGCCTGCTCGCCACCACCCGCGCTGCGCTGTTCGACGCGGTCGAGCAGTGCGTCTCCGGCAACCGCCTCGGTGACGTTTCGCACGCGGTCCAGACGCGCGTGGAGGCCGACGGCTTCGCCGTGATCCGCTCGCTGGTGGGCCATGGGATCGGCCGCGACATGCACGAGGACCCCCAGATCCCGAACTTCGGCGAGCCCGGCACGGGCCCCGAGCTCGAGGACGGCATGGTGCTCGCGATCGAGCCGATGGTGAACGTCGGAACCCACCACGTCCGCATGGGCTCGGACAACTGGGCGGTCTACTCGGAGGACGGCTCTCTGGCCGCCCACTTCGAGCACACGGTGGCCATTACGGCGGACGGCCCGCGCATCCTCACGCCCTGGCATCTGAGCGAGGCGGAACCGCTGCAGGCTGCTACTCTTTCCGGTCGGCGCTGAGCCGTTTCCTGGGCTCTGCGCCGATCCTCGTTCGTCCGATACGTTTCCCCGGTTCTACGGAGCTATGAAGGTCCGCGCCTCAGTCAAGCCTATGTGCGAGAAGTGCAAGATCATCCGCCGCGGCGGTGCGGTTCTCGTGATCTGTCAGAACCCCCGACACAAACAGCGTCAGGGGTGACGGCGGACTAGATGGCTCGAATCGCTGGAATCAACATCCCCCTCAACAAGAGGGTCGAGATCGGACTCACGTACGTATACGGGATCGGCCGGTCGACCTCGAACGAGGTCCTGAAGAAGGCCGGGGTGGACCCGGACACGTACGTCAAGGACTTGACCGAGGACGAGGTCCGCAAGATCCGCGAGGGGGTCGACGACCTGCTCGTGGAGGGCGACCTCCGTCGTGAGCAGTCACAGAACATCAAGCGCCTCATGGAGATCGGGGCGTACCGGGGACTCCGCCACCGGCGCGGGCTTCCGGTGCACGGCCAGAGGACGAAGACAAACGCGCGCACCCGCAAGGGCCCGAAGCGCGGCTCCCAGTCCGGCGGCGGCAAGAAGAAGGTGAGGAAGCACTAGATGCCTCAGCCAAAGAGGCCCCGCGGGCGCAAGCGCGTCCGGAAGAACGTGCCGTTCGGGCAGGCACACATCAAGACGAGCTTCAACAACACGATCGTGTCGCTGAGCGACAAGGACGGCAACGTGATCGCGTGGGAGTCCGCCGGCGGCGCCGGCTTCAAGGGCTCGCGCAAGTCCACCCCGTTCGCGGCGCAGGTCACAGCCGACGCTGCAGCGCGCAAGGGGATGGAGCACGGCCTCCAGAAGGTCGAGGTGTTCGTGAAGGGTCCGGGCTCCGGGCGGGAGACGGCGATCCGCTCGCTGCAGGCCGCCGGGCTCGAGATCACAGGAATTCGCGACGTGACGCCGCAGGCCCACAACGGCTGCCGGCCCCGCAAGCGGAGGCGTGTCTGATGGCGCGCGAAACAGGACCTCAGTGCAAGCAGTGCCGCCGGGAGGGCATGAAGCTCTTCCTGAAGGGCGAGCGCTGCCTGACGGACAAGTGCGGCGTCGAGCGGCGGAACTACCCGCCGGGTGACCACGGTCGTGGCCGCTCGCGGCAGTCGGAGTACCGGCTCCAGCTGCGCGAGAAGCAGAAGGCCCGCCGCTATTACGGCGTGCTCGAGAAGCAGTTCCGCAACTACTACGCGAAGGCGAGCAGCCAGTCCGGCGTGACCGGCGAGAACCTGCTGCGCCTTCTGGAATCACGCTTCGACAACGTGCTCGTGCGGCTTGGCTTCGCCGGTTCGCGCCGCCAGGCACGCCAGATGATCCGCCACGGCCATTGGTTCATCAACGGCCGCCGCGTGGACATCCCGTCGTACCACCTGAAGACCGACGACGTCATCACCATGAAGCCGAGTGCTCCGGTGGAGCCGGTGGTGCGTGACGCGACCGAGCTGACGTCCGCCGTGCCGGCCTGGCTCCAGGCCGACCACGACGGCCTCACCGCAAAGGTGCTCCGCCTACCAGAGCGCGCGGAGATCACCACGCCGGTGCAGGAACAGCTCATCGTCGAGCTCTACTCGAAGTAGCACCGAACTTCACGCCGGCCCTCGCCCGGGCACGGCGCGGATACAAGCGAAGGAAGTACCTCTCCCAATGATCGAGTTTCAGACTCCCCAGATTTCCGCCGAGAAGGTGGAGGACAACCGCGGCACCTTCACGATCGAGCCGCTGGACCGCGGCTTCGGCTACACGTTCGGCAACTCGCTCCGGCGAGTGCTGCTGTCGTCGCTGGCCGGTGCAGCGGTCACGAGCGTCCGGATCGAGGGCGTCGCGCACGAGTTCTCCACGATCAACGGCGTCAAGGAGGACGTGACGGACATCGTCCTCAACCTCAAGGAGGTCGTCTGCCGCATGCACTCCGATGCGGCCGAGATCGAGGCGCCGCTCGTGGTGACCGGCCCCGGCGACATCACCGCCGGCGACATCGACCTGCCCTCGGGCGTCGAGATCCTCAACCCCGAGACCCGTATCGCCACGCTCGAGAAGAAGACCAAGCTCGAGATGTACCTGACGATCGGCCACGGCCGCGGCTACTCGCCGGCCGAGGACAACAAGACGCCGGATCAGCCGATCGGCGTGATCCCGATCGACTCGATCTTCTCGCCCGTGAAGCGCGTGGCCTACTCGGTCGACGCCGCCCGCGTCGGCCAGAAGACCGACTACGACAAGCTCACGATCGACATCGAGACGGACGGGTCACTCGACCCGCAGGCCGCTCTCCGCGAGGCCGCTGAGATCCTCATCAAGTACCTGGCGATCTTCACGGACGCCGACCGGGTCGAGGCGCTGCGCGACCAGGGCGCCGCCCTGGTGGCCGGTGCGGACGGCCTCGGCGACGGGGCCGGCGGCTCCAGCGCCGGCGGGATGGACGACATCCTGATCGAGGAGCTCGAGCTGGGCGTCCGCTCGTACAACTGCCTGAAGCGTGCCGGCATCCAGACCGTCGGCGACCTCGTGCAGAAGTCCGAGTCCGAGCTGGCAGCGATCCCGAACTTCGGCCGCAAGTCGATCGAGGAGGTCAAGGAGACCCTCGACGCGCGCGGCCTGGGGCTTCGCGCCGGGTAAGGTTCCCGAGCCATGCGCCACCAGAAGCAGCGGGGCAAGCTGTCCCGTGACTCAGCGCACCGCAAGGCGCTGTTCATGAACCTCTGCCGCGAGGTGATCGACCACGAGCGCATCCAGACGACCCAGGCGAAGGCCAAGGCCGTCAAGCCGGAGCTCGAGCGGCTGATCACGCTCGCCAAGAAGGGCGATCACCACTCGCGCCGTCTCGCGATGGCGCGCCTCGGCCAGGACAAGTTCGTGGTCTACAAGCTGTTCGAGGAGCTCGCCCCGCGCTATGCGGACCGGGCGGGCGGCTACACGCGGATCCTGAAGCTGGGGCCGCGCAAGTCCGACTCGACCGAGATGGTCTTCCTCGAGCTGGTCTAGGCGCTCGCGAACTCGCGCAGGCGCTCGCGCGCCCCGGTGGCGAGTGGCTCTCCGTGGGCGGTTAGGAGCACTTCGAAGTCGACCTCGCTCGCCAGGCGCGAGTAGGACTGCTTGAGCGCCTGCTGGTCGGTCCCGGCGTCATCGAAGTACTCGTCCGGGACGAAGCGCAGCCCGTCGTAGCTGATTACGCCGTCGGCCACGGCGAGGGCCCCAACCGGGCGGATGTGAAGGGCGGACTCGTCCGGGCTGATGCGCCACCGCAGGCAAAAGGGGAAGCTCTCCCGCAGCGCCTCGCACCGCAAGTCGCTCGGGATGAACCTCTGCCGCGAGGTGATCGACCACGAGCGGATCCAGACGACCGAGGCCAAGGCCAAGGCG
>JAXDIL010000199.1:0-9806 GCA_034664005.1 Thermoleophilaceae bacterium | reverse complement strand
GTACCAGCCCACCCCCTCCTGCGACTCCCCGTTGAAGTCCTCGTTCAGGGGGAGCCCGATGGCCGTGGCCGCGTCGAGGAAGTGCTGCGCCAGCGGGTTCCGCGAGCGGCCCTCCGAGATCGGCAGCGTCTCGGCCGAGCGCTCGAAGTAGGGGAGCAGCTCGTCCCAGGTCCAGCCGGCGCCCCACTCGTCGTAGTCGAGCGGGTTGCCGCGGATGTAGATCATCGCGTTGATCGACGAGGAGCCGCCCAGCACCCTGCCGCGCGGGAGGTAGATGCGGCGGTCGTTCGCGTAGGGCTCGTAGATCGTCGAGTGGTCCCAGTCCTGCGCGGTCCTGTAGAGGGCGGAGAACGCCGCCGGCAGGTGGACGAGCTCGTTCGTATCGGGCCCGCCGGCCTCGAGCAGCAGGACCGAGACGTCCGGGTCCTCCGAGAGGCGGTTGGCCAGCACGCAGCCGGCCGAGCCGGCCCCGACGATCACGTAGTCGTACATGGACCGACGCTAGCCGGGCAGCGCAGCCGAGGCAAGCTATCCTTCCGGGCCGTCATGGCCGTCCCCAAGCAAAGACAGTCGCATTCGCGGACGAACAAGCGCCGCTCGCAGCACAAGATCGAGGCGCCCGGCATCCGCCGCTGCCCGCGCTGCGGCGCCGCCCGCCGGCCGCATCGGGTGTGCCCGAACTGCGGCACGTACGCCGGCCGCGAGGTCGTCGTGCAGCAGCCCGGGGTCGGCACAGACGACGAGTGATCGCGGTCGACGCGAACGGCGCCGACCAGGGGCCGGCCGCAGTCGCCGAGGGAGTCGCCCGCTCGGGCATCCCCGTTCTCCTGTTCGGCCCCGCCGCTGAGCTTGCCGGCAGGGCCGGCCCGCACGCCGAGCTTGTCGACGCACCCGAGACCGTCAAGGCTGGCGAGGACGCCGTGGCAGCCGTGCGCTCGAAGCGCGACGCCTCGATCGTCCAGGCGGCCGCCGCCGTGGGCGACGGCCGCGCCGACGCGCTCGTGTCCGCCGGCAGCACCGGCCCAACGCTCGCCGCCGCCACGCTCGCCGTGAAGCGGATCAAGGGCGTCTACCGCCCCGCGCTCGCCGTCCTCATGCCGATCCCGGGCGGCCCCGTGCTGCTGCTGGACGCCGGCGCGAGCGTGGAGGTGCGCCCCGAGCACCTCGTTCAGTTCGCCTACATGGGCGCCGGCTTCATGGAGGCGGTGGTGGGGATCGAGCGCCCCTCGGTCGGACTGCTGTCGGTGGGCGAGGAGTCGGGCAAGGGCACGCCCGACGTGCTGACCGCCCACGACCGCATCGCCGAGGCCGGCGGCCTCAACTTCGTGGGGAACGTGGAGGGCTTCGACATCCCGGGCGCGCGCGCCGACGTGGTGGTGGCCGACGGCTTCACGGGCAACGTCGCGCTGAAGGTGCTCGAGGGCACGGTGAAGGCCATCACGGGCGAGATCCGCACGCGCGTGCGCTCGGGCGCCCTATCCAGCCTCGGCGGCCTCCTGATCCGGGGCAAGCTCGGCAAGCTTCGCGACGACCTAGACCCCGAGAAGGTGGGCGGTGCGATCCTGCTCGGGCTGCGGAAGCCGGTGGTGGTGGCGCACGGCAGCTTCGGCCCGACGGGCATCGAGCACGCCGTGAAACTGGCCCGGCGAGCGGTGGACGAGGACATGGTCGGGCGCACCACACAGGCGCTCGAGGCGGCCGGAGCCTTGCGGTCCGCTACCGCTGGTAGCGTCGCCCCGCGATGACCCGCGAAGAGGTTCTCGAACGCATCCGCGAGCACCTGGCCACCGAATTGGAGGTGGAACCAGGCCGAATCGACGAGTCCACGCGCTTCCGCGAGGACCTGGAGGCGGACTCGCTCGACCTGGTCGAGCTCGTGGTCGAGCTCGAGGACAGCTACGGGGTCCGCATCCCCGACGAGGATGCGGCCAAGATTCTCACGGTGGGCCAGGCCGCTGACTTCGTCGCCGCCCATGCAAGCGGGATCGAGACCTGAGTCCCTTGAGGAGTTGCTCGACGAGCTCCCCGAGGAGCCGCGGCGGCAGGCCTTCACGCACTCGTCCTGGGTCGAGCACCGCGCCGAGGCGTACGAGCGGCTCGCGTTCCTGGGGGACGTGGTCCTGAGCCTCGCGGTCTCCGACCACCTCTACCCGCGCTTCGAGCGCTACGGCGCCGGGCGGCTCACCAAGGTGCGCGCCCAGGCCGTGAGCGGGCCGTCGTGCGCCCGCGTCGCGCGCGCGCTCGGCGTACCCGACGAGCTGCGCGCCGCCGCGCCGGAGGGCACCGGCCGGACCGCCGACGTCCTCGTCGACTCCGAGCGCGTGCTCGCCTCGGTCTGCGAGGCGATCATCGGCGCCGCCTACCTCTCGTTCGGGCTGGAGCGCACCGCGCCCGCGGTCGTCGAGTCCTTCCGCGGCGAGATCGAACAGGCGCTCGAAAACCCCGTGGACTACAAGTCCGTGTTGCAGGAGCGGCTCGCCCGCCGTGCCGAGGTCGTGATCTACCGGACCGTCGCCGAGGAGGGTCCGGCGCACGACCGCAGCTTCATCGTCGTCGCCGAGGTGGAGGGGCAGGAGCTCGGCCGCGGGGAGGGAAAGACGAAGAAGGCCGCCGAGCAGGAGGCGGCCCTGCACGCCCTCGACTCACTTGAAGAGGCGGCGTCGTAATGCATCTGCGCTCGATATCGATGAAGGGCTTCAAGTCCTTCCCGCACCGGACCAAGCTGGAGTTCGGCCCGGGCGTGTCCGTCGTCGTCGGGCCGAACGGCTCGGGCAAGTCGAACATCACCGATGCCGTGCTGTGGGCGCTCGGCGAGCAGTCGCCGCTGGCGGTGCGCGGCCAGTCGATGAAGGACGTGATCTTCGCGGGCGCGCACGGGGTCCAGGGCGCGCGCGCCGCCGAGGTCGAGGTCGTGATCGACAACCACGACGGCGCGCTGCCGATCGACTTCTCAGAGATCTCGATCGTCCGCAAGCTGGGCCGCGACGGCGAGGGCGAGTACCGCCTGAACGGCGCCCGCTGCCGGCTCGTCGACGTCGTCGAGGTGCTCTCCGACTCGGGGCTCGGCAAGGAGATGCACTCGGTCGTCTCGCAGGGCAAGGTCGAGCAGATCGTGCTCTCGCGCCCGCGCGACCGGCGGCTGATGATCGAGGAGGCGGCCGGGCTCGGCAAGCACCGCAAGCGCCGCCGCCGCGCCCAGCTGAAGCTGGAGCGCACCGAGGAGAACCTGTCGCGCTCGCTCGACGTGGAGCGCGAGGCGCGCTCGCGGCTGAGGCCCCTCAAGCAGCAGGCCGAGGCGGCCGAGCTGCACGAGCGGCTCGAGCGCCAGACGCTCGAGGCGCGCTACTCGCTGTCACGCGACGCGGCGCGTAGCGGGCGGCTCGCGCTGGCCGAGGCCGAGGAGCGCGCCCGCCTGGTGCGCACGGAGCGCGACGAGGCGGAACGCCTGCTCAGCGAGGTGGCGCGCCGGCGCGAGGAGGCCGAGGAGGCGTTTGCCGCTCAGACGCGCGACCGCGAGCGGCTTCAGGCACGGCTGTACGCGGCGCGCTCGGCCAGCGAGCGGATCGCGATGCGGCTCGAGCGCGTGCGCGAGCAGGCCGGGGCGGCGCAGGAGCGCCGCGAGCGGCGGCTGCGCCAGGTGGAGCTGCTGGAGCAGCAGGCCGCCGCCGACGCGGAGCTGTCAGGCGAGGAGGAGCGGCCGCAGGAGCGGATCACCGCGCTCGAGTCGGAGCTGGCCGAGCTCGACGCGGGGCGCGAGGAGCGCCTTGCGCGCGAGCTGGAGGGCCTCGAGTCGGAGCTCGCGCAAGCGCGCGAGCGTGTGGGGGAATTGCAGAGCGAGGCGGCCGAGCGCCGCGGCGCCCTCGACGCCGCCGAGCAGGCTGCCGACGCTGCGCGGACCGCTCGCAGTGAGGCCGAGCGTGCTGCTGAGGCGGCGCGCACGCGTGCGGCACAGGCGGGCGCCGAGCTGGCCTCCGTCAACCAGTTCGTGCGCGGCGCGGGCCAGGCGCCCGGCGACGCGCAGCCGCTCGCGGAGCGGCTTCACGTCGAGAAGGGCTACGAGCTGGCGCTGGCGGCAGTGCTCGGTCCGCGCCTCACCGCCGCCGTCGTCGACGACCGCACCGAGGGCGAGCGGGTCCTGGACGCCGCGGGCCCGAACGGCGGAAGCGTCCTGCTTACAACTCCTACGCGGGCGGGCGCGGTTCCGGCCTCACCTTCGGTCCCGACCGGGCAACCACTCGCGCAGCTTGTGCGCCCCGAGCGGGATGTCGCGGCGCTGGCCGAGCGGCTACTGGACGGGGTCTGGGTCGTCGAATCGCTCTCCGCGCTCACCGAGACCTTCAGCGGGGTCGCCGTCACGAAGGCCGGGCGGCTCTTCGACGCGCGCACCGGCGAGCTGTCGCAGGCGCCCGCCGGCGGCGCCGAGCGCCTGCTCGAGGAGCTGGGCCGCCGCGACGAGCTGATCGCCGCCTCCGAGGACGCCGTGCGCGAGGAGATCGAGGCGCGCGCCGCGGTCGAGCGCCACGGCACCGCTGTGGCGGAGGCCGACGCCGCTCGCGAGGCGGCGGAGTCGGCGCTCAGGGGCGCCCTGCGCGCGGTGGCGGAGGCGGAGGAGGTGGCCAGCCGCGCCGAGTGGCTGATCGCGCGCCGCCGCGAGACCCCGCAGGACGGGCCGGAGGCGGTGCGCCGAGCGGAGCTGCTCGGCGACCTGCGCGCGGAGCAGCGGCTCGCCGAGCGCATCGAGCGCGAACGCCAGGAGCGCACGCGCGCGCTCGTGGCGCTGAAGACCGGCGCGGAGCGCGATCTCGCGCTGGCGGCGGAGGCGGAGCGTGCGGGCACGGCGCTCGAGAGCGCCCACGCGGCCGTGTCGGCGCGGCGCGACGCCCTGGGCCGTGAGCTCGAGGAGGGCGCCGCCGCCGGTGACGAGACCGCCGCCGCGCTCAAGGCGTGCGCCCAGGAGGAGGCGGAGCTGCACGGCCGCCTCAAGCGCGCGAGCGAGGCCGTGACCGGCGCCGAGGTGGCCGCCCAGCAGGTGCGCGACGCCGCCGCGGACGCCGAGCGCGAGCTGAACGAGCTGGCCGGCAAGCTGGGCCTCGAGCCGGAGCCGGCCGCCGAGGCGCTGCCCGAGGAGGAGCGCGAGGCCCTGGGCGAGCGCGTGGCGCGGCTGATGCGCCGCCGTGAGCAGCTCGGACCCGTGAACCCGCTCGCGAAGCGGGAGTACGAGGAGGCCGTGGCTCACGTCGAGGAGCTCGAGACCCAGCGCGCGGATCTCGAGTCAGCGCTCGCCGAGCTCGAGGGCCTCATCAAGGAGACCGACCGTCGCATCCGCGAGGCGTTCGAGCAGACCTTCGAGGCTGCCGCGAGGAACTTCGAGGACGTCGTGCAGCACCTGTTCCCGGGCGGGCGCGGCGCGCTCCGGCTGGTTCAGGAGGAGATGGGCCCGCGCCCCGTGGTCGGCGGCGACGCCCCGGAGCCCGCCGAGGGCGAAGAGGAGGAGCAGCCCGAGGCCGGAGTGGAGATCGAGGTGACTCCGCCCGGCAAGTCCACGAAGCGTCTGTCGCTGCTCTCGGGCGGCGAGAAGTCGCTGGTCGCGCTGGCCTTCATGTTCGCCGTCTTCCTGGCGCGCCCGTGCCCGTTCTACATCCTCGACGAGGTCGAGGCCGCGCTCGACGACCTCAACATCGACCGCTTCCTACAGCTCGTGAAGCGCTACTCCGACCGCGCACAGTTCATCGTCGTGACCCACCAGAAGCGCACCATGGACGCCGCCGACACGCTCTACGGCGTGAGCATGGGCGGCGACGGCATCTCGCGCGTGGTCTCGCGGAAGCTGGCCGGAAGGCCCGCGGAGGAGCACGCCTTGTCGTCCGCAGAAGAGGCCGCCGCCTAAAGAATCAGCCGTTGTGCACCGATTTCGTTGGTCGGGGATCGGACTAACGGAGGCGGCTATGAAGGGCAGAACTCTTTTCGTCGTGCTGGTGGCTGTGTTCAGCCTGCTGAGCGCGACCGCCATTGCCGGAGGGCATCGCGCCCACGGCACCAAGGGAAGCGACAAGGTCAAGCTGCGTGGCGGCAACGACCGTTTCTTCGCGAAGGCTGGGAACGACACGGTGCGCGGTGGCCGTGGGCGTGACCGGATCCGCGGCGGGAGGGGCAACGACGCCCTCTTCGGTGGCGCGGGTGCCGACAGGCTGCGCGGCGGCCAGGACGGCGACCTGCTGGACGGCGGCCCCGGCAACGACTACCTGAACGGCGGCGGTGACGGCAGCGACCCGGACAAGATCGTCTGCGGCGACGGCTACGACGAGGTCGTGCTCGGTCGCGGCGACAGGATCATGGTCCCGGTGCAGGCGTCGAAGAGCTACGCCGACGGCTCGATGCTGGAAGACGAGCCCGGGGACGGCGACGAGCCGGTCAGCGATGATGACCCGCTCGGCGACGACGATCCGGCGGACGAGAACGAGAGCGAGGACGGCGACGAGCTCGAGAAGCCCGAGTCGGCTGACGACGACGGCTGCGAGAAGGTCAGGCGCGAGGGCGACGGCAAGGCCTGCGCGTCGACCTCCGGTCCCGGCTGCGACGAGGGCGAGCACACCTGCGCGGCGACCCGCGACGGCTGTGACGAGCCGGTCGACGAGCCCTGCGTCGCGACGTACAGCGGCTGCGAGGACGACCCGGTCGTGGACGACCCGGATCCCGACGAGGAGCCGGCCGACGAGTATCCGGACGAGCCCTAGGCGGAAGCGGGACGCCCGCGCCACGGCGCGGGCGTCCCTATCCTCCGCGCGTGGCCCGCACCTGGCAGCAGCTCTTCGACACCGGCACCGCCGCGGCCCCGGCGTCGTCCGCTGAGAACGGCGAGGCCGAGCGGAGCGGCTTCTTCAAACGGCTGCGCGAGAACATGTCAAAGACGCGCCAGGCGATCGGCGCGGAGCTGCAGACGACCGTCTTCCAGTCGCTCGACGACGAGGCGTTCGAGCGGCTCGAGGAGACGCTGATCTACGCCGACGTCGGCGCGCCCACCACGGCGAAGATCGTCGAGCGGCTCGAGAACGAGGCCGAGAGCGGCGAGCTCGCGGGCGGCGAGGACCTGTCGCGGCGGCTGCGTGAGCTGCTCGCCGAGACCGCCCGTGTCGATGGCGACACGATCCCGCTCACCGCGCATCCGACCGTGATCCTCGTGACCGGGGTCAACGGGAGCGGGAAGACCACGACGATCGGGAAGATGGCCTGGCACCTCCAGAAGGAGCTCGGCCGCTCCGTGCTGCTCGCGGCGGGCGACACGTTCCGAGCCGCGGCAGCCGAGCAGCTCGAGCTGTGGGCTGAGCGGGCGGGCAGCGAGATCGTGCGCGGCGAGGCGGGCTCCGATCCGGCGGCTGTCGTCTACGACGCCATCGGGGCGGCCAAAGCCCGCGGGCACGACGTTGTGATCGTCGACACGGCCGGGCGCCTGCACACGCAGCAGCACCTGATGGACGAGCTCCGCAAGGTCCGCAAGGTGATCGAGCGCCAGCTCCCCGGCGCGCCGCACGAGACGCTCCTGACGATCGACGCCACGACGGGCCAGAACGGGCTCCGCCAGGCGCTCCTGTTCCGCGAGGCCGTCGACGTGACCGGCATCGCGCTCACGAAGCTCGACGGGACCGCGAAGGGCGGCATCGCGCTCGCGATCGCCCAGGAGCTCGGCGTGCCGGTCAAGCTGATCGGCATCGGCGAGGCGCTCGAGGACCTGCGCCCATTCGACCCCGACGACTTCGCCCAGGCGATCCTCGAGCCGTGAGCGAGCCCGGACCCAGCACGCGCGTCGTCCGGGCCGGCCTGCCTGAGCCCGAGCAGGGCGAGCCGTTCCTGCCCGGCCCCGTGTTCGCCGCGCCGTTCCACTTCACGGGGGCGCCCTCTGACTCGCCCGCGACCTACAGCCGCTACGGCAACCCCACCTGGGCCCGCTACGAAGAGGCGCTCGGCTCGCTCGAGGGCGCCGAGGCGGTGCTGTTCGCCTCGGGCATGGCCGCGGCCGCGGCGCTGTTGCTCACGCAGCTGAAGCCCGGATCGGTCCTGGCGATGGACCATGGCTGCTACCACAGCGTGCGCCATCTGGCGCGCACGCACTTCGAGCCGCGCGGGGTTGAGGTGCGGCTCGCGCCGCCGGCCGGGCTGGCCGAGGCCGCCGAGGGCGCGGATCTGCTCTGGATGGAGACGCCCTCGAACCCGGCGCTCGAGGTCTACGACGTCGCCGCGCTCGCGAAGGCCGATGCGGTGACGGTCGTCGACAACACAACCGCCGGTCCGCTCCTCCAGCGGCCGCTCGACCTCGGCGCCGACTACTCGCTCACGAGCGCCACCAAGCACCTGTCGGGCCATGCCGACCTGCTGCTCGGCTACGTGACGACGCGCGACCCCGAGCGCGCCCAGGCGCTGCGTGCATGGCGCACCCACGCCGGCGCGGTCCCCGGCCCCTTCGAGGTCTGGCTCGCACACCGCTCGCTCGCCACGCTCGCGCTGCGGCTCGAGCGCGGCTGCGACAACGCGCTCGCCATCGCGCGGCTGCTCGCTGCTCGCGACGACGTGGAAGGCGTGCGCTATCCCGGCCTGCCGAGCGACCCGGGGCACGAGGTGGCGCGCCGCCAGATGTCCGGCTACGGGACGATCGTCTCGTTCGACCTCGGCAGTCGTGAGCGCGCCGAGCGCTTCCTCGCGGCCGCGCGCCTCGTGGCCGACGCGACCAGCTTCGGCGGCGTGCTCAGCTCGGCGGAGCGCCGCGCGCGCTGGCGCGGCGACGCGGTGCCGGACGGCTTCATCCGCTTCTCGGCCGGCTGCGAGGACACCGCCGACCTGCTCGCGGACGTGGAGCAGGCGCTGGACGCGTGACGCTGCTCGTCACGGGCGGCACGGGCTATCTCGGCTCGGAGCTCGTCCGGCAAACGGGCGCGGCGCATCCGAGGCTGGAGCTGCTGGACCCGCGTGCCCTGCGCGCGGGCTTCGCCGAGCTGCACCCGTCCGCCGTGATCCACACCGCCTACCGCCAGGACGACCCAAAGGTGAACACGGAGGGCACGGCGAACGTCGCGACGGCCGCGGCAGAGCTGGGCGCCCGGCTCGTGCACGTCTCGACCGACGTCGTCTTCGACGGGACCAAGGCCGAGCCCTACACCGAGGACGACGAGCCGAACCCGCTCGGGGAGTACGCACGCTCGAAGCTGGAGGCGGAGCGGCGCGTGAGCGAGCTGCACCCCGGCGCGCTGATCGTGCGCACCTCACTGCTGGTGGGCGGCCGGGAGCCGGGGTCGCACGAGCGTGTCGTGCTCGAGGCCGCGAGCGGCAAGCGCGAGATGACGTTCTTCGAGGACGAGTGGCGCTCGCCGGTGCTCGTCTCGGAGCTTGCGACCGCGCTGGTCGAGCTCGTGGGCAGCGATGCGACCGGCGTCCTGCACGTCGCAGGCGCCGAGCCGATGAGCCGCTGGGAGCTCGCCTGCGAGATCGCGGGCGCGCTCGGGATCTCGACCGACCGGCTCAGGCGCGGGAGCGTCGCGGACTTCAGTGGGCCGCGCCCCGCCAACTGCGTGCTCGACTCCGGTCGCGCCAGGTCGCTGATCTCCACGGCGCCGGGCGGCGTGCGGGGTAGGATCGGCTAGAGATGGACGACTGGGTTTTGTGGATGGTCGCGGCCGGCCTGCTCGCGGTTGGCGAGATCGTCACGCTTGGATTCTTCCTCGGGCCGATCGCGATCGCGGCCACGCTGGCCGCCGTGGTGGCGCTCACCGGGGTCGGCCTCGCGGTGCAGTGGATCGTGTTCATCGCCGCGTCGCTCG